>BNXB01000005.1 GCA_025999255.1 Bacteroidia bacterium | reverse complement strand
GTTTCAGATATTACTGTTTTTTATTGTCGTTAATAATTTCATTACTGTTATCCTCTTGTAAAACCAAGCGGGAAACGGGCGCTGTTGATATGGTTAAGAGAAGCAATACCGAGTTGCTTTCGGCTGTTTTATCAAATACGGTGACATACGATAAATTTTCGGCAAAACTGAGTGTGGATCTTAAACCCGGACAAAAAAACAAGGGTGTGTCTGTTCCTGCTTTATTGAGAATAATTAAGGGCAAGGCCTTGATGCTATCTTTCCAGATTCCGATTCCACTTCTGAATGCTGAGGTGTTCAGGATGGTGGTTACTCCGGATAGTATTTTACTTATCGATCGAAAGGATAAGATGTATGTGGCGGAAGCGATTCGGGATATAAGGGAAGTTGCTGATTTTGCCTTTGAATATCAGAATCTGGAAGCTTTATTCACAAATCAGATGTTTATTGCAGGTAAAACAAAAATTACTCCAGGAGATTATAACCTGTTAAAAGTGGATCAGGAACAGTATGTCGCTCATATCAGTTCCAGAGACCGTCAGGGAGTTAGTTATACATTTACTTCCGATTATACCGATCGAGTCCGTAAAACAGAGCTTGAAAGCAATGGAAAGTCAACCCGGATGACCTGGTTGTACGATAATTTTGTGTTGCTTCAGACCGACAGGATTTTCCCGGTAAAAATGGCAATGGTTTTGAATTTACCTTCTGATGAGGCGAACATGAATCTTTCTTATTCAAAGATTGAACTGGACGGAGATTTCTCTATTGAATTTCAGATTCCGGCAAAATACAAACGGATTACATTGTCGCAGGCAATAAAGATAATCAATAGTATATGATGAAGAGAGTTGTCGTTTATATCATGTTGTTGATGGCCGTTGCAATTGTAGCCCAAACTCCCAGGATAAAGAGTCTGGAGGAACAGCGTAAAAGTGCCCAGGCCGAAATTGAAGAGACAAAGCAACTACTGGATGAGAATAAAAGGACGACAAGTAATGCCTTGAACCGGTTAAGTCTGCTGACCAGGCAAATTGTAACCCGGAGGGAAGTCATTCGTTTATTAAATGATGAAATTAATGAGGCTGATAAGGCGATCTACTCTGCAGAATCCAATATTAAGGTTCTGGAACGGGAATTAAAATCTAAAAAAGATATTTATGCCGAATCTGTCCGGAAAATGTATATCAGTCAAAATGAGCAAAATAAATTGTTGTTTATTTTTTCTGCAGATAATTTTGCTCAATCCTATCGTAGAGTATTGTATTTGAGGGAATTCTCCAAATGGGAGCGACGACAGGCCGAAGATGTTGTAAAAAAACAGAATCAGTTGAATGTAGAAAAAGAAAAATTAATCCACTCGAAAGCTGAAAAACTGGATTTGCTCCAGGGTAAGAAATTAGAGGAGGAAAAATTGGTAGGGGAAGAAACGGTTCAGAAAACGGAAGTACAAACCCTGCGCAAAGAACAAAAACAGTTGAATGCGGAATTGGGTAGGAAGAAAAAACAGGCCCAGGCTTTGGATCGCGCAATTGAGAAGGCTATAGCGGATGAAATTGCCCGTTCCGAACGGGAAGCCAAGGCTGCAGCAGGGGCGAAGGCTCTGGCGGAAAAGAATAAGGCCAAAGACAGTAAAGCTCCGGTAAAAACGCCGGAACAAACGGCAGAAACCAGGATTACCGAAACAAAAGGCGGTTTCTCAATGACGAAGGAAGAACGGGTACTTTCCGATAATTTTTTCAGTAATAAGGGGAAATTACCTTATCCCTTGAAGGGAAATTATAAAGTCGTATCCGGTTTCGGGCAACATCAGGATCCCGGACTTAAACATGTGACGAGAAATAATAACGGAATTGATATCCAGACTACATCAGGGAATAAGGCTTGTTCCGTTTTCAAAGGAGAAGTATCGGCTGTATTTGCTGTTCCTGGAAACGATAAATCCAATAATATTATTGTTCGTCATGGAAATTACCTGACTGTTTATTGTAATTTAACGGATTTGATAGTAAAAAGGGGAGATATGGTGTCAACAGGACAAGCTCTCGGAACAATTTATACAAATCCGGAAGATGGCGCTATACTGCATTTCGAAATTCGAGAAGAAAAACAAAAATTGAATCCTTTGAATTGGCTTAATTAAAAAATGCTAAAAAGATATTAATAAAAAATATTTATTTATGATATATAGAGAACTGAGGAACCACCAATGGAAAGCTTTCAAGAGGCATCCAATGTTTGAGCGAAACTTGGGTGTGAAAATATTTATGTTTGTTTGTTTTGGTTTTCTTGCCGTAGAATTTTTTGCTATAGGCTTTTTCCTGGATAGGCTTTGTCTTGAGCTTGGTAATTATGCCTCACCTTTGGATTGTTTTAATTCGGGCTTGTTGTATGTTATGATGGCGGATTTTGTGGTTAAATTTTTATTGAAGTCCAATCAGTCAATGCAGATAGCGCCTTATCTGACCTTGCCCATTAAAAGGAATGGACTTTTTAATTTCCTGCAATCCAAGGAATTCGTCAGCATGTGGAATTGGTATATGATGTTTTTGATAGTACCGTTTGCCTTCAAGGTGATTCCTGTCGAGTATTCATTTTTCCATGTATTTGTATTTTTAATTTGTTTTTATCTGTTATGTATCGCCAACAGTTTGCTGGTTGCCCTGACTAAGGCGTGGGTAAAGACAGGTATATGGAAGCTGTTTTTTCCTGCTGTGATTATTGCCGGTATTCTGGTGGCGGCCTTTAAGTTCAATTTTTCTTTTGGCGATTATACCCAGCAGTTCGGGAGTTGGCTTATGGGAACTAATCCGATAGCTTGGGTTGTATTTATCGGGATATTTATCTTTCTGTGGTGCGCCAATCGTTGGCTGATGCGTTCTATATTATATAAGGAAATGCAGGGGGAAAAGGTCAGGGATTCCGTTTCTTTTTCCAATATGTCATTCCTCGATCGTTTTGGAGAAATCGGAGAATTTATCAATCTGGAACTCAAATTGATTTTCAGAAATAAGCGGCTGAAAAACCAGCTTTTTACATTTGTTGCAGTTTTAGTTATTTTTGGCGTTCAACTGGTATCTAATAGGATGGTTTTGGAAAACTTTTTTATGAGTCTTTTCTGGATTGGATTTATGGTCGGCGGTTTCGGACTGATTTTTTCACAGTTTTTGTTTATGGCCGAATCGTCTTATTTCGATGGTTTAATAACTCGTAATCATTCGTTCCTGAGTTTGATGAAAGCAAAGTATTATTCTTATGTCGTCATTTCCTTTTTGGTTTATCTCCTATTGTTGGCTTTTATATGGTATAATAAGATGATGTCTGTTTTATTAATAACTTCGGCTTTCTTTTATTATATCGGGGTTGTCTATTGTTGTGTCTTCCAGAACGGGGTTTATAATAAAACCTTTTTGGATTTATCGGATTCCGGATTCATGAATTGGAAAACATCGACGACCAGCCAGATGATTATCACTATGGTAGCGATGTTTGTTCCGATTGGCTTGGTTGTAATAGTAAAGTCCCTGACATCAGAAGAAATTGCATGTTATTTCATGTTGACAACAGGCGTTTTATTTGTTCTGGGATCCAATATCTGGTTGAAATGGACTTGCAATCGTATGATGAAAAGGCGTTACATTATTATGGAAGGGTTTCGGAATTGAGTTACAAGGAGTTACATGAAGTTGCAGGGAGTTACAAGGAGTTACAAGGAGTTACAGGGAGTTAAGATGAGTTTTATGCTTAAAATGAAAAACCTTCTTCTTTTAACTCCCTATAACTCCCTGTAACTCCTTGTAACTCCCTAATTTTATAAATATTAAATTTAATAAAAATGGAGATACAAATCAAGGATTTAGTCAAAAATTTTGGAACAAAAACGGCCATTGACATTCCGGAATTAAATATTGTACAAGGGGAACTATTAGGATTGGTTGGAAATAATGGAGCCGGAAAAACGACCATGTTCAGGCTGATGCTTGATCTGTTGAAGGCTGACAAAGGATTCGTATTGAGTAAGGGAACAGATGTGTCCGGAAGTGAGGAGTGGAAGTCATATACCGGTTCGTTTATCGACAACCGTTTCCTGATAGAGTACCTGACCCCGGAAGAATACCTTTATTTTGTCGGAGAAGCATATCACATAAGCCGTGCCGAACTGGACGAACGGCTACAGATTTATACCCGGTTTATGGGTAATGAAATCATGGGACAAAAGAAATATATCCGTAATTTTTCGGCAGGGAATAAACAAAAAATCGGGATTATTGCAGCCATGATGGTTAATCCCGATGTTTTGATTCTGGACGAACCCTTTAATTTCCTGGATCCAAGTTCCCAGATAGAAATTAAGGATCTGATTCTGAAAATGAATAAGGAACGGAATACGACAGTCTTGATATCCAGTCATAACCTGAATTATACGACCGATATCAGTACCCGTGTTGTATTGCTCGAAAATGGCCTGGTAAAACGGGATATCAATAATACCGGCGGGGCTGCTATTGTCGAACTGACGGATTATTTTATGGGTGTTGCACAGTCGTAAACAGAGAGGGATATATTCGACGTGGGCGATTCCATTACAATTCGAATAAATTTATGATGACTGATAATTTCCGTACCAATCGATCTTTTTCGAATAATACATCGCAACAGCCAGTAACAGGAATAACCCGATACTTCCGAACAGTAACGCTCCGTCCTGTAATTGAATCAGAATATAAATAAATCCGTATAAGGAAGAAAGAACAATCCCGAAGATTATTGCAATTTTCCATTCTCCGAAAGCTCCTTTGGTATATAATGTAATCAGGGTGATGGTTGCAGCGGAAGCTATCAGGTAAGCATAATCGAAGGAAATGTATTCTCCGATAGACAATAGGAGGGTATAAAAGACACATAATGCAATTCCGACCAAACCGTATTGTAAGGGATGTACTTTCTTTTTCTGGAGAATCTCAATAAAGAAGTATAATGCGAATGTCAGGGCGATGAATAAAATAGCGTATTTTACCGAACGCTCTGCTTTTGCATACGAATCCGTTGATTGAAGTAACGATACTCCATAATTCGATTTGGATATATCATAGGTCTGGTTCTTCCATATTTGAGGATAATTCCGGTTTAGGTAGAGTACTTGCCATTTGGCGGAGAATCCTGATTCTGAAATATCCGCCGGAGTATTTGGAAGAAAGGAGCCTGTAAATGAAGGATTATTCCAGGAAGATGTCAGCGCGGTATTGTTTGTTTTCCCGATAGGGGTGAAATGTAAATCGCCGGAACCTTTAATCTTTAGTCCCAGGTTGAACGGAAGAGTTGTTGTTAAGTTGCCGGAAGATATTGAAATGGGGCTGGATAGTCCGTTTGAATTCAGGGAGGATAGAATATCCGAGGCGTTTAATTCATACGTTTTGTTATCCAGGCGGATGGATAGTTGATTTTCGATTCCCTTGAAGTCTGATAATCCGAAGTAAATCATCGCTTTTTCCGGAAGAAAATCGTTCTCCGGAATATCCTGGGATTCGGGATTAATAGGAGCAAAATGTCCTTTGAATGTTAATTCCGATTGATATACCGTGACATCGAATATACTTCTATGACGGATTTGAGGGGAAACAATTCCTTCAATATCCAGTTTTTCCGGCAGGATATATAGGTTTTCCGTTCCGTATTCGACGTTTCCGGTTTTAGGGTCGGATTGTATGATTTTTTTATAGGGAATAATCAGAATCGGCCCTGTCAGAGTTTGGCTGTTAGCCCATTTTTCACTGACTTCTTCCCGGACTTCCTTTTGCCTCGACTTCCGTTCCCGAACCAGTTCCGATATTATGATCGTAGGAATTAACAGTAATAATGTCAGTATAAAAATACAAATTCCTTTGAATGTCAGGGATATTCCTTTTGACTTGAATATGCGACTATAATTCACATCCTGTTCTTTCTTCTCTTCAATGGGAATGTTTTTTCCTTGTTCTGAAAATTTTTTTGTTTCCATGTTTTTCTTATTTATTATGTTTATAAAAGTACTTTGAATTTCAAAGTTTATGAGTAAAAAATTTATCGTATATTTTTAATTAAAATTTCAAGTGCGTCCAGATGTTCCCTGAAAGCTTTTTCTCCATTTTTTGTAATTTCGTAAGTTGTATTTGTTTTTCTTCCGATAAATCCTTTGTTTACAGAGATATAACCTATTTCTTCAAGTCCTTTGAGATGGGAAGCAAGGTTCCCATCCGTAACCTGTAACATTTCTTTCAGGGAATTGAAATTCATTTCCTGATTGACCATTAGAATGCTCATAATTCCGAGACGGATTCTATTGTCGAAAGCCTTATTTAAGTTTTCTACCTTCATGAAAATGGGATATTTATCGGTTGCGATCGTATTTATACCACATTCTAGCGCCGTATAATATGTGGAATAAACCGAATCCGATTGCCCAGAAATACAATCCGTATCCTATTTTCCACAGGGATATACAGCCTAATATTATTTCGCAATAAGCCAGGTATCGTGTTTCATTGACCGTTTGTTTACCCGTAGCAAACAGGGCGATACCATAGAATATCAGGCAACCGGGTGCAACTAATCCATAAAGTCCTTGCGATATCAGTTTCAATAAGAATATACCTCCCACGAAAATAGGGACAATAACGGTCCAAGTTAATCTTTTGCTGGTTTTCCCGAATACCGGGGTGTTTGTTTTCCTGGATTTGGCGTACGTGAAAATGAAAGCTGAAATCAGAGCTGCAATGAAAGTCCCCGAACCGATCAACAATAGGGTTGTGAGTTCCTGCCCGGAGTAATATTCTCCTGTTTCCAGCCGGTCGGAAACGATCGGGTAGGCTAAAGAGGCCCCAATCAGGGCGCAACATCCGGCTGCAATGCCGCTCCAACCACTTAAACCGATAAACCTGCTGCTTCTTTCCATCAGGTTTCGAATTTCCTGTAATGTTTCTAATTCTTGCTTCATTTTGATTTTTGTTTATAAAAGTACTTTGAATTGCAAAGTAAGTGGTTGTTTTTTTATTGTGCAAATTTTTGACATTAATTAACATATTGGGGAGTTACAAGGAGTTATAGGGAGTTATAGGGAGTTACAAGAAATTACAAGGAGTTATAGGGGGTTACAAGAAGTTCCCGACAATATTGCCGATTGTTCCCGGTTTTACGAATTTTTTGACTAATTTTGTTAGTCAATTAACTCGGATATTTTTCAAGAATGAATAGAATCACTGTGACTAAAGAAGGAGCTCCTATAGCGTTGGGAACCGAAAAAATCGGAAAATTACTGATGCAATATGCGATTCCGGCAATTATTGCAATGACGGCATCGTCCCTGTATAATATCACTGATAGTATTTTCATTGGTCATGGGGTAGGGTCTATGGCTCTATCCGGACTGGCTATTACTTTCCCTTTAATGAACCTGGCTGCCGCTTTCGGTTCTTTGGTTGGAATGGGGGCAGCGACCCTTTTATCGGTACGTCTGGGACAGAAAGACTATGATACGGCGAATAATATCCTGGGTAATGTATTTGTGTTGAACCTGATATTCGGATTGGCTTATTCAGTGGTTATACTGCTTTTCCTGAAGCCGATACTTTATTTTTTCGGGGCAAGTGATTCCACCTTGCCTTATGCTTATGATTTTATGCAGATTTTGTTGTGCGGAAATGTGTTTACTCACATGTATTTTGGACTGAACGCCATGCTCCGTTCGTCCGGACATCCCCAAAAAGCGATGTTTGCAACGATTTTTACCGTGATGATAAATCTGGTACTCAATCCGCTCTTTATTTTCGGGTTTGGATGGGGAATTCGCGGAAGCGCTTTTGCTACGATTATTTCCCAGATCATCGTATTATTATGGCAAATCTATATTTTCAGTGATAGAAATAATTTTATCCATTTGAAGAAAGGAATTTACCGGTTAAAAAAGAATATTGTAAAAGATTCATTATCAATTGGCATGGCTCCATTTTTGATGAATGCCGCCTCTTGTGTAATTGTTGTCCTTATAAATCAGGGTTTGATCCGTAATGGGGGAGATTTGGCGGTAGGAGCATACGGGATTGTGAATAGGACTGCGTTTTTGTTTGTTATGATTGTCATGGGAGTGAACCAGGGGATGCAACCTATTGCCGGATACAATTACGGGGCAGGGCTTTATTCCCGTGTGATGGAAGTTCTGAAGAAAGCGATTATCATAGCGACCGTTGTTATGGCTACAGGCTTTCTACTCATTGAGTTGTTCCCTCATGCTGTGGCATCTGTTTTCACTACGGATAATGAACTGACGGATTTAGCTGTTATGGGTTTACGTTTGGTATTTATGTTTTATCCTTTGATCGGGTTCCAGATGGTGACTTCTACTTTTTTCCAGAGTATAGGAAAACCAGGGAAAGCAATTTTCCTGTCAGTGACCCGACAAGTATTGTTTTTAATCCCTTGCTTGCTTATTTTGCCGGGATTATGGGGTATAAACGGGGTATGGTTGAGTATGCCGATTGCAGATATGGTGTCGGTTATTGTATCCCTGACATTATTGATAAATCAAATTAAGAAGTTAAAAAATATCGGATAATTCATAAGAGATATAATTCCGTTATTCAATTATTCAGTTACTCAAATATTCAGTTATTCATTATGAATGAAAAATATGTCATCAATATTGGTCGCCAGTTAGGTAGTGGTGGACGCATTGTTGGAGAAAATCTTGCCAAAACGATGGGTATTGCTTTTTACGATAAGGAATTGATTCGGATTGCAGCCCAGGAAAGCGGACTTGGGAAAGAATTCTTTGAGAAAGCCGATGAAAAAACAAAATTCGGTTTCTTTGGAAACCTGTTTGATTGGTTTTCCAGTCATGGAAGTGAAGGATACATGGATAATTACCTGCAAAATGAAACTTTATTCAAGATCCAGAGCGATGTTATCCGTGAGTTAGCCGAAAAATATTCCTGTATTTTTGTCGGACGATGCGCCGATTATATTTTAAGGGATCATCCCCTGACGGTTAATATTTTTATTTGTGCCGATATGAAAGATCGGATAGAACGGATAATTGAGTATGAAAAAATATCCCCGGCAAAAGCCAGGGATATGGTAGATCGTATCGATAAGCAGCGTGCAAATTATTATAACTACTATACCGGAAAAGAGTGGGGGGCCGCTTCATCTTACCATCTATGTATCAATACATCGATGTTGGGTATTGATGAAACAGCTGTATATGTCCGCTCTTTTGTAGAGAAGATATTGAAAATCTGATAATTAGAGTTCCCTTAACCAGATATTTCTGAAACTGATAGGTTCGCTTGGATCTCCATGAGATTGCAGGCGAATCGGGCCATTTTCATGGGGTGCGACTTTGGGAAATCCGATATATTCGGTTGTTCCGATAATAATCGTACTGTTTTGTACCACAACACCATTCAAAATGACAGTGACCGTTGGGTTGGTACGGTATTTACCGTCTTTGGTGAATGTCGGAGCTTTATAGATAATATCGTAAATGTTCCATTCTCCCGGTTTACGTATTGGGTTTACCAATGGAGGAGCTTGCTTGTAAACACTACCGGTTTGTCCATTGACATAAGTTTCATTATTGTAACTATCCAGTATTTGAATTTCGTATTTATCCTGGAGGAATACGCCGCTATTTCCCCGCGCCTGACTGGTTCCGGTAATATTTTCAGGAATTTGCCATTCGAGATGCAATTGAAAATCTCCAAACGATTGTTTAGTGATTATGTCTCCGGCTTTTTTATTAACCGTAACCACTCCATCGTGGACATTCCACCCGGCGGTTCCGCCCTTATTGTTTTGCCATTTGGAAAGATCTTTCCCATCGAAAAGTACAATGGCGTCGGAAGGGGCCGACATCACTGCATTTGTAGTCGCAGTTCCCGGTGTGACGATTGGGGGTTGTGGCGTCCAGTATTCCGACATTTGTGGTTTCATCGGCATGGGTTCGGGATATTTGTCTTGTGCAAATCCCATATTGGCTACCATCAATAAAGTACCTGATAAGATCAATACTTTTTTCATAAAATTATGAATTATTAAAGGGTGAATAAATAGTTTCAAATAATAACAATATCTTCGCTTTTGATCCATCCGATATTGCCGTCGGCAATCTCAATTTCGTTCCAATTACCCAATTTACTTTTGATAACCACTTTTACTCCTTCGTGCAGGACGAATAAGTCTGTACCGCTATTATCCGGGGTACTTTTAATAGTCACGGTAGGAGCAAAGACGATAGCTGTATTCCGGTTATTCAATTTTTTCTTTTGATTGTGGGCAAAGATATTTGCCGAGATACATAAGACGATTATCACGATTCCTACGTAAAATCCGCATTTTTTCAGGATTATTTTTCTGGAAAAGAAAAACAATACCAAACAACCGATTAAAAATAAGAAACATATAATTCCTAAATAACTCCATGCATTGGTACTGAGGAGGTTCTGAATACTTTGCAACCATTCGATGAGAAAAAAATCCCCAACCGGTTCGATGCGATCAATTACTTTTAGTCTGGCAATTTCGAGATTGGTACGTGTATCCTTATCCCCCGGATTGAGTAAAAGCGCCCGTTCGTAATTTAAGATTGCCGGCGCTGTTTTATTTAGCCTGTAATAACAGTTACCGATGTTATAATAAAGTTCGGCCGATTCTCCTTTGGTTTCCAACAGTTTTTCATATATTTCCACGGCTTTACCGAACTCTCCCTTGGAATAGGCGCCGGTAGCTTCTTCCAAAGTTTGGGCTTTGACATAAGTTCCAGCCAGCAGAACAGCTAATAAGATCAATATTTTTTTCATACTTTTTTACTTCTTAATTGTATTTTCCATTTTATCGATGGCTTGAACAGTATCTCCATACAATTTATCCATTCCGGAAGAATCTTGAGCGGGAGCGTAACGGGCGAATTCACAAGTGTTGAGGATATCTATAAATTGTTGAACCAAAGCTTCGTCCACGCCGTATTTGCCTAATTCCATTTCGACATTATCTTTTGTAAGTGAAGCTACTGGGATATTCAACTTATCGCTAAGGTATCCCCAAACGGCTCTTAATACTTCGTCGTAGAATTCCTCTTTCTTATTTTCTTTCAATAGTTTACCGGCGACTTTCAAACGTTTTGAAGCTACTTTATTTGCTTTTTTAGTGCGTACCAAAGCAATGTTGGCGTTTTCGGCAGCTTGTTTCCGGTAAATAATGAAGAAAACGATAAACAACAAAGCCGGAATGATATAACTCAGCCAGAATCCGGCTTGTCCGAAGAATGATTCCCCTTTTGGAGTGTAATTTACACCGGTGGTTTTGATATACCGGATATCCTGTCCCACGAGTTTCAGGTCTTCTTTATTGGAAGCCTTGAATACGGCAGGTTCCGTTCCAGTACCTCCGGTTCCCGGTTCCACATGCAGCTTGAATTCGTTGGTGTATAATGTTTTGTATGTTCCGGATTTGATATCGAAATAGGAAAATTCGGCTCTGGGGATTTCAAAATCACCGGCAAAACGGGGAACTGCTACGTATTCGATGGTTTTACTCCCGCTTACGCCTGCAGACGCTACTTTTGTATTCACATCGACTTTCGGGTCATAGATGTCGAAGTCTTTCGGAAAAACGATTTCAGGATTACTGATTAATTTAATGTTACCGTTCCCTGAAATAGTTACTTTGACGGTAATTGCTTCGTTGGCCTTGACATTATTCGAGCTGATCGACGATTTCATGGAATATTCACCTAAGGCGCCATTGAATGAGGCCGGTTTACCCGAAGGCAACGGTTTTACGGTAATGGTAGCGGGAGCTGATGTCAACGATTTTTTTACGGGAGCATAGGTGTCCAGGAAACTATCGAAAATACTTTGTATTTGCTGTTGTGTCCTCACTTGTACGACTACATCGTATTTGCCGGAACCGATAGTGATTGTACCGGAATGTTGAGGATACAATATTGCTTGTTTAAGTACAAATGCCAGGTAATTCCGTCCCTGGAAATTTTCCTGTTCCATTTGTCTGTTTTGCGGAAGTTCGATGTCTTGCGACACAAATCCTTCGAATTCCGGAAATTTTATATTTTCAAAAGTTCTGACATCATACCTAGAATACAGTTTGAATGTAACCAGAAAACCTTCATTTTCATAGACCGAATTCTTGGAAACATGCATCCTGATAAACAGGTTCTCGTTCGAGACTCCGGAAGATGAATTACCTGATTGGGATTGTTGTCCGGAGGCTTCGCTTTCCTTGTCCTTAGGTAATACCTTGATGGTTACCGGATTGGATTTGTACTCGCTGTTCCCGATCTTGATCGTTGCCGGAGGAATTGTGAAAGTACCTTCCTTATTTGCCATTAGTGTATAGATGGTCGAATAAGTACTTTCAGTTACCCACTTTCCGTTATTATTTACAGACCGGTGATCTTCGTTGGAAATATCCATCAAGACATCAAAACCGGTCAGGTCGGTAACCCGGAGATCTTTTCCGGACTTGTTGGAGGTATAAGTCAACCGGAATTGCTGACCGACCACCACACTTGAAGGCGCGGTAGCCTTGAATGTCACATCCTGGGCTGATGTGATACTACTTCCGATTAACAATAAAACAAATAAGAAAAAAAGTTTTCTCATCATTATTATATTATTTAGTTTACCATTCTTTTTCACTTCTCTTACGTTGTTGAGCTTTCACTTGTTGTTCTTTCACCTTTTCCTGTGTGTTTTTTTCGTCCTGCATCATCGCATCCAGAATCTGTTGAGCGCTTTCTTTACTCATTTGAGGTTGTTGTTGTTGCTGTTGTTGATCCTGTTTTTGTTGCTGCTGATCTTGTTTCTGATCTTGTTGTTGATCCTGTTTCTGATCCTGCTTTTGCTCATCTTGTTTCTGGTCGTTGTTTCCACCGCCGCCTCCATTTTCGTTGTCTTTCAGGAGTTTCTGCGCCAAGGCCAGATTGTACCGGGTTTCATCGTCTTTCGGATTATTTCTCAAGGCATTTTTATACGCCTCGATACTCTTTTGCAAATTCTCATTGTAAGTCTGATCCGGATTTTCCCTTTTTTCAACGGCTTGTTGTAAAAAGATATTACCGGTGTTATGCCAGTCCCAGGATATTTTGGTTTTATCCTTTTCATAATTTAGGGAAGCTTTGTACTGTTCTTCCGCTTCGGGATATTTCTTCTGCATGAACAATGAGTTCCCCAGGTTGTAAGCGGCTTCCGGAGATTTGGTATTTACTTCCAACGCTTTACGGTATGATATTTCCGCTTCCGTATATTTTTCCTGACGGTATTCCTTGTTTCCCGCACGCAGTTTATTCCTTACTTCTTTCTGGGAGAAAGAAAGACTTGAACAACTTAACAATATCAATATTATGAACAATTTGTGTCTCATATCAATCACGAAAATAGTTTAATTTTTTTGAATATTCTGTTTTTACGGTCCATAATAAAAAATTCAAGGATCAACAGGAACAGGACAATCCATGCTAAAATCTGGTATTTTTCGTCATAATCCGAATATACTTTACTTTCAATATCGGATTTACTCATTTTGTCAATTTCGCTTTGGATGGCTTTTAATGCGGAATTGGTATTATCCGTACGGGTATATATTCCGTTTCCTGCAGCTGCTATTTCCTGGCACATCTGTTCATTGAGTTGTGTAATAATCACATTTCCCTGAGCGTCTTTCAGGAAATTATTGGCGCCTCCGACAGGAATCGGGGCTCCCTGTGTGCTTCCTACCCCTAATACATTCACTTTAATATTTTTTTCTGCGGCAGCCTTCGCAGCCCCGAGAGCATCGTCTTCATGGTTTTCCCCGTCGGTAATCAGGATGATTGTTTTTTCGCTTGTTTCCGATGGGGTAAAAGATTTCATTGCCAGATTCAGGGCTGCTCCTATAGCGGTACCCTGTGTTGGTACCATGCTGGGATTAATTGATGATAAGAACATTTTAGCCGATACATAATCGGACGTAATCGGAAGCTGGATGAATGCATCGCCTGCAAATACGATCAGGCCGATTTTGTCGTCTTTCAGGTTGTCGACCAACTTGGATAGAATTTGTTTTGATTTTTCCAACCGGGTCGGAGTGATATCGTTCGATAACATGGAATTGGATACGTCCAGACAAACCATAACTTCCACTCCTTTCTTCTTTACCGTTTCCAGTTTAGAGCCAAATTGGGGCCTGGCAATAATGAATACAAAAAGGGCGATACAAGCCAGAAGGATCCAAAACTTATAATATTGCTTTTTCAGGGATACATCGGGCATCAGCAAACGTATAGTCGGCATATATCCGAAGCGCTTCAGGGCTTTTTTCTTTTGTATCATTGAAAGAATAAACAAAGCCAAAAGGGCAGGCAATGAGAAGAGCAGGTATAAATATTCCGGATGTTCGAATCTAAACATAATTTTTGTAAGTTTTACGTTTTACGTTATACGTTTTGTTGTACGTAAGCCCAACATAAAGCGTATAACGTAAAACCGTTTAAGGTATATTTCTTAATAATGTATATCTCAATAATATTTCCAACAGCAGAAACAAGAGAGCGCCCATGGCGAAAAAGGCAAATTCTTCGGTCTTTTTATTGTATGTCTGGACGCTTATTTTTGTTTTTTCCATCTGGTCGATTTCATTATAGATGCCTTTTAGTGTTTTATTGTCTGTCGCTCTGAAGTATTGTCCACCGGTAATTTGTGCAATCTGAGTCAATGCCTTTTCATCGATTTCCACCGGCTGGGATACATATCTTCCCGGACGATAAGGGTCGGGATATAGAGCTTCTCCTTTTGTTCCTACAGCAACTGTATAAACCCGGATTCCAAAAGATTTTGCAATTTCGGCGGCTGTTACCGGAGCAATTTCTCCCCGGTTGTTCGTACCGTCGGTGAGCAATATGATGACTTTCGATTTAGCCTGGCTGTCTTTCAGCCGGCTAACGGCAGTAGCGATACCGTGTCCGATTGCCGTACCGTCCAGAATCATACCGCACTCGACATCCTTCAACAGGTTCAGCAGTACTGCATGGTCGGTGGTCATAGGGCACTGGGTAAAACTTTCTCCGGCGAAAATTACCAACCCGATATTGTCGGTCGGACGTCCGGCTATGAAAGATGCGGCTACTTCTTTTGCTGCTTGCAGGCGATCGGGTTTCAGATCCAAAGCCAGCATGGAAGACGAAATATCCAGGGACATCATGATATCGATTCCTTCCGTGGTTGAATTTTCCCAGCTGTTTGTAGATTGCGGTCTTGCGAGCGCAATTACCAATAAAGAAAACGCAATTATCCGGAATACGAAAGGCAAATGTCTCAGATAAACTTTATAACTTACCTTAGCTTTGTCAAATCCCTGGGAAGATGATATCTGAAGACTGGCCTGCGATTTGCGCAGTTTCCAGATGTACCATCCGATCATGGGGATGAGCAGGAGCAACAGTAAAAAATAATATGGATTGGCAAATATCATAATTCACTTTGTTTTTCAATATTTTCATTTGATTTTGTCGATTTGACGACTTCTTTATATTCTGGATTACCATCGGTTGTTGTTTCGTTTTCCGAGTCAACGGCAACAATTGGTTTTTCTTCCGGTTTGGTCTGATTTACGAACAGGTAAGCATTCATTAAGCTCAGTTCGTTTTCATCCGGGAGTGGTTGGTATTTTGCAAATTTTACAAAATCGGCCAACTGGAGGATCTGCTTTAGATTTTCATATACCGAATCTGTTTCGTTGATGCGACGGATTTTACCGAGTATTTCTCCGGATGTCATTTCCATAGCCGGCGTATTGAAACGTTCTTCGATGTATGTTCTGAGCGTATCGGTAATCGATGAATGGTATTCTTTAGTACGCCCCTGTTGCCAGAGTTTCTGAGACTTGATATCGTCGAGTCCGTTGATAGCCTTCACATGGGGAGGTAATGGAATTTCCTCTTTCTGGAACGGGATCAATGATTTCTTTGAATACAAACGGATGAATATGAAGATAACGGCTGCAACCAACAATAATCCGGCCAACCACCAATACCAATAGTCGGGAAGAAAATCCGTCAGGACGAATTTGGGAGTCATTACATCTTTGATAGGCAGGAATTTTGCCGAAACCGTATCCACCTGAGGGGCGATCACTTTCAATCCCAGGGTATTGGAATAAGTCGTATCTTCCCCGCTGATAATTCTGAATGGAGGTATCAGATATAAGGCGGAGTCGAAAGACGTTACCAGGTAATTTTGTTTGATTTGTATTCTGTTATTGCCTAAATCCGATGTGTCGGGTTTAAACATTTCGAGTACTTCGATTCCGGTTATGATAGTATCGGAAGCAGAATAAACCGGTAACTGTAAAAGCTTACTTTTATCTCCTGCAGCCTCCAGCCGGATCAGGGTTTGTTCTCCGATCATGATGGCGGTCGAGTCGATAGTTGCTTTCACTACAGCTTGTTGGGCAGGGAGTGATCTCGCACACAAGATGTTAAATGCGATCAGGACAATTATTTTCAGTTTTAAATACCTCATTTTATTAACTGCGTTTGTTAAAAAGAGCGATTAAAGCTTTCACGTAATCTTCATCGGTACGAATTGAAACAGAATCGACACGGCTTCTTTTGAAGGAATTATTCATCTCAGTCTGGCGTTTTTCCCACCAATTCCTGTAAGTATCCCTGAGTTTGCGCGATGATGTATCGATCCATTTCTCCTGTTGGGTTTCCGCATCTTTGATTTTCATTAAACCCACGGATGGTATTTCTGTTTCGCGTTTATCATAGACTTGGATTGCCACCATATCATGTTTTTTATTTGCGATGGTCAGTGCATGCTGATAATTTTCATTGTCGATATAATCCGAAATCATGAATGCCGTACAACGTTTTTTCAATACGCTGGTCAGGTATTTAAGTACGTGATTGATGTTGGTTTTTGATTCCTGAGGATGAAAATTAATCAGTTCGCGAATGATATACAGGATATGTTTTTTCCCTTTTTGCGGGGGGATGAATTTTTCTATTTTGTCGGAAAAAAAGATAACGCCTATTTTATCGTTGTTTTGTATTGCAGAGAAAGCCAGCGTAGCGGCAATTTCGGTAATCATGTCTTTTTTCATTATCTCGAAAGTTCCGAAATCCCGGCTCCCTGAGACGTCAATCAGCAACATGACCGTTAATTCCCTTTCTTCTTCAAATACCTTGATGTACGGTCTGGTATATCGTGCGGTGACATTCCAGTCAATATCCCGGATATCGTCCCCGAATTCATACTCCCGTACTTCGGAAAAAGCCATACCTCTACCTTTGAAGGCCGAGTGGTACTGACCAGCGAATATATTTCTCGACAACCCGCGTGTCTTGATTTCTATCTGTCGTACTTTTTTTAAAAGTTCACTTGTTTCCACAATTGATAATTGATAATTGACAATTGACAATTGATAATTGACAATTATTCGTATTCATTGTCAATTATCAATTATCAATTAATCAAGGTACTTCGACTTTGTTCAATATTTCGCTGATAATTTCTTCGGAAGAAAGGTTGTTTGCTTCAGCTTCGTAGCTCAGACCGATACGGTGGCGCATCACGTCGTGGCATACGGCGCGGATGTCTTCCGGGATGACGTAACCCCTGCGTTTGATGAAAGCGTATGCTCTTGCCGCTAAAGCCAGATTGATGGAAGCGCGGGGAGAAGCTCCGAAAGAGATCATTTCTTTAAGGTCTGCTAAACCGTGTTCCTGTGGAAAACGTGTAGCAAAGACAATATCGACGATATACTTTTCAATTTTTTCGTCCAGATAAACTTCACGGACAATTTTACGGGCTTCCAGTATTTCGTCTTTTTTCAAAACAGCTTTGATGTCTTTATTATCTCCACTGATATTTTGACGGATAATCAGTTTTTCTTCGTCTTTTTTAGGATAATTGATGATGACTTTCAGCATGAAACGGTCCACCTGGGCTTCCGGAAGCGGATAAGTACCTTCCTGTTCGATTGGGTTTTGAGTTGCCATTACGAGGAATGGTTCCGGTAGTTTATAAGTATGGTCACCGATTGTAACCTGTCTTTCCTGCATGGCTTCGAGCAAAGCGCTCTGTACTTTGGCCGGAGCGCGGTTGATTTCGTCCGCTAAAACAAAGTTTGCAAAAACCGGTCCGTGTTTTACATGGAATTCTTCTGTTTTCTGACTGTAGATCATTGTTCCGATTACATCGGCAGGCAAGAGGTCGGGAGTAAATTGGATACGGCTGTATTTGGCATCGATTAAAGAACCCAATGTCTTTATTGCCAGTGTTTTAGCTAATCCGGGAACCCCTTCCAGGAGAATGTGTCCGTCGGATAACAAACCGATTAGCAATGATTCTACCAGATGTTTCTGGCCTACGATTACCTGATCCATTCCCATGGTAATCATATTCACAAAAGCGCTTTTACTTTCAATTCTTTCGTTTAATTCACGAATGTCGACTGTTTGGCTCATAAATTATTTTTTTTTGTATTACTATTTTCAAAGAAACGATGCAAAAATAGAAATGTTAAATTTTTGTTGAAAGAGATAGTACGTTAAAAATGATTAATCCTTATTTTAAAAGTTAAAAAAAGGCCTATTTCAAACTCTGTTGTAACTCTTTTGCTTTTTTTACAGATTCCGGATTGTCTTTATCAATACTATATTTACTTACCGGAGGAATAATGATTATCATTCCGGGCATGACATTTTCCGGGTTTTTAATCATATTTTTATTTTCCTCGTATAAGTAAATCCAGAAGTCTTTGTTTCCGTATTCCTGCAGGGCAATCAATGTCAATCTTTCTCCTTCTACTATTTTCCGTTTTTTTATTCCGTTTACAATGGAATATCGTTCTGTATTCTTTACTGTTTTTTCAACCGTTGTTTCCGGCTGTTTTTCGGGCTTTACAGGGGTACCGACCGCTATTTCAGGATTATTGACGATACTGGTGGAATCTTCGGAAATATTGTCTGTTTTGCTTTCGGTCGAAGGTTGTTCCATTTCTGTAATGTCGATTTCTTGTTCCGGAGTCTCGTTTCCCTGTTCATGATTTGTTTCGGAAACATAGTCGTCGGACTTTTTATAAATTTCAACGTAATCAGGGATGAAATATATAATGGCAAAAACGAGAATTGCTATTATTGCGATAACAGGATAAAGGAATTTGATTCTTTTCCTTTTCTTTTTTCTTTTTTCTAAAATCCGGTTGTGTTCGGGGGGGACATGGGCGGTATCGGGGATGATATCGGGCGAATTCAATTCGCCACTACGTATTTCTATCGGATCGAACATGGCAAACGGTTCGTTGATTGTTTTGCTCAGGTTTGTATCCGGGATGAAATTTACTTTTGAATGTGGAGGGATAACCACTCGTTCTCCGGTTCTGACATCCACACTTTCCCGTTTGTGTACATCCACAATTTTGAAAGTTCCCAGGTTCTTGATTTTGACTTGTTTGTCTTCAAGGAGGGCATTCGTGGTGAGATCGAAAAACTCCCGGAGGAAGTTCTCCGCATCTTTTTTGGTAATTCCTGCTTTTTCAGACAGGAGTCCAACCAGATCGTGAAAATTCAATTTTTCGTTCATGATTGTGGATTTTCCTTCATTTTTTCTTTCAAAGTCGGGGAAACTCTATATCCTATTATTAATTTGGGAGGAATGAGCAGTCTTTTACCGGATACCGGATTGACGGTAATGCGTTCGTCTCTTTTTTTTACTTCAAGCGAACCGAGATTCTGGACAGAGATCGTATTATTCTGTTGTAGCTGTTCCGTAATTACAGCCACAGTATCATCAATCAGGCGGGAAGTTTCCTCTTTTGACAGAAGGATTTTTTTCCTTAGTTCACTAATAAAATCAGAAGCATTCATATTTTATCCGTTTTACCGATTAAGTCAAAATATTGAGTTCCGGTGACAGTTACCGGATAGAAGTTTCCGACAATCAATTTGTTTTCTTTATTGATCAGTACTTCAGGATCCACTTCCGGTGAGTCGAATTCCGTTCGTCCGGCATAAAAATCGGATTCTTCCCGATCGACAATGACTTTAAGGGTTTTACCGATTTTTGTTTCGTTGATTTCCGTTGCAATTTTCTCCTGGGTGGCCATCAGTTCATCCAGGCGTCTGTATTTTTCTTCCGACTTGATATTATCGGAATAGTTCAGGTTAGAATAGGTTCCTTCTTCGTCGGAATAAACAAATCCACCCAGACGTTCAAAACGCATTTGTTTTACGAAATCCAGTAAATCGGCAAAGTCGTTTTCCGTTTCCCCGGGATGTCCTACCATCATGGTAGTTCTCAAATGAATTCCCGGAACCTCTTCCCTGATTCTTTGCAGCAACTTTGTAGTCGCCTCTTTGTCGATATTCCGGCGCATCAGTTTCAGCATATGGTCGCTGCTATGTTGTAATGCAATATCCAGGTATTTACACACGTTATCCCGTTCACGCATCACCGGGAGCAGGTCTGCCGGGAAATGAGCCGGATAAGCATAATGTAACCGTATCCATTCTACTCCTTTGATATCGGAGATGCGTTGAACCAGTTCTGCCAGGTTGTATTTCCCGTATAAATCCAGACCATAATATGTCAGATCCTGTGCAATCAGTTGAAATTCTTTTACTCCTTGTTTTACCAACCGGTTTACTTCTTCGCAGATTTCCTCTAAAGTCCGGGATTTATATTTTCCGGTAATGATTGGAATGGAACAATAGGAACAAGTTCTGTTGCATCCTTCTGCAATTTTCAGGTAAGTATAATGAGCCGGTGTTGTAATGATACGGTCGGAGGAAAGTTCATTATGATAGGATTTCCCTAAGTCGGAGATCAGAAGTTTCCAGTTGAATTTCCCGTAGAATTTGTCCACTTCGGGTATTTCGTCTTGTAATTCTTTGAGATATCTTTCCGATAAACAACCCATTACGAATAGCTTGCGTATTTTGTTCTGTTTTCGGGCTTCTGCGAATTGAAGGATCATATCGATCGATTCTTCCTTTGCCTCCCCGATAAAGCCGCAGGTATTGATGACCACAATTTCTCCTTCCGGTTTTTCCGGGTCATGGGATACATTATAGCCGTTTGCGACGAATTGTCGCATCAATAACTCCGAATCTACCAAATTTTTGGAGCAACCTAAAGTAATAATATCGACTTTATTTCTCCTCATGGTCTCCGAATAATGAATTTACAAATTCTTTTTTACGGAAAATTTGCAAGTCTTCTAATCCTTCACCCAATCCGATATATTTTACCGGGATATGGAAATGGTCCGATATTCCGATTACGACCCCTCCCTTGGCTGTTCCGTCCAGTTTGGTGATGGCCAGGGCGGTTACTTCGGTTGCAGCCGTAAATTGTTTGGCCTGTTCGAACGCATTTTGTCCGGTCGAACCGTCCAATACCAATAATACTTCGTGAGGAGCATCCGGAATTACTTTTTTCATTACGTTTTTAATCTTGGTTAATTCGTTCATCAGGTTGACTTTGTTATGAAGTCTTCCTGCCGTGTCGATAATGACAACGTCGGCATCGTTGGCTTTTCCCGAATTCAGGGTGTCAAATGCGACGGAGGCAGGGTCCGCCCCCATTTTCTGTTTGATGACATCTACGCCGACACGTTCGCCCCATATCATCAGTTGTTCGACGGCGGCGGCGCGAAAAGTATCGGCAGCGCCGAGATAAACCTTTTTTCCTGCTTTTTTGAAATGGTATGCCAGTTTTCCGATGGTAGTCGTTTTTCCGACG
Organism: Bacteroidia bacterium; assembly: GCA_025999255.1. GTDB lineage: Bacteria > Bacteroidota > Bacteroidia > Bacteroidales > Azobacteroidaceae > BNXB01. The sequence goes on along the minus strand of BNXB01000005.1, from coordinate 26,967 downwards.
CCATTCACTCCGACAACCATGATGACGTAAGGTTTTTTGTCTTTCGGAGTGTCAAAATCTTCCAGTTCCTCAGTATTGTTATCTGCGAGAAGGGAGGCGATTTCTTCCCGTAAAATAGCGGTTAGTTCGTCGGTATTGACGTATTTATCTTTTACGATTCTCGATTCGATTCGTTCAATGATTTTCAAGGTGGTTTCCACACCTACATCCGATGTGACGAGCACTTCTTCGAGATTATCGAGGACTTCGTCGTCAACTTTCGACTTACCGGCAATCGTTCTTGTTATTTTAGAAAAAACGTTTTCTTTCGTTTTGGATAATCCTTTATCCAGATTTTCCTTTTTATCTTTGGTAAAAAAATCAAAAAATCCCATATTTTATATTATCTATATCAAATAGTTATCGTAAATCCATGCAAAATTACATGATTTTAATGAGAAAGACAAATGCGTAGATAAAAATCACGACCACGTTTATCCACATGTATCTTAGGCACCAATGAATGGGAAATTTCCGAGGGATACTTTGGGACAACAACATCGGAGTTGACCAAGTTTGTGCGATAAGCTATTTAGAATAACGTAAAACTCATGATTTAGTTTATCTTTGTATTTCAAAAAAATAAAATTTTCATATGAATTTTTGTAAGTTTCTGACAATTAGCTTTTTGATGTTTGTTATTGTAATTTCTTTTTCATCTTGCAATAAGGAAAAAGAGGTTAAGCGGATTCATTATAATGGTAGTTATAACCGGGATTTTAATGATTTGAATGATCTGCATTTGATGGCTGCGAAGAAAATAGGTATCAAACCGCCTTCTACTCGGGATGAGATTGAAAAAATAAAGAAAGAACTCCGGGAAATAAAATCTTCGAAGACCTATGAAGTAGAAGAATTGAAACATTCGATTCCATATTTGGTGCCCAAAGCTGCAAATTTATTGGAAATGATCGGAAAAAATTTCCGGGATTCATTGGAACATCTGAATGTTCCTAATTATAAATTGATTGTTACCAGCCTTACGCGCACCGATGAGGATGTTACCAAATTGCGTAGAGGTAATCTCAATTCGTCCTCGAATTCGGCTCATACTTATGCTACGACATTTGATATTTCCTGGGTACGTTATACAAAAAACGACAAAACTAAGACGGAAATAACATCGGATCAGTTAAAAATGGTTCTGGCTTCCGTGTTGAGGGATTTAAAAAAAGAAGGAAAATGTTATGTGAAACACGAGAGGAAGCAAGGGTGTTTTCACATTACAGTCAAGTAATTGAGAATTGAAACACAGAAGGTGGAGTGTTTTTATCCGGCGTATTGTACGATGACAAACAGGCATCCTGTTACTGTCACATGCAATGACAGCGTTTTGTAGATTTAGAATTTTACAACTCTTGGCTCATCGGAAAAACTATTAAAAGTGGCGGTAACATTTTCCAAATACAATACAAATGTATTGTCATCGTTGGCAGCATACATAGATTTAAGCGACGGATATTCATCGAGCATAAATTGTTTAGCTTCAATACGCTCATCAGGAGTGACAGTCGCTTCTATGCGTAACCATTGTCCTTTGGTTGCGTTGTAAGCGCATATCTCAATTTTAGGATTTGCCATCATCTGTTTGGCTACCTTTTTCCGTTTTCCTGTCTGGATGTATAGCTTATTTTCAAAAATAGCTGCTGTTCCGAATGGGCGCACATGCGGTTGATCACCATCAACAGTGGCTATAAAATAATGTCCGCAAGCTTTTAAAAATTCGCATACTTCTTTCATAGGTTGTTCTCCTTTTTTTTCGTTTGTTTGTGCATGGATTATTGGACAGAAAGCCAATAATAATACGTTGACTATTAAAATACTTTTAAATTTCATAATGTTTTTTTTATTATTAATATTCTCCAATAGATACGATTTCTCCAATATGATTTGCTCGGACTTTAATAACAGAATTTGCAAAAGATAACGTTTTATATTGTTTATAAGTAATTTTTAACTCTCAATTAAAATTGAGTATTACCCCGACTCCAATCGGTTTCAAATCCGGTCCTTTCCCGTTTTCGAAGAATGAGAACGGTGAATAATAAGCGTAGAAACTGATATCGCTGATACCGGTTTGGAGCATTAGGCGGCCATTAACCGGAAGAATATTCAAGTCACGTCCCAGGTTTCTTGCTTCAATACCACTCACAACTTTGACATCAATTTGTGATTTAGAGTAATATTTGATGTATCCGACCATTCCTCCGGAAATATAAAATGTACGGTTGGATAGTTTTGTCTGATATTCAAGGAGTAAAGGAACAGTAATATAATAAGTGATTAATTTGCTGGATTTGTAGGTTTCGTCGGCCGATTCAACAAATTTGGTAATCCCGTTCACTACCGTCAGGCCTACATTCCCTTTGAAATGGTAGCGGGAGAAGTCGAGTCCCATTCCGCTAACCAAAAGCCAATGACTGTTTATCGGAATGCAGTAATCTATCGGGTTGATGATGAAAGAGTAGGAGGTACTGATAGTCAAATCGGTATTGACATTGTTCATTCCATCAAAGTTAGCCAGAGCGACACCCATTCCTGTCCAATGGGGATTATTGACTTTCATTTTCTTTTTCCATGCAAACATGACATTATAAGACGATCCATCGTAAGTAGCTGAACTTTTGGATACTACGGGTTGATCATTGTTTGATGTATTCTGAGCATAAGCAAAACTTGTCATGAACAGCACAAGGCATAATAAAAGTGTTTTTGTCTTCATAATTTAAATATTATAGTATTATTATTGTAATTTAATACGTTTGTTATTGACATAAATAAACAGGTCTTTCAGTTTACCTAATTCCCTTTCCAGTTGTTGAGGCGAAAAATTTCCCCGGATGTAAATTAAAGTCATTTTTTTCGATTTCTCCTTGTATAAAATGTATTCATACATAGAGGATCTATCTTCCTTTTTCAGGCAGTAATAACCGGTTTCTACTTTCCCGTTTTTCAGGGTTTTTATCAGCTTCATCCCTCCTTCAATGTCGTTTTCGATGGCTGTGGTAGTTGCAGCAATCAACGGATCATTGGATGCGGTGGTGAGACTTTTGTAGAGTTTCATTTGGGTATGGCCTGCAAGAATATCGGTCGATAATTCAATCAGTACTGCACCTTTTTGCTTGCCATAGGTCTCGAAGATTTTATCCACTTCGGGATTTGTCTGTGCCATAATACTCCCTCCCCAGAAAAGAGAAAGCAGGAATGACAATATTAATATTCGTTGTTTCATATGTACATAATTTTATTTTTAAAGGTCATATGGAACTCGCATCATATTCATGCCCTTTTGTGCAGATTTTGCATGCTCGTTTCATATTATAGATACTTAAAAATCATTAAAAGAATCCAGTATATCGATTTGCGATGCGATTACATCATCATCCGATTCGGAGATAATTTCAAGAGTATTTAATGTTTGGAACCATATGGTATTCATGTCCGTAAATTTTTTACCGTCCACATATACTATTGATTGTTCGGAAGTGTCTTTCTTTTGATTGAAGAAAGTGAGTTTTATTCCGAAAAACAATATGACGGAAGCAGCTATACCTATACTAATCCGGCTAAACCAGATTTTTCTTCCTGTCGAATGTCCGATTTTATCCGGTATTTTTATTTTGTTTTCTTCCATTGAGTTCAGAATCCTTTCCTCATTGAAAAAATCAAACATTGGTTTGTACTCTGTCAACGATTCATCAATATCGTCCCGTTTGAAATAATCCCGAAGGATTTGTTCTTCCTGTAGTGAAGTTTGTCCTTCAAAATAAAGATCCAGTAATTGTTTAATATTGAATTTATCTCGTTTCATGTTTTTATTCTTTCATTTTCTTCATTTCTTCATTTCTTTCATTTTTATAGTACGCATTGATACGAATAAATTCGTTCCGTACTTTTTTTCTTGCCCTTGAAAGGTTCATGGTCACTGCATTTGCCTGTGAGCCTGTAATATCGGCAATTTCCTGTAATTCGTATCCTTCCACATCACGCATCAGGATAATTTTTCGTTGCAATTCCGGCAGGGTGTCGATAATTCTCCGGATAATACTGACTGAATCCTGTTTTTCCGTTTCGTGATAAGGTGTTTTTTCATCGAGTCCCAGAAAAACATCTTCTGCATCCACTGTCGTTTTTTGTGTCCTTAGTTTGTCAATACAGATATTTTTTATAGTTTGCATGGCAAATCCTCCGGGATTGGATATCGTACCGAGTTGTTCGCGGATGCTCCACAACCGGAGGAACACCTCTTGTACGGCATCTTCTGCATCGGCTTCGTTTGCCAGCATTCTCCAGGCTACTGCCAGCAGTTTCTGCCTTTGAGAAATAATATCCGATTTAAATTGTTCCAGTGTCATTGTATTTGAATAACGATACAAAGAAATAAATATAACATGTGATATTCAATTTTTTCAATTATTTTTGTTGGTAAAAAATAGAAAGGACTGAGAATTTTTAGTTTCTTCAAAGATTTTCAGCCCTTTCAGTAAATCAAATAGTAAATACGAGACGAAAAATGAGAAACAGGAATTTATCATCAAAAATTATATATACTGGGACTAATAAAACGCCAACGAATATTCAATTTATTCAATACAGTGAATTGGGTCATACGGAGGAAACAATCGGCGAGATACAAGATATTGTGTCACGGATTAATGATCAGACTGTAAGTTGGGTTCGTGTCACCGGTTTGAATGATCCGGAATTGATTATCCGCCTGGTAAAAGAATTCGGACTGAATATTATGGATGCCAAAGATGTACTTTCCGTTTATCAGATTATCACGGTGGAAGAATACGACAAAAATGTGTTTATTGCTCTTCCTGTACAGTATTATTATAATGATCGGGATGTAGTCGAACATATTGCTTTGATTCTTGGAAAAAATTATGTGATCAGTTTCCAGGAAAGTGATAATCCTTTATTCGATAGTATTTATGCGGCTATTAAAGAAAATTCGCTTCGGATCAATAATAAAAAATCGGATTTTCTTCTGGCAAGTCTGTTAGGTGTGATTATTAGTAATTACGGCGAATGTGTGAATTCTCTGGAAGAAAACTTCGAAGATTTGGAAGACCAATTGCTGGATACCAAAGGTCTGAGGGAAAATCTGATTAGCGATATTCAGGAAAAACGCCGGGAGATGATTTATTTGCGTAAGTTACTTCTTCCGTTCAAGGAACAAATGGCTAAATTGTTGAGGGTAGATAAATCCTTGATTTGTGATGAAGAAGTTTCTTATTTCAAAGATGTTTATGATCAGTTATTATATGCTCTCCAGAGTCTGGAATCTTGCCGTGAAATCATGTCGTCGTTAATTGATTTGTATTTGAATAATAACGATTTGAAGATGAACCAAATTATGAAACGGCTGACTGTCGTGGCTACGATTTTCATTCCATTGACTTTCCTCGTAGGGGTATGGGGGATGAATTTTAAGTTTATGCCGGAACTCCACTGGCAATACGGATATTTTGTTGCCTGGGGAATTCTGGTTGTTATTGGTCTTGCTATAGTCTGGTATCTGAAAAAGAAGGGTTGGTTTTGAAGTTTATGAAAAAAGTGAATAAATTTTTTAATTTTTCTTTGCAGATTTAGAAAAATGTCCTACCTTTGCATCGCTTTTGGGAGAAAGAGTGATAATAAAATCGGGCGTTTAGCTCAGCTGGTTCAGAGCATCTGCCTTACAAGCAGAGGGTCGGCGGTTCGAATCCGTCAACGCCCACTTGAAAATGAAGGACTTACGGTAAGAAGTAAGTCCTTTTTTGTTTTTAGGGATACACAATTTGCACACAAGTCAAGAAATACAAAAGTGCTACTTAACTAACCTTATGTTGCACCTCAAATCCTCGACTATACCGAAACATCATAAAAATCAATATCCCACCGTAAATAATCTGGCGCATATTCGCCGCAATAGCATTCGGCATACCGACAAACCGCAAGGCTTCGGGCAATAACACAAGGAAAGTCGCAGCAAGAACACTTCCCCACAAATTTTGCATGCCACCGATAATCACAATGGAAAGGATAAAAATGGATTCATCTACCGTAAAACTCGTTGGGTCGATATAGCTGATGTAATGCGCATAGAGAACGCCCGGAACGGCTGCAATCATGGCGCCGGTGGTAAAGGCAATCACTTTGGATAAATACACATTCTTTCCGAGCGACTGCGCAAAAATTTCATCTTCACTCAATGCCCGCAAGGTAAGACCGAATGAAGAACCGGTCAGTTTTTTCAGGAAAAAGAAAATCAGGGCGACAAAGAAAATGGTCAGTAACAGAAACGCCCATTTGCTTTCGATGTCGATTCCGAAAAGTTGCATGCCCGGAATACCGGGAATGCCCAATGGTCCGTTTGTCAGAGACATCCAATTGTTCATCAAGGAAAAAACAATGACCTGAATGCCCAAAGTACATATAATAAAATAGTCGTCGATGGTTCGCAAGGCAATGGCGGATACAATCAATGCCAATAATCCGCTCAACATCATGGCTGCCGGTAATGCGAGCAAAAACGGAAGATGATAATTGACGGAAAGCAAAGCAGCCGTATAAGCGCCCACACCGTAAAATCCGGCATGTGCCAACGAAATCATTCCGCCGAAGCCTGCCGAAAGGTTCAGGCTTTGCGAAAGCATCACATAAATGCCGACCAATATTAATAAATGCAACAGGTACTCCATTACTGATTCTTTTTTCTTTCTTTTAATTGTTTTGTTTTATCCAATAAGGCATTGATGTCGTTATCCATCAATTTACGATGTCGGTCATATCGTTCATATTCCCGTTCTGCAGTACGCAATGCCTCTTCTGCTGAAATATATCCGGCATTGTCAAGAACTTTTCGTCCTGTAAATTTCAAAAAATCGTTGAGTTTTTTCTCCCAATCACCCATATACATGGGAATATGTTGCAATGCTTGATCTTCGGCATAGTCGAGATACATGGCTACAATTCTGTTCAATGCCGTAATTTCTTCTTCCTGCAAATAATTTTTTGCCGTATCAATATCTGATTTTCTGACTTTTGCGCCTTTAAAACTTGTTAAGCCCATATTATCTTTTGATGAATCGGCTCGCAAAGCAATTAATTCGGCGGCAGTATGTCCATGAACGCTGTAATGCAGTTTATTTTGAACAGTTTGAAAAAACAACTTTGCGTTTTCGTCCTTTGCATCATAATCTACAGAAGTCGCGTAAATGGCTTTTACTTTTTCATAGAAACGTTTTTCGGAACTGCGAATATCCCTGATCCGTTCCAATAATTCATCAAAATAGTCTGCACCGAACGGTTTAGGGTTTTTCAACCGTTCATCATTCATAGCAAAGCCCTTTTTCGTATATTCAGTCAAAACCGTGCTTGCCCAATTTCTAAAGTGCATTCCTGTACGCGAACGGACACGATACCCGATTGCAAGAACCATTTGGAAACTAACATGCTGTACTTCCCTGCCGACTTGCCGTTGCCCTTCCGTTTGAACTATTAGGAAATTCCTAATAGTTGCCTCCTGCTCCAATTCCCCTTCTTCAATAATATTCTTAATATGCTCATTGATAGTCGGAATACGAACTTGATACAATTCCGACAATGCCTTTTGTGACAACCAAAGTTCGCCGTTCTCAAAATAGACATCTATTCGGGTGTCCCCCTTTTCGGTCTGATATATTAATATTTTGCCTTTGTTATTTTCTGCTGTCATATCTCTATTTTTTTTAACCGTTTGCCGCTAAAGCCGAGCGGTTTCCCTATTAAAAACAAAATCAGAATAATATAGGCTACGGCATCCATCCATTGACTGCCAATGTAGTAAGCCGCCAGATGTTGCGCCGTTGCCAACAGCAATGCGCCGCCTACCAATCCCCAATTACTGCCTACGCCGCCGATAATCATCGCCACTACGCCATACAACAGCCAATTAAAACCCATCGTAGGTGTCATATCCGTATCGAAAGCAATTAAAATTCCGGCAACGGCAGCCAATGCCGAACCAATACCAAACGACCACAAAATAACTCTATCAGAATTGATACCGACAATATTACTCAATTCCGGATTACTGGCTACTGCACGAATATTCCGCCCAATCCGGTTGTATTTCATAAAGAACACACAAGCCAAAAACAACGCCAAACAAACTACAATTGTGATAATCTGAATATCGGTAATATATGCTCCTAAAAACTCGTTGCCAACTTTGATTTCGCCTGTGCGCACGCTTTTGGTATCATCGCCCCAAAGCATAGACACAACATTTTGCAGCACAGTGTAAAGCCCCAACGAGGCAATCATTAGTATCATAGGTGAGGCATTGCGTTTCCGTAATGGCTTGTATAAAGCAATTTCGGATAACATTCCAACAGAGGTAGCGACTATAATGGCTAATGGGATTGATAAATATAATGGGAAATGCAACTGCTGCGAAAATAAATAAGTGAAATAAGCGGAGAATGTTAAGGTAATGGCGTGGGCGATATGGAAAAAGCGAGTTGGGTAATAAGTCAATGAAAATGATTGACTTATAAGAAGAAATAAAATGAATGACAATAATATGTTTGCGATTATTTGAGACATATCGCCTTAATTACAGGTTCGAGAAAGAAAAACAATAAGATAAATGGTATAAATAAACCATATAACGCAATCTTTATATTTTTGACATTTTGAGGAACATTTAATTTTTCATCAAATATTTCCTTAGAAGTTTTCAGATTAGTACTTCCTGATTTTATTCTTTCATCTAATTCATTTTTGGCTATTTCGCGTAAGTGGTCTAATTTAAGTAGAGAATAGCTAACGCTGAAAGAAGAAATCATAAGACAAACGAATTTGATTATTAAAAAACAATCGAATTCTGCTGTAAAGTCTAATTTTACGCTAAAAATCATATTAGCGAAAATAGACAGTAATAAAACAGAAATAGCGTTCATTATATATGGATGATTTTTGTAAAATTGCAACATATATTTTTAGATTAGTTTATTTAATTCAGTTATTTCTATAATAAGGCATTTTTTTCGTTTATTATTTTTACTATAATAGAATGTTTTTTTGTACAAATTAACATCAATGTTTTGACTACTTAATTTTTCGATTATTTTGTTTAATAACTGTTGTTTTGCTTCTTCTACCGTCTCTATTTCTACTTTTAATAAAGATATTTCATTAGCGTAATCAAAAGCATGAGTTGCCTCCTTGACTTCATGTTTCTTTTTTATGCCTTTTTTTTGCAGCAATACTAATGCCTGCGTGTTTTTGCTAACATCTTCTGCTTTAAAGCATTCTTTCCATTCAAAAAATACATTTTCCAATTTTAATGTTTCTGTAATATACCGTTTGAAACTATCCTCTTCATATTTTGTACTATAATCACATAAACGCGACCCTTCTTTTTTAAAGATATGTGTTCTCGTAAAACTTACAGATTTATCAATCTTACTGATATGCTTAGCTCTACCATGTAATATTTTTATTTCATCAAGTGTATTTGCAATTTTATAGAAATCATTATTCGTCTTTTTGTGTGTAGAAATAAAATGTAATGGACCTAACATAAATTGATTAATCGAAGCGGCAGCTTCACCTGTCGTATATTCTTTTTCTGCATCAGAAATGGCGATCTCACCATGACTCACACAAAAATCTATTCCTAATAAGAGAAAATCTTCGACCTCCATAAGTCCATATATAGATTTCAGCAAAACAGACTCATCATTATTTCCTAATGTCAAGCCTAATAAATGATATAATGATTTATTATTCCCTAATTGAATGTCGTTTTTTAATTTTGATTTTAATGTTGGCAATTCCTCAAAATCAGCCCAAATACCACGAATAGATTTAATGTTTTGTTTCAATTCCTGTGTAGCCTCCACTCCATTACACCAATCACTTATTTGCAAAATACCACATTTAAGTAAAATCGAAGATAAATCAACGGCATAAATATTAAATTTCTTAATTTTACCTTTATTTACGATTTGTATCTGTTTCAATATTTTAATATCATCCATTCCTCGTCCAACTCCCAGACTGATAATATCGTATGGTTTATAGGGAGATCCTTCTTTTATAAGTTCATTTATTTGGGCAAAATTTTCCTCAATCAGTACTTCGCCTTTAGCACCTGCTTTATATGTTTTATCTATTTTCTCCCATAAATTTGCACCTTGTTGTCCCAAAAATAAAAACTTATTTGGTAAATTTTGTGCCGCATTGCCTATTTTTTTTGTAATCTCTTTGTAAAAATCAATAGACGATTTATAGGTTACAACAATAGGCGTAATATTATGTCTATTCCCTTTTTTCATAATGGTTCAATAATTTCAACAATTTCTATGTTGGTGTTATTATATTTTTTTACTGAAACAGGTTCTTCTATATCTCCGTTAATAAATTTATATTGTCCGCATATTCCATTAAAAAATTGCTTTTTGTCTATGTGGTGTTTTATTGCCAAAGACGAAATACAACCATTATCTAAACAATCCATTAAGATAGTCATTATATCATATCCTTTTACAGCGTGTATGTCTGGAGTATAAGAATATCGTTTGTTAAATTGCTTAATAAAATTCTGCGTATTTTCATCCTTTGCCTGTAAATTAAATGCAGGAGCAGTAAAATACAAATTATTTGCAGATTCGCCAGCTGTTATCAAAAACTCTCTGTCCTCAGCCGCTACATTTGAAAAAAAATGTTTCGTAAATTGCAACTCTTTTGATTGTTTTAAAAAATTAGCAATACCTATCGGGTGTCCAATTATGTATATGACATCATCGTTTATCATTTTCAGTTTTGATATTGTAGTTCTAAAATCTTTTGTGTTAGATTCATATGAAATAACATTATTAATTTTACCACCTAAAGTTGAAAAGGAAGTAGAAAACTCATTTTTTAATCCAACCGAATAATCATTGTTTAAATAAACGATAGAAATATTTTTTGCTTTGAAATTATCATAACAATAATATGCGGCAATTTTGGCATCACTTAAATCAGACGGATAAACTCTATAGAAAAATGGGCTTATCTTTGTCAAAGCGGGAGTAGAGGCAGTAGGCGAAATAATTACAACTTGTTTTTTGTTTGATTCTGGCGCAATCGCCAAAGTTGCCCCGCTTGTAAGGTCGCCAATTATACAATTCACTTTATCTATATCAATAAGTTTGTTAAAACAATTCACTGATAAATTGGGTTGCCCTTTTGAATCTTCAACTATTAGTTTTATTGTATAATTCTTATCATTTGTTTCTGATAGCTTCATATTTATACCATCTAAAACTGTATTGCCAAAATTAGCGAGTTCCCCTGTCAATGGCAATATGACTCCTATTTTTATTTCGTCTTGTTTATCCTTATTTTTATTCAGCCAAACAAATACTCCGATTGCAATTACTGCAATTACCCCAATCGTAATAAAAATTTTCTTATTCATATTATTTATTTTAATTTTTAATTGTTCCTAATTCTTTCTTCAACCTCTCATAAACTTCCTGCCACAACTTTTCATAAAGTTGCGTACTCTCTTCGGCAAGTTGCGCAAATGTATCTGAATTATAGAACAAATCCGTTGCCTGTAATTCATCTATATTATTGTCAAGCATTAGTTTTTCAACCACCTGCTCGCCGATTTTGGAAATTTCGTAGGATATATCTTTGGGATTTTCTATATAATCAAGCATCTGAAGAGAACGTGCCGTGCGAAAACAAATTTGGTGCGTCTCCTTGAAAAACTTCAATTCATCAAGAAAATCCTGTTTCAACAGTTTTCCGCTCAGATAGTCATTAATGCGAGTGGCAATTTTATCATGGGCATTTTCGTTGAAATCAAATTCCGTAACAAAACCTGCCGTTTTATGGGAAAGACCTTTCCGTTCCGCCCAAAATTCCGCCTGTTTCCTGATTTTGGTTACATAAAAACCCCTCCCGAAATCTTTGCCTATTTCACATTTTTCGAGGTCAATAGTACCAATTTTTATGTAACTTCCGTGATAAACTTTCATCGCATCCCTCCGTTGTTTTTGCAAACTTCAAACATATCCCTGACAGCCCAAAACGGATTGTCGGTGTGCAATGCCCACCAACATTTGTTCAGGTAATCCATTCCGCCGTATTTTTTCAAATAGCGGTAGGCATCTTGAACATTCATTTTGTACGACTTGGCAAACTCTGGAATAATGAAAGTCATAAAACTTACCTTGTCGCTCGTGTCCTTATCCAATGTCTTTACCGGATTATCCATAAAATCCTTATTTTTTTGCACAATTGCGTTCTATATTTTTTACCAATTGCGACACCACAAAATCGCTATCTTCGGTATGAATAGCCTCGAAGGTGTCGTTGATATAGTCAAACAAATTATTTTCGACAAAGAAATCAAACGTTTCACTTGCCGAAATATTTTGCTTGGCTCTGTATTGTTCCAACAGAAATAATGTGTATTTTTCTTTATCCGTCATCTCTTTTACAATATTACATCGGGCATTTCAAATTTGTTTGTAACAAGTTCATTTTCAAATACTTTATACAAAAATACATTGCTGAATTGCCACAAATCATTTTCCTTTTTTTCGAGCATCGAATACGTTTTCGACTTCATCAGCATTTCGGTAGCCTTATGAAAGCCGACGTTCTTTGTTTGCATTATTGTTTCGACCAAATCTTGTGTTATAATCCAAAGTATTGATGAAAATTTTTTATCAGACATCGTTACATTCTTTAAAATTTAACAAATCAATTACCTCTTGCGTTTTGAAAACATATTGATTGAACAGTTTTTTGATTTTCAATCGAGAAAGCGCTTCTTCTTCGCTATATAAACCTCTTTCATATAAATCAACAACTGAATACACATCATCATTGGCAACCGGTCCGAAAACAATTTCGACAAGCCCTGTTTGCTCTCTATTCGCCCTGTTTTCAACGACAAAATCAAGCCACTCCTTATCGGGATGGTCGAATTTTAACATTTTGAAAGGCAATAAATCTTCTTCCTCAATCAAATACGTATTCACAACAGCATTTCCGCCACGCCATTTTATGATTTTTTTTGCGAAAGCGACTGCCTGTTCGTAATTTGTAGTGGCATAAAAACCTGCCCCAAAATCAAGCGGGTGTGTGGGCGCCAATAATTGGGGTCGTTCTATTATTTGATTGCTTCCGTGATAAACTTTCATCTCACTCTTTCTTTTTTATTGTTCCCAATTCCAATTCAATTACTTTATTTACAATATCTTCCAATAAAAGCCGTTTGTGTTCGACAATTATAAATGTAACACCGTTTTTCTGCAAATCGTATATACAGTCCCTTAAAGTTTCCGAATTGCCAACATCCACGCCTGCCAAAGGCTCATCCAAAAGAATTAGTTTCGGCGAATGTACCAGCACATTTCCCAAAGCCAACAATTGCCGTTCACCGCCACTCATGTGAAAAGGTGTCCGTTCCCGCATAGTTTCAAGAATCGGCAGCAATTCAAACACATTTTTAATTCTTTCATTAGCCTCTGATTTAGAATAAATAGCAGCAGAAGTCAATAAATTTTCTTCTACTGTAAATTCCTCAAACATATTCTTTTTCTGCGGCATATACACAATCCCTTTCCGAATCATCTCCGACGAATGCAATCCGGTAATATCTTCTCCTTCAAAAATGATTTTTCCGTCTTCATTCCAAGGTTGCAATAATCCGTATATACACTTTAAAATAGTGCTTTTCCCGGAGCCATTGCCACCGCTTAGCAAAACAATTTCGCCTTTGTTTACTTCAAAAGAAACATCGGTCAGCACTTGTTTTTTGCCGTAGCCGGTTGTAATATGTTGCACTTTCAGCATACCACGACTCCTTTCTCCAATTGAAAAATTTGGTCGCTGGTGGCATCAATGTAGGCGTTGTTGTGTTCTATTTGCAGAATCGTTTTGCCTTCCTCTTTCAATTGATGTATCAAAGAAATAATCTTTAATTGATTATCCTTGTCGATTCCAGCCACAGGCTCATCTATTAACAACAAATCGGCGTTGTTTGCCATACAACAGCCGATTGTCAATAATTTTTGTTGTCCGTAAGAGATTTCTCCCGCCAATTCATTCCGTTTTTCGGACAGGGATACTTTCTCTAATATCGCGTCTATACGTTTCTCTTGTTCCTTATTTGAATAAGCAAACATCTTCTTTTCCAAAGCAAGCAAGATATTTTCATACACCGTCAGTTGAATGGCAAGCCGCAAATCCTGAAAAGTCCTGCCTATTCCCAAACGATTGACCCGATAGGGTGCAAACCGGGCAATTTTCTTTCCTTTAAATGCAACAATGCCTTGGGTCGGTTCAAGAAAACCGGAGATAATATTGATTAAGGTGGTCTTGCCGGAACCGTTACCGCCCTTGAGTGTATATACAAGCCCTTTCTCTAAACGGAGATTGATTCCGTTCAGCACTTGGACTTCGCCGAATGACTTTTGTATATCTTTTAATTCGAGCATTATATATTTTTACTTATCTCTATTTCTGCTATTGAAACTTCGGCCACAAAGGTAGTAATAATCTTCGTGTCGGCAAAAAACATCACAAGAAACTTGCGTAATTCGATTTTTTGATTATGTATATTTCGGATATTCTTAAAATCGCTTACTCGGTTTTTAACAATTCAATATTTTTCCGCAGTTTCTCTGCCTCCTCACTATTCCTTCGCACCCTCTCCAATCTTTCTGCCTGTTCCTTAACCAACTCCTCATATTTTTCTACCTGATTTACGAATAATTTTGATACTATCGTCATATCTGAAATGTTGCTCTATGTGATAAAGGTTTTCCTCATCGGTTTCTCCTTGCATCTTGATATATCTATATTGAAATAGAGTTTACCCCTCTTTCCTCTCTTTATTTTATTTTTTATTTTACCGGATATAGTCTGCATAACTTTATATTTCGTCTAATCTTACGTCCGGCATCGACCGGTCTATTATTTTCAATTTCCCCTCTGACGGCTCTTTATAGGCATCAGTTGCTTTGAAATAATTATTGAGTTCGTCAAAATTATCTCCGAAAATGTTGTTAGAGAAGTATTGAAGTTTATCCATTATCCGAATAAATGTATCCGGTTCTTTTCGGTTGGTAAACTTTTTCAGCGACATGATGTAATCTTCCCGATACACAGTAGGAACAATGATTCGGGACAATCCGCTTTTAAACAATTCAGCATTACCCATAATCCTCGAAATTCGCCCGTTACCATCAATAAAAGGATGAACTTCCGAAATCATAAACATCATAAATACTGCTTTTGCCATTGGGTCGTTCAATACTGCATAATACTTAAAACCTTGTTTTAATGTGCCTTCTACCAAAGTGAAATCGACAAACTCGGTATTTCCTGCCCGATTGTTTTGTATCTTAAATTCTCCGGCATTGACATCTTCCGCGCGGGCGGACATCATCGTTAAATGTCTTCGTTTTAAAATTTGAATCAAATCATCGGGTGTCGCCGGCGTGATGCTCATTTCATAACTGTTTGATACAATATGAAATGTACCTAAAATATCATGAGAATCCTTTACTCGCTTTGGCATGGCAACTCCGGTATCAACAATTTTCTTGGCATCCTCAATCGCAAATTTTGTGCCTTCAATATAGTTTGAAAAATAGGCTTCAAAAAAAGAAAACAAGCGAAAAGAATCTTCCGATATATTTTTATCTGTTCGTTCGGGGAAATAGTAGTCTTTTAATTTATCATACAGAATTTCAAACAGTTCAACCCGCTTGCCATCAAAAGGCATCCCTGTCGCTCTTGCTTTAGCAGAAGTAGAACTTAGGGCATCTACACTATGAGTACTCAACAATGCAGAAATAATGGCGTTCAACTTATTGAACTCATTCTCAAAATTTAATTGCTTGGCTGTTTCTCTCGCTTTATCTCTGAACTTATTAATTCCTTCTTCACCCTCTCGGATGATGATTTTTTCCAACTTATCTTCAATATATTCAATTGGAAAGACTTTTGACTCATCGCCTTTTTTCCTCGAAATCTGCATGTTTTCCAATACCCACCGACATTCTGACGAGGCGTAAATTCCACCCAGATTTATATCCGAACCCAATGCAGGCTTTCCTTCCATTACATTCAGCGTAATTCCTTTCAAATCTGTTATTTTCTTAGTGTAATTACTTGTAATAAAAAAATTACCGGTTTCGGTTGGTCGTAATTCCGATGCGCTCCGATGACTGATTACTGCTTCGGGAAACCGCCATTTGAGTATATCAAAAAAGTGGCGTTTAATGATATATTCTATCGAATCCCGTAAATTTGTGGTGTAAATTCGCGGGGCAATTTTCCGTATCTTCCCATCTTTCTCTGCTTTGCTGATTTGATTGGATATGCTTTTATCGGAAGAAGCAAAAATGATTTCTTTTCCAAAATCTATGTTACCTGCCATTTGAATTTTTTCTATTATAAAATTTATCTGACTGCAAAATTAGGAATTTTTTCCATTATAACTGCTAATTCGTGGAATTTTTTCCATTAAAACCTAATCAAAGCCGGGAGATTAGGAATTTCTTCCATTATAACCATCATTTTGTAGAATTTTCTCCATTATAATTTTATTAGTCGCCGAAATTCGTCAAAAACGCCGCATTTTTAATCCGCTCTTCCTTTTCAAACGATGCCAAATAGTTTTCCGTATTGGTTTTCCTTTTTTCAATCGGCAAGATATGATTCCGCATGGAATAATTTATTTCAATCCGAATCATTTCTTCCCGGTCGCACTCTTTGGTAAAATCCAAATCAATATCAACAGAAAAATTATCACAAGTTGTGATAAGTATTCGGAAGACCTCGATTTTACAGCCATAAATGCGAACTTTGTGTTTGATATGAAAAGAGAGATACTTGATAAATTAGAAATCTGGAAAAACTCGAGCAATCGCAAGCCGTTAATTTTAAATCATTATCTATGATTGCTTGGGGTGATGCCGCTTATCGCAAATTGGAAGAAACAGATATGCGTTTTGAACGCTATCTTAAAAGTCAAATAGATTGGAGCAACCGTTTGACAGCCATTACCGGAGCACGCGGAACAGGAAAAACTACTATGCTTTTACAGCATATAAAAGAACTGTACGGCAATAATCCCGAAGATGTGTTGTTTGTAAGTTTAGACAATATTTATTTCAGTACCAATAACCTGTATTCGCTTGCAGATGATTTTTATTCGCTTGGTGGAAAGGAACTGTATCTTGACGAAGTACATAAATATCCCACTTGGGCGCAGGAAATCAAAAACATTTACGACGATTTCCCGAAACTGAAAATGGTTTTTACAGGTTCGTCAATGTTGCAAATTTTCAAGGCGGATGCCGATTTGAGCCGTCGTGTGAGGCATTTTCAGTTGTTTGGCTTGTCTTTTAGGGAGTTTTTAATTTTCGAAGGATTACTCCGAAAGTCGCAAACACCATTTTCGCTCGAAGAAATTCTTGAAAATCACGTTTCAATTGCCCAAAAGCTAATAAGAGAAATTACTCCATTGCCCGCTTTTCAGAAATATCTTCGATACGGATACTACCCTTATTATCAGGAAGATATTGCGGGTTACGGCGAACGTGTTTTACAAACATTCAATACCGTAATGGAAAGTGATTTACCAAATGTAGAAAGCATTGATTTTTACTCAATTAACCGAATTAAAAAGTTATTTTACATACTTTCTGAAATGGTTCCTTTTACGCCTAACATTTCACAATTAAGCCGAATGGTTGAGGTAACCCGAACAAGTTTAATGAATTATTTGCAACTTCTCGAAAAATCTCACAGCGTTTTGTTGCTCAAACAAAAAGCAACAGGAATACGACAAATGGTTAAACCCGAAAAGATTTACTTGCAAAATACCAATTACAATTATGCTCTTTCGGCAGAAAATCCAGAAGTTGGCAACTTGCGTGAAACTTTTTTCTTTAATCAACTACAAAACAATCATAAAGTTACATATACAGAACAAACAGATTTTTGTATTGACGGTAAATATTATTTTGAAATTGGCGGCAAAAACAAAACTACAAAGCAAATCAAAAATTTAGACAATGCTTTTCTTGCCCTTGATGGCTTAACAACAGGTTTCCGCAATGAAATTCCGCTTTGGATATTTGGATTTTTGTATTAATAATTGTATTGTAGAAAACGCAAGAATAACAGGAAAAACGATAGACAATGTGAATAGAGCTAAGGTATCACATGCGTAGCAGTCGTTGATCTTAAAGAGAAAAGCTCCATCTTTGATCTTACTCAAGTATGAGTAATATAATTTTTTGTTTTGAGAAGTTTTACGTCATCGACTCGATCCCGATAACGTAATTTTCAAACATGGTTTTGATTTTTATTTTCTCGTGCTTGAAAATCGAATATTTTAATCTACTTTTGTAGCCATAAAATAAATTTATTCTGTCGATGAAGATCATGAAATTCGGCGGTTCTTCCGTAGGAACCTTCGCTTGTATGTTGGAAGTTAAGCGAATTGTTGAAGCTGTAGATGAGCAGGTTATCGTAGTTGTGTCGGCTTTGGGAGGTGTTACCGACCAGTTGTTGAATACCGCTCGAATGGCTTCGCAAGGAGATTACTCTTATGAGAAAGAATTCAATTCTATGGTAAGCCGTCATATTGAAGTGGTGGAGGGTGCCGTTCCGGATCCGTCATGCCGTCAATTTGTTCTGAAAGAGGTAATCGGTTTGCTTGATGAATTGGGAAATATATTCAAAGGGGTATTTTTGATTCAGGATCTTTCGCAGAAAACGTCCGATATCATTGTCAGTTATGGCGAGCGAATTTCTTCGTTGATTGTCAGTCATGTAATTGATGGGGCGAAGTTGTTTGATGCCCGTAAGTTTATTAAAACAGAAAACCAGTTTCATAAACATATTGTTGATTTTGAACTGACCAATAAGCTTCTTGAAGAAGAACTATCCGATTTACCTCGGGTATCTGTGGTACCCGGATTTATTTCATCCAGCCGGGATACCGGAGAAGTAACCAATTTGGGTAGGGGAGGATCGGATTATACCGCTTCCATCCTGGCATCGGCTTTAAATGCTTCCGTTCTGGAAATCTGGACGGATGTAGATGGCTTTATGACAGCGGATCCGCGGGTTATCAGTAATGCTTATGTGATTGATCGTTTGAGTTATATTGAAGCGATGGAGCTTTCGAATTTCGGAGCAAAGGTGATTTATCCTCCGACTATTTATCCGGCCTATCATAAAAATATTCCTATCCGGATTAAGAATACTTTTAATTCCGAAGGTGCCGGAACCTTGATTACCAAAGAAAAAAGTAACGGAGGCAGATCATCTATCAAAGGAATTTCTTCGATTGATGATACCTGTTTGATTACGGTGCAAGGACTTGGTATGGTCGGTGTGATAGGAGTCAATTATCGTATATTCCGTGCATTGGCTAAAAATGGTATCAGTGTATTTATGGTATCCCAGGCTTCTTCTGAAAATACGACCTCTTTTGCCGTCAGGAATGCAGACGCAGAACTTTCCGTTAAAGTATTGAAAGATGAGTTTGCCCATGAAATACAACAGGGTGAAATTAACGATGTCAAGCCTGAAAAAGACCTGGCAACTGTGGCTATTGTAGGCGAAAATATGAAACGTACTCCCGGTATTGCCGGAAAATTGTTCGGGACTCTTGGCCGGAGTGGGATCAGTGTTATTGCCTGTGCACAGGGAGCTTCGGAAACAAATATTTCGTTTGTCATTAAAAAACAATATTTACGTAAGGCTTTAAACGCTATCCACGATTCGTTTTTCCTTTCCCAGTATCAGGTATTGAATATATTCCTGATTGGTATAGGAACTGTGGGTAAAAGTTTACTGGAACAAATCAGACTACAGCAGCCTAAATTGATGGAGCAAAACAGTCTTCAAATCAGAGTGGTCGGAATTGCTAATTCCAAACGGGCGGTATATAACCGTCAGGGAATTGATTTGTCCAATTATGTCGAGATCCTGAAGACGGAGGGAGAAAATTCTTCTACTGAATTGCTTTACAAAAAGATTGAAGAAATGAATATTTTTAATTCGGTTTTTGTGGATTGTACGGCCAGTCCGGCTATTGCTAATCTTTACAAAGATTTGATCTCCAATAACGTTTCCGTAGTAACTGCAAATAAAATTGCCGCATCATCAAACTATGAAACATATTCGGAATTGAAAACCATTTCCAGGAAATATGGTATCAAATATTTGTTTGAAACGAATGTAGGCGCCGGGTTACCTATCATCAATACGATGAATGCGTTGATTAACAGCGGAGATAAAATATTGAAGTTACAGGCGGTACTTTCCGGTACACTTAATTTTATTTTTAATACTATCGGAGTGGATATTCCATTAAGCAGAGCAATACAAATGGCTAAAGAAGCCGGATATTCAGAGCCGGATCCGAGGATTGACCTCAGCGGAACAGATGTTATCCGGAAATTGGTTATCCTTTCCAGGGAAGCCGGATATGCTGTCGAACAACAGGATGTAAAGAAAAATTTATTTGTCCCGGATAAATATTTCCATGGTTCGCTGGACGATTTCTGGAAAATGGTTCCTGAGTTGGATGCTGAATTTGAAGATAAACGTAAGAAACTGGAATCCGAAGGGAAAAAATTCCGTTTTGTAGCGCAGATGGAGAAAGGAATTTGTGAAGTCGGTTTGCAGGAAGTAGATAGGACACATCCTTTTTACGAACTGGAAGGGAGCAATAATATCATCCTGATTACAACCGAGCGTTACAACGAATATCCGATGATTATCAAGGGATATGGCGCCGGAGCCAGTGTGACGGCAGCCGGAGTATTTGCCGATATTATCAGTATTGCTAATATCAGGTAAATGAAGGAAATCCTTCATTTTCAATCTATATAACTTTCTAATAGCTTGCAATTGTTTTCCGGAACTAATGTGATTTTCTTACATTCTGCAGGAATCAATACTGTTTGCCCTTGTTTGATGTTGATGGAAAAACCGTTATTGTCGGTTAGTGACAGTTGTCCTTCCATACAGATGTAAATTGTAAAAGAATCCCGTTTTTCCAGATTCCTGATTTCCTCTTGATTCGTGTCGATCAGATTTGTCGTGAAATACGGGCAGGTAACCAGATTTTGTACTTCATTTTTGCGTGGAGTATAATTTAATCTGTGATCCGGATATATTTTGTAATCAATAGCGTCTTTTGCCAATTTGGTGTGTAATTCCCTGGGGTTACCTTGGGCATCCTTCCGGTTGTAATCATAAATGCGATAGGTAATATTGGAAGTTTGCTGGATTTCTGCAATAAAACATCCGGCTCCGATAGCATGTACCCGTCCTGCAGGAAGGAAAAAAACATCTCCCGGCTTGACTTCATGTTTATCAAGATAATCGGTAAAGGTATCCTCTTCGAGGCTTTTTACATAGCCGTCAGGAGAAAGCTGTTCGGCAAATCCCGAATAGAGAAATGCTCCCGGGGTGCAATCAATTAAATACCACATTTCGGTTTTCCCAAAAGAATTATGGCGTATCTTGGCTAGTTTATCGTCCGGATGTACCTGGATTGACAAAGCGTCGCGTGCATCGATAAATTTAATCAGTAACGGGAATGTAGTGCCAAAATGCTCCATTACTTTCCGACCAAGCAATTTTTCCTTGTAGGTAGCGATTAAATAGTCCAGGTTTTTTCCTTCTAAATTTCCGTTAGCGACGATTGAAACGTTGTTCTCTACGTCGGAAATTTCCCAACTTTCACCGATTCCTTGTTGTTGGGGTTTTATATCTTTGAAAATACAAATTTGGTCTCCTCCCCAGATGATGGGTTTGAGGATGGGTTCGAATATTAATGGATATAACATTATAATTAAAAAATTAAAAAATTAAATTTTTTTGTAAATTCGTTTTTGGGCGAACGCAGTTCGCCCCTACATATTCCTTTAACTCCCTTTAACTCCTTGTAACTCCTTGTAACTTCTTATAACTCCTTGTAACTCCCTTTCAAAACTATCGCTGTCCTTGATGGTAAATACAATTTCAACCATTCTTTATTTTCGCTTTTATATAACGGATCGAAATGGGTTGAATATACCATATTGTCATCAATACGACTGAATCCTCCGAATTCGGGACTATCGGAATCCAGGATTGTTTGATATTTACCTTTAGGAACTAATATACCATAGTCCGTAAAAGATTTTTCGGGATTGAAATTAAAGATAAAAATCAGTTCGTTTCGTTGAAAAGCCAATACCTGATCTCCATCGTTATCCCAGATTTTTATGATTGGCAAATCCTGGAAATTACTTATACTTCTGATGAGAGAGAGTATTGCTTTATCGAAATCACCAAGATAATGGTATTTTAAATTTCTGTTGTCAACCAGGCTCCATTGTCGGCGGGCATATTTGTAGGACCAGCCGTTATCGTTTCGTGGAAAATCGATCCATTCGGGATGTCCGAATTCATTTCCCATGAAATTAAGGTACCCGCCATTGATAGTGGATACAGTTACCAGCCGGATTATTTTATGTAGAGCAATGCTTCTGTTAATGATCAGATCATCGTCATTTTTACTCATATGCCAATACATGGCTGCATCCGCCAACCAGAAAATAATGGTTTTATCGCCTACCAGGGCTTGATCATGGCTTTCGGCATAACTGATTGTTTTTTCATCGCTCCGGCGGTTGGTTGTTTCCCACCAGATTGCTGTAGGGTGCCAGTCCTGATCTTTTTTCTCTTTCAGGGTTTTAATCCAGAAATCGGGAATATTCATAGCCATCCGGTAATCAAAGCCATAACCGCCATCATTAATTTTAGCGGCAAGACCGGGCATTCCACTGACTTCTTCGGCTATTGTGATTGCATGAGGGTTGACTTCATGAATAAGCCGGTTAGCCAGAGTAAGATAACAGATGGCATCTGCATCCTGATGACCGTTGTAGTAGTCTCCATAGTTGGAAAAATCTTCTCCCAGCCCGTGACTGTAATAAAGCATAGAGGTGACGCCATCAAAGCGAAATCCATCGAAACGGTATTCTTCAAGCCAGAATTTACAATTGGATAAAAGGAAATGTAACACAGAGTCCTTTCCATAATCGAAACATAGTGAATCCCAGGCTGAGTGTATCCGGCGTTCATTGTTATGAAAATACAAATCATAAGATCCGTCAAATCGTCCAAGTCCTTCTACTTCATTTTTTACTGCGTGCGAATGTACAATATCCATGATAACGGCGATTCCCATGGAATGAGCCGTATCGATAAGTTCTTTCAATTCATCAGGAGTTCCGAAACGGGAAGATGCGGCAAAAAAGCTTGAAACATGGTAACCGAACGATCCGTAATAAGGGTGTTCCTGTATTGCCATAATCTGGATAGCGTTATACCCCTCATTGGCAATCCGGGGCAATACATTCTCTCTGAATTCTTGGTAAGATCCTACTTTCTCCTGTTCTGTAGCCATGCCTATATGACATTCGTAAATAAGGAGAGGGGAAGTATCCGGTTTGAATTGCTTGTTTTTGAATTGGTATGGCTGTTCCGGACTCCAGACCTGGGCGCTGAAGATGAATGTATTTTCATCCTGAATGACCCGGCGACACCAGGCCGGAATACGTTCTCCTTGTCCTCCGTTCCAGTGCATCATCAGTTTGTACAGGTCTCCATGATGAAGGGCTTGTTGAGGCAGTTTAATCTCCCAGGCGCCATTTCCTATGGGTTCTAATTTGTACTCTTCACGCTCCTGCCAATCATTGAATGTCCCTATCAGATATATTGCAGCGGCATTAGGAGCCCATTCCCGGAATACCCAGCCATTATTCGAGGAATGTAGTCCAAAATAAAGATACCCGGAGGCAAAGCTGTCGAGGCTCATTTCCCCGTTTCGGGTGAGTTGAATCTCTTTATCCCTGAAATATGCGTAGCGTCCCTTAATAGCGTTTTCGTATGGCTTGAGCCATGGATCATTCCGGACTATATTCATGAGTTCGATTTTTTATTGCACGGTTACTTTTACAATAATTTTTTTAATATTCCCTTCGCCTACACAGGGAGCATGTGCATCTTCCGGAAAGAAAACTACAAATTCTCCGGGATAGAGAGTGAAATATGTGGTAGGAATATCTCCATAGAATTCAATATCCTTTTCGGAATTAAAAGGAGAAGTAATATCTTTGCACTCGCTTCGGCGTTTCCATCCGAAAGATTCTTCGCAAGAGAGCGGTACTTGGATATCAATGTATTTGTTGTGTACTTCCAGTTTAGCATCAGAAGACAACTTTAATTTGGATTCGTTGATGTTTACGATTAGTGCATCATCTTTTAAAATCACTTTATCCGGCTCTACTTTCGAAAAATCAAGGGACTTGATATAATCGAACGCTTGTTTGAAGTGAGGGTTTATTTGCTCATACAGAGCGCTGTTTTCTAATGAATCGATGATCATAATGAATATAATATTATTTGATTAATTGTTACAAATGTAATAATTTTCAGCAACAAAAAGTTAAATTTAACGTTTATTTATGACAGGGGCTTAAAATTTTAAGTTTCTACGGAAAAATATAAGTATTATGAGTAGAGAAGATAAAATCTATATTGCCGGTCATAACGGATTAGTAGGGTCAGCAATATTGAAAAATCTGAGAACCAAAGGATATTCGAATTTTATTTGTAAAAATCATTTGGAATTGGATTTAACCAATCAGTCCGATGTATTGGAATTCTTTGCGAAGGAAAAACCGGATTATGTGTTTCTTGCTGCGGCCAAAGTAGGAGGAATTGTTGCGAATAATACTTACAGGGCGTCATTTATATATGAGAATATGATGATTCAAAATAATGTGATTCATGCATCTTATCTGAACCGGGTCAAAAAATTGCTTTTTTTAGGTTCAACCTGTATTTATCCGAAAGAAGCTCTTCAACCGATGCCTGAAGATTGTTTGTTAACAGATGTTCTGGAATATACGAATGAACCTTATGCTATTGCTAAGATTGCAGGAATCAAGACATGTGAGAGTTATAATATCCAGTATGGAACGAACTATATTGCCGTGATGCCCACAAACCTGTATGGGCCGAATGATAATTTCGATTTGGAAAAATCGCATGTTTTACCGGCCTTGTTGAGAAAAATTTATCTGTCTAAAATGTTACATGAAGAGAAGTGGCCGCTAATAGTAGATGATATGGATAAACGTCCGGTTGAAAATATTTCAGGAAAAGCGTCACAAGAGGAAATCCGTGCGGCGCTTTCCAAATATGGGATATTACCTAACAGGGTGGAAATATGGGGTACTGGAAAACCGTTACGAGAGTTTCTCTGGAGTGAAGAAATGGCTGATGCTTGTGTATTTATCATGGAAAATGTTAACTTTGAAGATTTAAAGCCTCAGGGAACTGAAATCCGGAATACCCACATCAATGTCGGTACGGGGAGTGAGATATCCATAAAAGCTTTGGCTGAACTTATCGCCGGAATTACCGGCTTTGAAGGTGACTTTTATTTTAATGATAAAAAACCGGATGGAACCATGCGTAAACTGACTGATGTGAGAAAATTAAACAGCTTGGGATGGAAACATAAAATGGATATTGAAACAGGAATTGATAAACTTTATAAATGGTACATAAATAATTGACAATTGATAATTGACAATTGACAATTGATAACCATTTCGCGTATAAATTCATTATCAATTATCAATTGTCAATTATCAATTGTCAATTGTCAAAGATTATGGGAAAAGTAGCTTTAATAACCGGGATTACCGGACAAGACGGAGCCTATATGGCCGAATATTTGATAAAAAAAGGATATACCGTACATGGAATAAAGCGTCGTGCATCCTTATTCAATACCGATAGGATTGATCATTTGTATCAGGATCCTCATGTGGAAAATCGTAATTTGATTTTGCACTATGGAGATTTGACCGATTCGATGAATTTAACCGGAATTATCGGGGAGATAAAGCCTGATGAAATATATAATCTGGCGGCAATGAGTCATGTTAAGGTAAGTTTTGATACTCCGGAATATACTGCTAATGTAGATGGATTGGGTACTCTGAGAATACTGGAAGCGGTACGTTTATTGGGATTGGTTGATAAAACCCGTATTTATCAGGCTTCTACATCCGAACTTTATGGATTGGTACAGGAGGTTCCTCAAAAAGAAACAACACCGTTTTATCCTCGTAGTCCTTATGCAGTTGCTAAATTATATGCTTACTGGATTACTGTAAATTATAGGGAAGCTTATGGAATGCATGCGAGTAACGGTATTCTGTTCAATCATGAATCTCCATTAAGGGGTGAAACATTTGTTACCAGGAAGGTGACCCGGGCAGTTTCCCGAATTGTATTGGGAATGCAGAAAGATGTTTATATGGGGAATCTTTCGAGCAAGCGGGATTGGGGACATGCTAAGGATTACATCAAGGCAATGTACCTTATTTTGCAACAGGACAAACCGGACGATTATGTCATTTCTACCGGAATAACAACCTCGATCCGGGATTTTATTGCCATGGCTTTTGAAGAAATAGGAGTCACTGTAGATTTTACCGGTGAAGGTATCAATGAGATTGGTACGATTGTTGCAGTTGATAAAAAAGTTTTCAATAAAAAACTTGGGGATCACTATTATGAATCTTTTCAGAAAAGGATGGGGGAAGTTGTTGTGAAAGTAGATCCGCAATATTTCCGTCCTACAGAAGTTGACCTTCTGATTGGAGATTCTACGAAAGCCAGGGAACGTTTGAAATGGCAACCATATTATACTTTACCATTGTTAATAAGAGATATGATGGATAGTGATATCAAGGAAATGAAAAAAGAAGCCTATCTTAAAGAAGGAGGATATAAAGTTTTAAATTATTTTGAATAATGGAAAAAAAAATAAACCTTTTT
>BNXB01000004.1 GCA_025999255.1 Bacteroidia bacterium | reverse complement strand
CGTACTGTCTTGGGGCTGGGTCGTAATACTCGTGACCGTCTGCTTGATAATACTCTCGTTGGCATTGACCAATGGCAAGCCGGCATCGTTCGCATGACGGTAAGACACGGAGAGGGCACCGCCGGAGGTTCCGTCCCATTCTACCGTGACGGTATTGCTGGTTGCACTTCCGCCCACTACACTACCGCCTGTAACATTCCAGTTATAATTATACTTCCCGGATTCAGTGGCATAGATATAGGTGTTCCCGACAGCCGGACAGACCGTCGTCGTCCCGGTGATGCCCGGGTTAGTCTGGGTATTGAGTGTTACATTCCGGGTAGTCTCAGCGCCCTGGCAGCCCAAAGTCGATTTGTATTTCACAGTGATTGAACCGCTTGTGCCGTTTCCCCAGGTAACTGTCGCTTCGTCAACACCGCCACCGGTGTTTCCGCCGGAAGTGATATTACCCCCGGTAATACTCCAGATATAGTCACTCATTCCCGCCTGGGTACGGTAAACCATTCCCGCCTGGCCTTGAGCCGCCGTAGTCTCCCCGGAAACAAAGCTGGGGGTCGGCAACGGGTTGATGGTTACCACCGCGTCGTTACTTGTTACCTCGCCGCAGCCCGCCGATACTTTTACATAATAAGTCCCGCCGGCTGTTGGGGAATAAGTCGGATTCGTCTCTCCGGTAACAGTGGTATTGCCCGTCCGGTTATACCACTGGTAACTCAATGTTCCTTCCCCGACGGCCGTCACACTCAGGGTCACCGTATTGCCGGCACACACCGTAGTTGTCGCTGTCGGCTGGCTACTTATCGACGTCGCCGGCTTGTTCGTAATGACGGCTGCTGCGCTCGTCACAGGGCCACATTCTCCGGTCACGGTGACCGTATAACTGCCCGGTACCGAAGTTGAATAGCTTGCGGCGCCCGTTCCTACATTCGTCGTCCCGTCTTTCTGCCACTGGTAAGTCAAGGCGCCTTCGCCCGTGGCCGTCACGCTCATGTTGATGTCGGTGCCCGCACAAGTTGCGCCGCCAACCGGATCAACAGAGATACTCGTCTCCGTTTTCAAGGAAACCACAACGGATTCGACAGTTCCCTTACAACCGGTTGTAGCGTTTTCCGCACGAAGATAATAAGTTCCGGAACTCGTGACCGTACTCGAACCCAGTTCCGTGGTACAACCCGCATCGGAATAATAATGCATGGTTCCCCCGTTAGTCGGACTACCGTCTATCAGGCTTGACAGGTCGAGAGTCGAACCTGCGGCTCCGCAAATCTGGGCTAAATCTACATAGTTCGGTTTCAAATTGAAAGCAGGCAACGGATTGACCGTGATAACAATCGGTTCGTAAGAGCTCAGACATCCATCCCCGGAAATCGCTTGGGCATAGTAAGTCGTGGTCGTGGATGGACTCACCGTCAGAGCAGCGCCTGTTAATTCACCGGTTCCATCATTGGCGATGTAATATTTTACTGTAGAACCTGAAGGAGTTACACTCACAATGCTACTGCTTGATATATCCACACCGGAACCGGCGCAAATAACAGACGGATTGGTGATGGTAATGTGGATTCCGGCATAGGTAGAATATTGATAACGAACTTTTCCCAATGACTGGGAACTGCTATTCAATACATCCACATACACTGTTTCCGTCGTACTTTCAGAAGAAGTGGCCGTGAAGGAAGGATTATTCCCTGTACCCAGAGGCTGAGTACCGGCTTCGTCCCTGCTCCAATTGAAAGTGTATGCACTACTTGAAGCTAATGTCGAAATTTCAGCTTGAACACTGGTTGACGGACATACCGATTGCATCGCCGGATCAAACAACAGAACAACTGTCGTACTTTCAGTGCTGGCCAGAGTTGCAATTTGAGGGGTACAACCTGCATCAAATGCCTGGTTGGAAACCATCATCACTGCCAGAATCTGTTCTTCTCCGTAGTTAGCGGAATATTGACTGGGGTCGAATACCAGATTGAAGGTGTAATTACTGACTTTATTGACCCCTTTGTCAGCAAGGGCATTGTATGAAACATAATCGAAACTCAGGCGAACCGTCCGGGTTTCTCCGCTTACCGTATTGCCGCCTGTTATAAGACCCGGATAATTGTCGCAGGTTGCCGAAACCAGATTGAATGCCTTGTGCATTTTAATCTCAACGCTGTCGGTGGAGGCTATATCGGCATTCGAACCGAAAGTCTTGGTGATTGCCGACTTCAGGGTAAAGGTGTTATCCAGAGGGCCCACTGCCGAACGACTGTTAAAATTGTTTAATACGCTAAAACCGTAATTGGAATTCAATTGGGGGTATTGGCTGGCGCTATACAATTCACGTCCGTCTCCAACTGCCGTTTGGCCACAGGCATTTTTTCCCGAAACAACACCTTTATACCGGATACCGGTCAGGCTTGTTTCACATCCTGGGGTAAAAGTCAGTTTGAGTACCGCTTCTTTTTCCTGGACGCTTCCCGTTCCGTTAATCATGGCATCCGGGTCGCCGGTAGCCTGTGCAAAATCAAAATCGAAAGTCCGGTCAACCGTAACATCCGAATTGAGAGTATTCAATAAATAGGTTTCATAAGCGCCGGCTACACCCGCCGGAGTATTTCCGGAGGGATAGGCTATCGTAGCGCTACCGGCATTATAGGTCTGCCCTGCAGGCACGGTGATAGTCATTTTCGCATCTTTCAATGCTCCGGCAGCGCCGTGGCTGTTGATGACTGCCGACAATTCCTGTTCTTCTTCATAGACAATTGAACCCAAAGGTACGGCGCCATTAACATTATTGACCGTCAACGTTCCTTCGACACCGGCAGAAGGAATGCTTAACGCTATACTGCGGGTAGCTCCGCTATGGTCTATGTCGGTTTTGTCAATAGCATTCGTAATATTGGGAGTCCACGTGCCGTCATAAGCCGTGACCGTATAAATCTTTATATTGTCGCTGCAATTTCCGCCTCCCGTATATTCCGCTTCGAAAGCAAATTGCAGGACATTGGTGCTTGTTATCTGATCGGCGACTTTTAGCCACCGGCCTTCAAATCCGGTTCCCGTTACCGTTTGGCTGGAATTATCCGTAATTTTTATATTTTTTACGTTTCCTTCCACATACAACCAGACGTTATTGATACTTGTTCCGTTCGGATTACCGACAGAAAGTACCGGAATATTCAATCCGGAAGTTGTTATCTGCAAAGATGTGACGGAAGGATTAAGTACTGTGGATGTTCCGGTATAATTAATTGAAATATTTCTTCCTACATCAACTATTTGTTTGGTAATCAAGTTCTCGTATCTCAGGATACATTTCACAGTATTAAGGCCCACTAAAGCCCCCTTGGTAACGCACAAATCCGCATCAGGACAAAATGTAAACACCGCATCATCGGGAATGCTGAGTTTATCGGACTCAAGAGCTTGGCTTCCATTATATCCGGTATCATACAAGGATCTGAGATCATAAACGTAAATGTTATTATCCGAAGAAACGGGAGTCAGCGTTTTAGTAACGGAGCCTCCGGGAGGAGTTTGTAGTATCCTGGCATTTAATGTTGTTGTATTGAAATTAATACCGTCAGGAATTTCCATCGAAAAAGAAACCGGAAGCGCTTTCTGTCTGACTTCTTTAGTAAATGATTTATCATGATAATCTGTTTGTACAGAGTAATTTCCGGAAGAAGTATTGAAACAATCATTTGTACTCCTTTGATACGTAAATAATCCGGTATAACTATTAGTAATATAGGACGATGACAAATGAAACGCTTTTAAATCATTGCCCAACCGTTCTCCATCAACCGGATTGAATGGATCTGTTTGAGCCGTGTTGGACAAGTAACATTCTCCACTCATATTCATTGGATTGCCGTATTGCCTCCTACAAATAACAGGAACCACTATTTCAATTAAATCCCCTCCTTTCAGAGTTCCTGCGTAATCAACACAAAATTTATAATTACCAATCCAGGTATAATTAACAGGATATTTAGTCCCATTGATTTTAATATACATCGTATCCGGATCCGTCGTCAATATATCGAAAACCCCATTCAATGCAAAAGGGATGGAGTTACTGGTAAACAAGCCGTAAATATGGTTATACATTTCCGACGGGGTTCCTGCAATATGCGCCTGCCAGACAATTTTACCGGTATCACTAACCATGAACAAGTTATGGTTGATATCAATATCGGGAGCCAAAGTTCCATCATCGGGATAATGATCATCATTAGTGTCTTTTAACCCGCGGCTGATCCGGAAAGGATAAAAATCATCCAGTATGAGAGTTTCATTAACAATCAGGTTTACGGATTGCTTGATTTGTCCAACTTTGGGAAGAGTTGGCCGGCAGGTAGTGGCCGAACCGGCAGGATCATAAATATTCCAGTTGATCCAATAATCAATGTTATCGTTTAAATCTTTCGTGTAAGAAGCGTCGTTGGTCGCCTGACAGATTACGTTCAAAGTAGCGCCTACATTGAGCGCCGATTGAGACCCTTTCAGATTTAGCTTATATAATCCGGGGCCTTCACTGGAAATTGTACCGACAGCGATAGCGCTATTAGAAGCATTAATCCATTGCATGGCGGTACCTGCCAACAAAGCCACCGGTTCCAGTTCTAACCACGCAGGTAACTGAACAAATACATCTATTGACATCGGGTATGTACTATTATTTAACATTCCATTACCTCCATAAACAGGTACTGAGAGTGTTTGTACTCCATTTTTCCTGAATGAAACAGAAGAAACGGAAGTTTCTGTAATTGCCGGTTTCCATTGATAAGTGACATCACCTACGCCACGGCCAATTCCGGAAATACCGCAGGCATTTGTCGATAATATCCCTGATCCCAAATAATTGATCAGATTGGTTCTACCGGTATTTGTCGGTAATGAGGTATCGTAGAAGGCTCCCCGGATTTTTCCTGCCAGTACCTTCACTTTCTTACCTACAGGTACAGGATCAGCTATCGGAACATGAATGACTAGCGGTTTACCAGCATACTGGGAAGCGCACCATTTACTGCCGACAGAGGAAAATAATGTTACACGAATTTGACTTGCATCTACTTTCTTCTGGAGTTCGCCTTCAACCTGGTAATAAATATTATCCAAATCCCAATATTCGCTGAGCATATCACCTCCACATCCAAGACCAATTTCCGTATTGTATGCATCAGCGCTTCCGTTGTTTTGATATTCCATATAACTCGTATTCGAAGTTGTCCCATCAAAACAGTCGATAAACATACTACCCGCATTATATGAAGTTATACTAAAATTCGGAATACCGGCAATATCAGTCATTTTCATCGTAAATATGGAGTTAGCCATCGTTCCGCAAGCAGATGCAGGAGCAACATTATACGGACTTGGAGCAGCAGAACCGGGATACCATCCGTTGGCGGTAATGGTCTTAGCTCCACAGGGAGTAAGAGTTACCGCATCAAAAGTTAAATTTACCGGAGTAGAAGTAATTTTCCCATAGGTTGAGGATAATGTATTATTTAACCAGGTTTTATCATCAAATATCACGGTATAAATCGTATCCCCCCCTGAATTGATACCGATTTTTGTCAATTTGTTTGCAGGAATATCCACACCGGCCAATTTGAAATTTTTCAGGGAGGCCTGTTTTGGAGCCGTAAAAGTCAACCTGAATGTAGTATTCAGATTTCCATTGACAGAACTCAAGGAAAATGTTCGTTGCTGCGATTCGTTTTGACTTGTATAGGTGCTTTCTACAGCGGCAAATACACCATTGAAAGCCGGTTTCCGGAATACGGCATCCAATTCCCGGGTTCCACCGGTAAGTACCGTACTTCCGCTTTTTACCTCCAGCTTGATTTTCTGTCCTGCTGCCGGATTACAGGTATTTCCATAAACAGGTACTTTGAAATTAATCACAGAAGCCGACGTCAGCGCTCCCAAAGTTATCGTTGTTCCCGTACCGGACAAAGAAGGAGTATTATTCCCGGACAAAGCGATTGGCGCCCCTGTCCTGATAAGCCCTGTAGGGAGGGTGAATACTACTGTCGTAGCGGTTGAATTGGCATCTACGGCAAAAGCAACCTCTACGTATGAGGTATCATAGGCCGTAATGGGAGCAGGATTGATTTTAGGAAATCCGCTTGTCCACAAGGTTGTTTGCGCCTGCAACCCGGTAAATCCGGAGAACAGGAACGCTAAAAGTAACCCGAACAGCCACAGGTGTTGCCGCCAGGTTTTGCATTGTGTTGTAAGTGTTTGTTTCATGTGCTTGATATAAATAAATTAAAAATAAAAAATTACGAATTAAAAACTCTGCCAATCCCCGGACATCACTCTCCCACAAACATTCACAAACACACACATACTTTTTCCGATTTGAATAAACATCGTACGTCCTATTTTCACAAACGGGAAGACGGACTTCAAATAAGATTCTTTCTAATGAAACAAGGGAAATAAGGCCGGGGAAATCGGCAGACTTTATAATTGACAATTGATAATTGATAATGAACTTCGCATGAAAATTCATTGTCAATAAAAAAAGCTTCCCTAAATTCAAAGAATTTAAGAAAGCTATGTGTTTATTATTAAAGAAATAATGATTATATTGACGCGCGAGGGAGGCTAGGTGAGTCTCTCTCTCTCTCTCTCTCTCTCTCTCTCTCTCTCTAACATAAATAGAGAATCAACCAAATTTAAAATGTTAAATTTAGTTAAAAATAAATCAAAAAGAGGAACGAAAGTAAATTGCATTGTTTCACTAGTGTCCCATTAAAATTGGGACGTTATAAAAAATCAAATAAACTTGGCTCATTAGAGTCACATCGTTCTTTGTCATATTGAAAATTAGTTTTGTTAAAGAGGTCTTTCAAGTGAGTTTTATCCATCAGTGATATACTCAGAATTTGGAGAACTTCATATGTACTTCTATCAAGTTGCATATCATGTTGGACAATTGCAACCAAGCAATAAGTGCATATAGCGGCATAGATTTGTATTCTTACTGCATTCTCTGTTGTTCCCCAAAACCTTTTGATCTTGAGATGTTGCTTTAGCCATTTAAAGAAAAGCTCTACTTGCCAGCGATTCTTGTAAAGTTCGGCAACTTGCAGAGCCGCAATGTGTGCTGCATTGGTTATGAATACAAATTCACGTTCCTGTTCCTCATCCCAATACTTGACCATACGAAGTTGCTCAGGGTAGTATTGTTTCGGATAAAAGCCAGTTAATTCAATAATCGTATCCGAAAGAACATTCTTGGGCAACTTCCGTTTCCATTTAATGGATTTGTATTGAAGATTCTTCTTTGCTCTGACAACGAAGTAGGCATCTATTTGATGAATCTTATACAACATCTTAAAATTGTTGTAGGCACGGTCAAATATGTAGTAGGAACCGGATTCATAAGGAATCTCTTTCATTGCCTTTGAGTCGTGAACAGAAGCTTCGGTAATATGAAAAAATGTTGGTATCTGCGTTTCTACATCATATAATGTATGTATCTTGATACCGCCTTTCTTCTTGCGAAACTTCGCCCACCAAAAAACGGCAAGGCATAAATCAATCGTTGTTGAATCGAAAGCATAGATGTTTCCGCCAAGTTTGAAGATGTCGGTTTTCCGTTTTTGTTGAGCTTCATTTACCAAGAAGTAAGCATACTCTTCAAAGATGCGATAGTTTCTATCTTGATTAGCTCTTGCCAAAGAAGACTTTGATACATTCTTGCCCATTCCTAAATGATAACACTTGGAATGATGAGCTGCAAGAGCAATAGACAAATCTCTCAGACTTTCACGATTGGAGAGTTGACCAAACATCAAAGCAAGCAATTGGTTCCAACAGGTGAAGTGTTTTACATACCGGTTGCCCTGATACTTGTTGACTATACGCCTAAATTTATCTTCATTCAAAAATGATACTAACTGAGCAAAAACATATTTCTCTCTATTCATCGCAGCCTGTTGTTATTCACTGCAAAATTATAAATTGAAATCGTCGCGCTCGAAAAACCCCTGTAACTAACTATATTTCAAATATTTCAAAGAACACTTTGTGATTTTAATGGGACAGCAATGGCATTGTTTATGTAATAATATATATATCGTAGGGGTTTAATGCTTACGCCATCACAGCCCGTACAATAAGAAATATGATTGTTTTGTTTGCAAATGTAATATATTTCCAATAAAATAGAAAAAATCGTGCCAAAAATTATTCGGAACTGGGATCAAGCTACTCACTTCACTATAACTCCCGCTGGGAGTAGCTCGGGCGACGACCTGTTTGCTTGCGCTGCAAGCCCGGGGGATAAGAGAGCGTGCCGTACTTCTTAGTACTCGTCGATCTTCAAATCTGTCCGGAACTTATCCAGACGGTCTTGCAGCCTTTCACTGATCTCTGCAAATTCTTTCCGGCCGTAGAGGTTGTTCAACTCGTGGGGGTCGTTCTGCAAGTCGTACAATTCATTGCAATCTATGTTGTTGCCTTTGTCTTTGCCGTATCCTTCGCCATAGAAGTGAATCAGCTTGTAGCGGTTGTCTCTTACGCCGTCGTGGCGTCTGACCTGATGTACTGCGGGGTAGTCATAATAATGGTAGTAAAGATATTCTCTCCATCCTTCGGGCGTTGTTCCGTTGAGCAACGGGAGCAGCGAAACGCCACTCATGCTTTCGGGTTTCCGGATGCCGGCTACATCGAGATAGGTAGGCGCATAATCGATGTTCTGAACCAGTGTATTGCTTTCTATCCCTCGCTGAACATGACCCGGATAGCGGATGATGAGGGGGGTGCGGAAGGATTCTTCGTACATGAATCGCTTGTCGAACCATCCGTGTTCGCCCATATAGAAGCCTTGATCGGAGGTATAGACGATGACTGTATTTTCGGTCAGGCCTTCCTTTTCCAGGTAGTCGAGCAAGCGACCGACCTCATCGTCAATGGTTTTGATACAGCGCAGGTAGTCGCGGAGATAGCGTTGATATTTCCATTTCACCAATTCTTCGCCTTTCAGGTTCCGGGCGACGAATTGTTTATTTTTCTCCGAATAGCCTTTATTCCACGTCGCCAGTTGCTCCGGCGTCAATTGGCTCAGCTCACGTTGCCACTGCAAGGCTGTCTGTTGTTCGGGTGTTAAGTTGTCGGAGAGGCGTTGGCGAATTTGTTGCTGGGTAAGTCCCTCCTTTTGCCATTCGGCTATACGGTCGTTCCAGTGAGCGAAATCCAGATTCTCTACTAATTCGGCGACTTTGAGATCGACAATCAGATTCATTTCATGCTCGATGGTCATTTCCTGCGATCCGGCAGCGGAGCAACGAGTCTTGTAATCATCGTTAAAAGTTTCCGGATAGGGAAATTCCACGTCTTCGTACAAGTCAAGGTATTTTCCTTCGGGCATCCAGTTACGGTGCGGCGCTTTGTGGTGAACAAACAGGCTGAAGGGTTTGTCGGGATTCCGTTTTTCCAGGAATTCAATTGCGTGATCCGTTATCAGGCGGGTAGCATATCCTTCTTCGCGGATATATTCGCCCTTGGAGTCTTTGGTTTTAAATTTCGGATTGTAGTAATTGCCCTGTCCGTCCAGTACGGAATAATAATCAAAGCCTTTCGGCTCGCACTGCATATGCCATTTACCGACTACGGCGGTTTGATAACCATGCTCATGGAGTAATTCGGACACAAATACTTTGCTTGTGTCAATGCCTTTCCCCAACTGCCGCTGTCCGTTCTGGTGGCTGTACAGGCCGGTCATCAGACAGGCGCGACTGGGGGTCGATAAAGAATTTTCGACAAACGCCCGGCGAAAGATGACGCCTTGCGTCGCCAGGCGGTCGATATTCGGCGTAGGAGCCAGCTTGGAGAGCGGATGACCGTAGGCGCTGATGGTCTGAAACGAATGGTCGTCCGTCATGATATGCACAATATTCAATGGTTTCTGTGCACTTTCCCGATGGCAGGCTGTGAGTGAAACACCCGTCAGCATGGCCGCATAAATTAATGATTGCTTGCTATCCATTGCTTTTTATTATTATAAATGAATAATCCTTTCTTCTTGTTACCAGCCCGGATTCTGCTTTAATTCCGGATTCAAGTCTATTTCCCGTTGCGGAATCGGCATGAGAATCATATATTCTTTCAGATTCTGTGCAATCTGGGTTTTGTTGGTCTCGGCAACACCGGCTTCATAAGCGCTGTGATCTCTCATCCGCTGGACAAACGTGCCGGTACGTACCAGATCAAACCAGCGATGCCCTTCAATCGGGAACTCCAGCCGGCGTTCATCCAGTATCCTGGTTCTGAATTGTTCTTTGGAGAGACCGCTGAAGTTTCCGGACGCATCGCCAAAGGCTCGTTCGCGGACACGATTCAGTACGGCGTGCGCTTTCTCCGATTCTCCGACTTCATTCAATGCTTCGGCGTACAACAGTAAGGCATCGGCGTAACGGAGCACGTGCATGTTGATGTCGCACTGGTTGGAAGCGGCTATCCCGTCTATCCAATATTTTCCGAACAGGGGAATGGTTGAGCGGACGACTTTGTGCGTATTCATATTCGTAAATTCAAACCGCAGATTAACCCCGCGTCGCTTATCGTTCGGCTCAAAGGCGTCCCATAATTCCTGTGTCGGTATATCCGCTTCATTGGAACCGTTTACGCCAATGGATCCTCCGGGAACGGAATATTTGGGGCCTGCCAGTCCCATTTCGCCGTTGGCAGGCAACGGCGGCGTCTTAAATTCCAGATAGAAGACCGCTTCTATTCCTGTTTCGGTCGCCGGATTCCAATTTGCTCCGTAATCAGCGTGCAGACCATAGCCGAATTCATTTTCATGCTCCACTACTTCAGATAGTTTGGTTCGCGCCGACGCAAAATCGCCCTGGGTCACATATACTTTACCGAGCAATATCTTCGCCGCACCGTTTGTTGCACGCCCTTCATCGTCCGCCCCATACTCCGAGCGCCCGGGCAATACGGACTCAACCTCCGTCAGGTCTTTGATAATCTGCGCATAAATCTCTTCCTTGGGAATGCGCGGCCCGGTAGCGTCGCTGATACTTTCCAACTTGGTTATCAAAGGTACATCGCCGAAGTAACGTACCAGATTGAAATAATACAGGGCGCGCAGAAACTTGGCTTCAGCTATCAGACGCTGCTGTACGGCTGCGTTCATGGTTATCCGGGGAATATTATTGATAGCGGCATTCGCTTTCATGATTCCCGCATAATTGTTGTTCCACATATCGGCAACAAAAGTGTTCGATGCATTGTGCCGTAAATATTCCAAATCCTGCAAAAAGGTGTTCGGCATCCCCAGACCATTCTTCATCACATCGGTAGGCAGTTCGCCCAGATTGTACATCAACCGGTTATAAATGCTTCCCAATTGCTGATAGGCGGCGTTAACGGCAGCCTCGGCGTCTTTACGGCTGCTGTAAAAATTGGTTTCCACCAACCGGTCTCTTGGTGATTCTTCCAGAAAGGAAGAGCATCCGTTACTCCACAAAATGGTTACTCCTGCTATGGCATATATTATAATCTTTCTCATTGGTCTCTTATTTAATTATTTTATATCAAGTTTTAATCCTATCAGAAAACTGCGCGATTGCGGATATCCGCCGAAGTCTTCGCCTGCTTCCAACGTAGAAGCGCCCCTGTAACTTACCTCCGGATCATAGCCCGTATAGTTGGTCCACGTAACCAGATTCTGTCCGGTTATATACAGTTGAATTCCCTGTATGTGTTTGTGTTTTATGGTCGGGAAACTATACGATAAGGACACCGTCTTCAATCTCAGATAGGAACCATCCTCTACAAACCGGTCGCTTACCAAAACGGCTCTATTAGTTGACGCTCTCGGATAGATGTTGCTCGGATTGGTGGGCGTCCACCTGTTCAGCAGTTCCTTATACACGTTCTGTCCGCCGGTAGGCATTCCCAATTCTATCGCATTGTAATTAAATATTTCATTTCCATACGTGTATTGAAAGAAGGTATTTAATTCAAATCCTTTATATGCTAAATTATTGGCCAGGCCTCCAAAGAAGTCGGGATTGGTATCTCCCAGTATCTCACGGTCATTAGTCGCATCGACTTTGTTATCATTATTCAAATCTTTATATCTCCTGAAACCCACGCCGAGAGGCGAAGGCGAAGCGGTTTGCCGGGCTACTTCTTCTTCGTTCTGAAAAATACCGTCAAACCGGTACCCGTAGATAACGCCGATAGGTTCTCCAACCACTAAGCGGCGGATGGAACCTGTTTTCAGGTGATCGTCGGCGATCGGCATTTCCTTGTATGTTTCGCCTCCCAGCGCCAATACTTTGTTCTTGTTGAAAGCAATATTGAAAGCGGTACTCCATTTGAACCGACCTGTCAGATTGTTGCTCTCAACGGCAAACTCAAAGCCTTTGTTTTCCAGACTGCCGATATTTTTAAGCATGGTCGTATATCCGGAAACACCCGTAATGGCTACATTATACAAAAGATCGGTCGTTTTTTTATGGTAATAATCGGCTGTCAGCCGGACGCGATCGTTCCAAAAGCCGGCGTCTATACCAAAGTCCAATTGCTCGGTCTTTTCCCACTTCAAATCAGGATTCGGTATTTTATTGGGATAAAAGCCTGTTACCTGTTTATTGCCGATCACCCAGTTATTGTTTCCCAAGGTTGCCAACGATTCGTAAACGCCGATCTCCGTGTTTCCCGTAATACCGTAACTACCACGTAATTTCAGATTGGAGACCACCCCTTTTACAGGCTCCCAGAAAGATTCGTCGGATAGCTTCCATCCGGCGGCGACCGACGGAAAGAATCCGTATTTATTGTTGGTTCCGAAACGCGACGAACCGTCAATACGAGCATTTACAGAGAAAAGATATTTGTCTTTCAATGTATAATTAACACGCGCCAGATAGGAAAGTAAATTCCACTGCGGCGCATCCGAGGCCGGAATGTTCAGTACCGATCCTGCACCCAGATTGTTGTATTCCATTACATCATTCACATAATTGGAAGAGGAAGCGCCTACCAAATCCGAGTTGTTTTGTTGCAGCGAAAACCCACCCAATAGATTCAACGCATGATCTCCAAAGGCTTTATTCCATGTAAGCGTATTTTCATTCAACCAGTTAATCGTTCTTCTGCTTTGTACGGAAGCGGAAGCCTGTCCATTGGACTGATAAATAACGGACGGCGTGTACAGGCCATATTTATGATACTGCACATCCGATCCTGCCGTTACTTTAAGAGTCAAACCTTTGAGAAGCTCCCATTGCAGATACGCATTGCCGAGAAGCCGGGAAACAGCATTGTCAAACGTTTGTTCCAATGCGGTAGCAACCGGATTGGGTGATAGAATTCCGGGAGTATTGACCTGCGTATAAACGCCGGTTTCCGGATCTGAATACACCGGCAGGATAGGGTTCATTCTCAAAGCGCCTGTTACCACGCCGCCTTCTCCGCCACTATCGGTAGCTACCCCATCACTGATGGTATGGCTTACGGATAAATTGACGCCAATCGTAAAGTTCGTCAAAACACGACGATCCAGATTCAGGCGTGCCGAGAAACGTTCTATGCCGGAACCAATAATGATACCTGTTTGATTCAGGTAATTACCGGACACTGCATAGTTTGTTTTTTCATCGCCGCCGGAAAACGACAACTGATAATTCGAAGAAAATCCCGTCCGGAAAATCTCGTCCTGCCAGTCGGTTCCTCTTCCCAGTTTGGCAATATCGACCATTTGCGCCGCATCGTAAAAAGGCTTGCCGTTTCCGTCAAAGACATACGCTTCATTGACCAATGCGGCATACTCCTGAGCATCTAACAGTTCAAACTTTTTGGCCATGCTTGAAAAACCGAAACTCGACTCGAAAGAAATATGGTCGCGCCCTTTCTTCCCGCCTTTGGTAGTTATCAACACGACGCCATTGGCAGCGCGGGCGCCGTATATTGCCGTAGCGGAGGCGTCTTTCAATATCTCAATTGACTCAATATCGGAAGGATTCACGGTCGATAAACCGCTCAACTGCGCTTTGCCGCCCAGACTTCCAAATCCGGTACCGCTATATACGGGAAAACCGTCGATAATATACAGGGGTTCGTTTCCGCCCTGCAACGAACTGCTTCCGCGTACGCGAATGGAGGCTACCGCTCCGGGCATTCCAGATGTTTGAACCACCTGAACGCCGGCCGCACGTCCGCCCAATCCCTGATCCAGTGAAACAAGAGGGGTCTGCAGCAACTCCGCCGGTTTGATGGAAGATACGGAGCCGGTCAACTCACTCCTCTTCTGTGTCCCATACCCTACGACGACCACTTCATTGAGTGCGTTGAGATCTTCAACCAACAAGATAACGAGTGTTTCCTTAGGCGCTTCGTACACATCAATTTCCTGTGTGCGGTATCCGATATAACTGACTGTAATCGTAGCAGGCAAGGATGGTACCAACAAATCGAATACTCCATCCAAATTTGTTGCCGTTCCGGAGTTAATTGTGGTTCCTTTTACAGAAATATTTGCACCGATGATTGTTTCACCTGTACGTTCATCGATCACTTTTCCGTGAATAGTCACA
The DNA here is from genome assembly GCA_025999255.1 of Bacteroidia bacterium. Classification (GTDB taxonomy): domain Bacteria; phylum Bacteroidota; class Bacteroidia; order Bacteroidales; family Azobacteroidaceae; genus BNXB01. Next base: position 37,801 of record BNXB01000004.1, on the reverse strand, counting down.
CGTTCCTGTGCATTTGCGGAAAATATACCGCTTTGAAAGATAAACAAAGGGAGAACAAAATACCAAAATCGTTTGGAGTTCTCAATAAGAATAGATAATTTTGTCATGCTAAAAGTAATTTTAGTAAATCCAAGTGTCCCTTGATACCAATTTGCTGTCGGAAAGAGGGACACTTTCTTTATTTAATAATATCATTAGTTTATTTCTTTTTCAACACTGCAAAGGTATCGGGGTATTTTCAGATAGTAAATACCACATTTATGGTATTTATAACATTCAAATAATTGTATCTTATATAATTTGTTATCTTTCTTCCATAATTCTTTCTCATCACCATCTTATTTTTTATGAAGGCGCGCTTATAAATCGCAATTTTTATGTAAGTTTGCGGCGATAACCAAACATTACAAATATGGAAATTCTAAGTACCGTATTGCCGTTTATTTTTTCACTTATTATAATTGCCCCTTTTTCAGGCAATTATATATACAAGGTATTGGATGGTCAAAAACATTTTATGCTTCCTATATTCGGAAAACCGGAAAAAGGTATTTATAAACTTGCTTCGGTAAATCCTTCTCAATCCATGGATTGGAAAAGTTATTGTTCAGCGCTACTGATGTTTAATTTCCTTGGATTTGTCATTCTTTTTATCCTTTTATTAACACAACAATGGTTGCCACTCAATCCTCAACACGTGAGCAACATGAGTTGGCACACTGCATTTAATACCTCTATTAGTTTTGTAACCAATACCAATTGGCAAAGCTATGCAGGAGAAACAGGATTGAGCTATCTCAGCCAGATGGCCGGACTTTCCGTTCAAAATTTTGTCAGTGCGGCAACAGGAATAGCCGTTTTCACAGCATTAGTGAGAGGAATTACAGGACAAACCGTTAAATCCATAGGTAATTTCTGGGTGGACTTAACCCGCTCTGTTCTATACATTCTTTTACCCTTATCTATTATTTGGGCTGTCCTACTGGCAGGGGAAGGTGTTGTTCAAAACATTCATCCTTATGTAGAGGCAACAACACTGGAAGGGGCAAACCAAATCATTCCTCAAGGCCCGGCGGCTTCTCAAATCGCAATCAAGCAATTGGGAACGAATGGCGGAGGTTTTTTTAATACAAACAGCGCCCACCCGATGGAAAATCCGACTCCATTTTCCAACTTTCTGGAACTGTTTGCCATTCTTCTCATTCCTGTTTCATTGACTTTTACTTATGGAAAAATGGTAAAATCCTCAAAACAAGGCTGGACAATATTTACAGCCATGTTTATTCTTTTTTCTGCAGGTCTGGTTATTTCTTTATATTCAGAATACCAATCACCGGAAATATGGGAAAACATTTCATATATGGAAGGAAAAGAAACCCGCAACGGTATTGCCGCCAGTGTTCTCTGGTCCGAAGCGACTACCGCGGCATCAAGCGGTTCGGTCAACGCAATGCACGATAGTTTATCTCCTTTATCAGGTATGGTTGCCATGATAAATATAATGATTGGAGAAGTCATTTTCGGAGGTGTAGGCGCCGGAATGTACGGTATGATAATTTTTGTCATATTAACTGTATTTATTGCCGGTTTGATGGTTGGACGAACACCGGAGTTTCTCGGAAAGAAAATCGAAACATTCGAAATAAAAATGTGTATGCTTGCAGTATTGGCTCCGGCTATTGTGATCCTGATATTTTCAGCCATTGCCTGTTGTATTCCGGCAGGATTATCCGGCCTGAACAATGCCGGTCCGCATGGACTTTCCGAAATTCTATATGCTTTCAGTTCTGCTGCGGGAAATAATGGAAGCGCCTTCGCCGGTCTGAATGTCAATACTATTTTCTACAATGTCCTGACTGCTGCAGGAATGTTGACAGGACGATTCGGCATCATCATTCCTGTTCTGGCCATTGCAGGCAACATGGGACAAAAAAAAATAACCCCTGTCTCCCAGGGAACTTTCCGCACAGACAGTTGGCTTTTCGTAGCGCTATTGATTACTATCATACTGATTGTTGGAGGATTGACCTTCTTCCCTGCTCTATCACTAGGGCCTGTTGCCGAATACTTTTTATTACAAAACGGCACTTTATTTTAAGACTCAAATTGTATCTAATTTCAATTTTCAACTCCGTAAAATGAAAACGATCAATCATAAATTTTTAGACAAGAAAATTCTTTTCGAGGCTACAAAAGGAGCTCTTATAAAATTAAGCCCCAATAGCTTAATTAAGAATCCTGTTATTTTTATTGTCGCTCTGGGAGCTGTAGTCTCTTCTATTATAACAGTCTTAGAAATTTTCAACTCTCAATTTTCAATTTTCAATTCTCAATTATCCCTTTGGCTCTGGATTACCGTTTTATTTGCCAATTTTTCGGAAAGTATCGCTGAAGGGAGGGGAAAAGCGCAGGCTGAAAGTCTCAAGGCCAATCGTTCACAAACTAAAGCACGAAAATTAACCGATGGAAAAGAAGAAATTATTGCAGCATCTTTACTCAAAAAAGACGATACAGTAATTTGCGAAGCTGGAGATACCATTCCTTCCGACGGAGAAATTATCGAAGGGATTGCCAGTGTCGATGAATCGGCAATTACGGGAGAATCGGCTCCCGTTATCCGTGAAAGCGGCGGCGATCGTAATGCAGTCACCGGAGGAACAAAAGTTCTCAGTGACCGGATCATTATCAAAATAACCTCTGATGCCGGAAACACATTTATAGACCGGATGATTTCATTAGTAGAAGGCGCCCAACGTAAAAAAACGCCGAATGAAGTCGCCCTGACGATTCTTCTGATTTCCTTATCCGTTATTTTCATTATCGCCGTAGCAACTTTACCCGCCTTTTTCGGATACAGTCTGAAAGCGTCCGGCTTGCCATTATCTCAAAACCTCACATTGCCGGTATTGATTGCCTTGTTGGTTTGCCTTATCCCGACAACTATCGGAGGATTGTTAAGCGCCATCGGTATCAGCGGAATGGATCGATTGATGAAACGGAATGTAATTGCGACAAGTGGCCGCGCGATTGAAGCTGCAGGCGATGTAGATGTACTTCTGCTGGATAAAACAGGAACCATTACTTTTGGAAACAGGATGGCTCATGAATTTATTCCGGCTGAGAATACAGACATGATAACATTAGCAAATGCCGCTCAACTTTCATCCCTCAGTGACGAAACCCCGGAAGGCCGTTCCGTTGTGGTTTTAGCAAAAGAAAAATATGGCATTCGCGAACATGACCTGACAAAAATGGATGCCGACTTTGTTCCTTTTACAGCTCAGACCCGTATGAGCGGCGTGGATATCCGTATTTCCGGGAAACGCAAGCAAATCAGGAAAGGATCTGTAGAAGCCATCCGTTCATTTATTCTGAACAACAACGGTTATTTTCCAAAGCAAACAGAAGAAAAAGCCAAAGAATTAGCGCAAATGGGGGCTACTCCCCTGGTTGTGGCTGAAGACAACCATGTTTTGGGAATTATCCATCTGAAAGACACCGTTAAAGGAGGCATCAAACAACGATTTGCTCAATTACGTAAAATGGGAATCCGTACCGTTATGATAACAGGCGACAACCCTCTTACCGCTGCCGCTATTGCCGCAGAAGCAGGAGTTGACGATTTTCTGGCCGAAGCCAAACCGGAAGATAAATTACAACGTATCCGTGACGAACAGGCTAAAGGACATCTGGTCGGCATGATCGGAGACGGGACCAACGATGCTCCGGCTCTGGCGCAGTCGGACGTGGGAATTGCCATGAACAACGGCACACAGGCTGCCCGGGAAGCGGGAAATATGGTGGATCTGGACAGTAATCCAACAAAACTGATTGAAGTTGTGGAAGTCGGGAAACAATTACTGATGACACGAGGAGCTTTAACGACTTTCAGTATTGCCAACGATGTCGCAAAATATTTTGCAATCATCCCGGCCATAGCAGTCTCTTTGTACGCCGGGACTGCTGAAAACGGAGTTTTATCCGTACTCAATATTATGAAACTATCGTCTCCCGAAAGCGCTGTATTAAGCGCTGTTATCTTCAATGCACTGATTATCATCCTGCTTGTACCCCTCGCATTGAAAGGGATTAAATACAGGACAGAACCGGTTACCGTTTCACTTATGCGTAATCTGCTGATATATGGTCTGGGAGGTTTGATAGCCCCTTTCGCCGGAATCAAATTAATCGATATGATTTTACAATTGTTTTAAATAATATGACATATGAAAACACAAATCTTTATATCTCTAAAAATATTGGGAATGATGATCTTACTATTAGGTATTATCTATCCTCTTTTCATTACAGGCATTGCTCAGGTCTTTTTCCACGATAAATCCAACGGCTCATTATTGAAAAAAAACGGAATTGTAATCGGAAGCGCCCTTATCGGACAACAATTCGACAACAAAGCTTACTTTACATCCCGTCCCTCTGCCTCCGGATATAACACATTACCGTCCGGTGCGTCCAATCTCAGTCTTACAAGTAAAAAATTACATGAACAAGTTATTCAAAGAAAAAAAGAATTTATTGCCGTCAATAAGTTGCCTTCCGACCAAATTATCCCATCGGAGATGTTATTTGCTTCAGGAAGCGGACTGGATCCTCATATTTCACCTCAGGCGGCCTTATTACAAGTAGAAAGAATTGCTGAAGCCCGGGATTTTTCCAATGGACAAAAGCAAAAGCTGAAAATAATAATTGAAAATAACACTGAAAAACCTCTGTGGAATTGGTTGGGTGAAACCAAAATTAATGTTTTATTGTTAAATTTACAATTGGATGAAATAAAATAAAAAGTATCATGGAATATCCGCGTCTTAATCCGGATGAATTACTTGCTTCGCTTCAACAGGAAGAAGAAAGTAAAAAACGTGGAAAACTGAAAATATTTTTTGGGATGTCTCCCGGCGTTGGAAAAACCTATTCCATGCTTAAAACAGCCCAAACCGATCTGTCCAAAGGGGTAAATGTGGCCGTAGGGTATGTAGAGTCTCATAACCGACCTGAAACCAATGCTTTACTGGAAGGACTTACTATTATTCCACGAAAAAAAATAGAATACAAAGGAAAAATTCTGGAAGAAATGGATCTCGATGAGATCCTCGAAGTACATCCTTATCTGGTATTGGTTGATGAACTGGCTCATACAAATGCTCCGGGAAGCCGCCACCTCAAACGGTATCAGGATGTCCAGGAATTACTCGACAACGGCATCAATGTCTATACTACCGTCAACGTACAGCATCTTGAGAGCAAAGCCGATACCGTAGCACAAATTACGGGAATTACCGTCAAGGAAACTCTCCCGGACGAAATCTTTGAGAAGGCCGATGAAGTAGAATTGGTAGATATTACACCCGATGAATTGTTTGTCCGTTTGGCCGAAGGCAAAGTATATACCCCGGAACGCTCAGAAGAAGCTGTTAAAAATTTCTTCCGTAAAGGAAACATTACTGCTTTACGGGAAATGTCATTACGTATGGTAGCCGACCGGGTCGATATGCAACTGAAGTCCTACATGCAACAAAAACGAATCCAAGGCCCATGGAAGGCAGGTTCGCATTTGTTAGTCATGGTTGGTACAAGTCCGACATCGGCACAGCTGATTCGCTGGACCAAAACGATGGCTTATTCGATGGATGCCGGTTGGACAGCCCTGTATGTAGAGACTCCTCAAATATTATCCGAAGAAGATAAAAAACAATTATCCGACAATATTACTCTTGTCAGGCAATTGGGAGGAAATGTAATTACCACTACAGGAAACGATCTGGTAGAGACCTGCCTGGCAATAGCCCGAAGAGAAAATATCACCCATATCGTTATCGGTAAACCCGGGAAAGACAAAAGATCGGCATTTTCTTTCCGGAAAAGAGATTTCCTTAAAAAGTTAACTGAAAAAAGCGGAAATATCGATATTTATATACTCGGATCCGAATCGAGCGGACGAAAACCTAAACGGAAGTTAATAATGCCCGGATTTACATCCAAGTTCAGGGAATACCTGTCAGCTGTTCTTGCTGTCATTATAACTATTTTATTGTGTATCCCATTCTCTGTAGAATTAGGTTACCAATCCGTATCTTTCGTTTTATTTGCAGTATTATCTCTCCTGGCCAGTTTTCTTCGAATCGGGCCCATTTTACTTGCAGCTACATTAAGCGCTTTAGCCTGGAACTTTATTTTCATACCTCCGCAATTCACCTTCCATGTCGAAACAACTCACAATATCCTGACTTTGATGATGTTTTTCATCATTGCCTTACTTAACGGAGTCCTGACAGCTAAAATAAGGAAACAAGAACGGCTGGCCATCAACCGGGAAGAAACGACAAACGCCTTGTTTCATCTCACCAAAGAGTTATCAGGCGCGACGAGTGTAAAGGAAGTTATCCTGACAAGTACGAAAGACATCAGAAAACTTTTTTCTGTCGATGCTTATTTTATTATCCAAAACGGAAGCGGTCAGTTGACCAATAAGAAATTCCTCCCTCCCGGTCAGAAATTTTCCGATTCCGAAATGGGAATCGCCAATTGGGTTTTCAAACACTCCAAAAATGCAGGACGTTTCACAGATACTCTACCTTCCGGTGAATATACCTATTATCCCCTGAAAGGTTCCCGTACCAAGCCCGGTATTGTAGCAGTCAGGCAGAACAAGGCATTCACAGGAGAAACAGGAATCTTCTGGGATACTTTCCTGGCTCAGATTTCCAATGCCATTGAACATCAATACCTGGGACAAATAGCTCAGAGAAACAGCATATTACCGGAAAACAAAAAAACAAATTTCTACGAAGACATTTATAAGTCTTCCAAACGTCTGAAACAATTGATTGATAACCTACTGGATATGTCCAGACTGGAATCCGGGAATATCTCAATAAATCCTGACTGGTGCGACATCCATGATTTATTCGACCGTGTGACTAAAAACCTGGCCGATGATCTGAAATCATTCCGAACAGACATAGTTATCCCTGAACCTATGCCTTTGGTAAAAATCGATTCCGGTTTGATAGAACATGTCTTGTATAATCTGGTACATAACTCCTGCCAATATGCTCCCGCAGGAACAACAATCCGGCTGAAAGCATTCTACGACAATAACAACCTTATAATACAGGAAATGGACAGAGGTCCCGGTTTCGATCCGGATGCCTTACCCCATGTTTTCAATAAATACCACAGAAGCAAAGATATTAAAACCGGCGGTCTAGGATTAGGACTCTCTATTACTAAAGGGTTTGTGGACGCACACAAGGGCTCTATTTCGGTTGAAAACAGGCAGAACGGAGGCGCCCGGTTTATAATATTGATTCCGACGGAGATTGTTTTTAAGAGAGGGAGTTAAAGGGAGTTACAAGGAGTTACAAGGAGTTACAAGGAGTTACAAGAAGTTACAAGAAGTTAAAGGAAGTTACAAGAAGTTAAAGGGGGTTGAAATATATGAGTTATGAGTTTATGAAATTACGTGATAGAATATTTGCCGTCCTTAAAGATGCATATCCGGCACTCAGACTGCTTGAAGACGAATGGTATATAATCGGGACTTCAGGTTTAGTTTTGGCAGGAGTAAAACTGGAAAAAACTTCCGATATCGACATTCTGACATCAGTCAGAGATGCCGAAAAACTAAAAATTGCATGGAAGAACAGGATGAGAAAAGATTTTGATTCGTCCAACACGGAATTATTCGAATCGGATTTTTCCAGATATGATTTCGGAACTCTTGATATAGAAATCATGGGCGGATTGAAAGTCAATCATTCAGGAAAATGGATTCCATTAACCATATCAGACCATCTCCATATCTTAACCTCCGATTTCGAAATTAGAGTTCCAACTCTGGAAGAACAGAAAAAAATACTTTTACTCTTCGGAAGAGAAAAAGACCTGAAAAAAATCAAATTACTAGGTTAGTATTTATTTTTTACAAATCTGTTTTAACATCATTTATACTCGTCCCAACTTTTAATCGGCACATTCTTCAGATCCATTATACAGAATGCATGAATAAAAGCTGAAGCTAACCTGGAATTCGTAAATAAAGGCACATTAAAATCAATTGCCGCCCGACGGATTCTGTACCCATTCGTTAATTCTCCGGGAGTCAGGTTTTTAGGTATATTAACGACCAAATCCACCTGTTTATCTCGAATCAATTCCAATGCATTGGGTTTCAAATCCTCACTTGGCTGATAAGCCAGTATGGACGGAATATTATTTTCAGATAAAAATTTATGAGAACCGCTCGTCGCATAGATGGTATATCCTTTTTCGTGTAAAAGTCGCGATGCATCCAACAAATCCAGTTTCGAATGTACTGTGCCGCTGGAAATCAGGATATTCTTCTTCGGGATACGCATACCAACCGAAAGCATAGACTTCAATACCGCTTCGTAATAATCATCACCGATACATCCGACTTCTCCTGTGGAGGCCATATCGACTCCCAATACAGGATCCGCTTTCTGTAAACGGGAGAAAGAGAACTGAGACGCTTTAATTCCCACATAATCAAGGTCAAACTCACTCTTGCTCGGTTTTTCCACCTCTTCACCGAGCATCACCCGGGTCGCTATTTCTATAAAGTTGAATTTCAAAACTTTAGAAACAAACGGAAAACTACGTGAAGCCCTCAGATTACATTCTATCACTTTGATATCATTATCTTTAGCTAGAAATTGGATATTAAACGGACCTGTAATCTGTAAAGATTCGGCAATAGCACGAGTAATCCGTTTAATCCTCCGCACCGTTTCCACATATAGTTTCTGGGGAGGAAACTGAATGGTCGCATCTCCGGAGTGAACTCCGGCAAATTCGATATGTTCGGAAATAGCGTATGTAACGATATCTCCTTTATTAGCAACCGCATCAATCTCTATTTCTTTGGCATTTTCAATAAATTCGCTGACCACTACCGGATGCTTTTGAGACACGTTGGTTGCCAGCTTCAGGAACTGTTCCAGTTCCGCAGCATTGGAACAAACGTTCATTGCCGCCCCGGAAAGCACATACGAAGGCCTTACAAGCACTGGAAAACCAACTTCCTCTACAAATAAATCAATATCTTCGAGAGAACTTAACTCTTTCCAACGGGGTTGGTCAATTCTTAAACGATCAAGCATGGAAGAAAATTTATGCCTGTCTTCGGCATTATCGATACTCGCCGCCGTCGTTCCCAAAATAGGGACTCCCGCCTTATCCAAGGAAAGAGCCAGGTTGTTCGGAATTTGTCCGCCTGTCGAAAGAATCAATCCATGAGGATTTTCCAGCTCGACAATATCCATTACCCGTTCGTGGGTCAACTCGTCAAAGTAGAGACGGTCGCACATATCATAATCGGTTGAAACCGTTTCGGGATTATAATTAATCATGACCCCTCTCCAGCCTCTTTCCCTGATTGTATTCAAAGCGTTTACAGAACACCAGTCGAATTCCACGCTGCTCCCAATGCGGTAAGCGCCGGAACCAAGTACTATAATGGATCGTTTATCGCCCAAATAATGGACATCATTCGCCGTACCATTATAGGTCAGGTAGAGATAGTTCGTTTGCGCCGGATATTCGGCAGCCAGCGTATCAATCTGTTTCACCACAGGCAGGATATTCAAAGATTTTCGTCTTTTCCTGAGATTCAACTTTTCGTCGGAGGCCTTATCCGTATCGCCAAATAATAATTTGGCAATCTGGTAATCGGAAAATCCTTTCTGTTTAGCCTCTCTCAGAAGATTTTCAGGCAAACTCTCTATCGATTGATATTTTTCTATTTCCCCTGCACACAAATAAATATTCTGTAATTTTTGTAAAAACCACAAATCAATTTTAGTCAATTCGTGTATCCGTTCAATCGTATATCCATTCGCCAAAGCCTGGGAAATAATAAAAATCCGCTTATCCGTCGGTTCGGAAAGAGCCCTGTCGATATCATCGACATCCAGTTCCTTGTTTGCCACAAAACCGTGCATTCCCTGGGAAATCATACGCAAACCCTTCTGGATTACTTCTTCGAAGCTCCGTCCGATTGCCATCACCTCTCCCACACTTTTCATGCTGCTACCTATCTCATGAGATACTCCATGGAATTTTCCCAAATCCCAACGGGGAATTTTGCAGACAATATAGTCCAAAGCCGGTTCAAAAAAGGCGGTAGTCGATTTCGTTACGGAATTTTTCAATTCATTCAATCCGTACCCCAGACCTAATTTAGCTGCAACAAATGCCAAGGGATAACCGGTCGCTTTCGAGGCCAACGCCGATGAACGACTTAAACGGGCATTTACTTCAATAACCCGGTAATCTTCCGAAACCGTATCGAAAGCATACTGGACATTACATTCTCCCACGATACCGATATGCCGGATAATCCTGATAGCTAATTCCCTGAGTTTATGGTATTCCTGATTAGTCAGCGTCTGTGATGGAGCCACAACAATACTTTCCCCGGTGTGGATTCCCAATGGGTCGAAGTTTTCCATGTTACACACCGTGATACAATTATCATATTGGTCCCGTACCACTTCATATTCTATTTCCTTCCATCCTTTCAGGGACTTTTCTATCAAAAGCTGATTGGAATAGTTAAATGCTTTTTCGGCCAATGCCTGTAATTCATCGCTATTATTACAAAAACCGCTTCCCAGTCCTCCAAGAGCGTAAGCAGCCCGCACAATCACCGGAAAACCGAGGGAACCGGCTGCACAATGCGCCGCTTCAATACTTTCAACCGCTATACTTTTAATGGTTTTAACATCTATTTCATCCAATTTACGAACAAACAACTCCCTATCTTCCGTATCTATAATAGATTGCACCGGGGTTCCAAGCACTTTTACATCGTACTTTTCAAATACTCCCGAACGATAGAGGTCCACTCCGCAATTCAAGGCCGTTTGTCCTCCAAAAGACAATAAGATTCCATCCGGACGTTCTTTTTCAATAACCTTTTCCACAAAAAACGGGGTAACCGGAAGAAAATATATCTTATCAGCCACACCTTCCGACGTTTGCACCGTTGCTATATTCGGATTTATCAAAACCGTGGTAATTCCTTCCTCTTTCAGAGCTTTCAATGCCTGGGAACCGGAATAATCAAACTCGCCGGCTTCACCAATTTTAAGAGCCCCGGAACCAAGAAGGAGAACTTTTTTAATTGAGAGTTGAGAATGGAGAATGGAGGATGAAGGATGTTGCATTTCTTGTTATATTAATTTTATGAATTTATCGAATAAAAACTTGGTATCCGTAGGTCCGCTGGCAGCTTCCGGATGGAATTGCGCTGAAAAAAACGGTTTGGTTTTATGACAGATTCCTTCGTTGGTTCCATCATTCATATTCACAAAAAGCTCGTCCCATTCTTCTCCCAAAGTTTTTACGTCCACTGCATAACCATGATTCTGAGAGGTAATAAAACATTGTTCACCACGTCCATGAGCCTCTTTGCTTCCATCATTTTCAAATAATCCGGCAGTCTGTTTCACTTTAACAGGTTGATTATGACTCCGGTGCCCATACTTCAATTTATAAGTGGACGCTCCTCCCGCCTTTGCAAGCAATTGGTTTCCCATGCAGATTCCACAAATCGGTTTACCGGTTTCCATCGCTTTCTGAATATTCCTTACCGTCGCCACACAATGTTCGGGATCGCCCGGACCGTTGGAAATAAACAGTCCGTCATACTCCAAAGTATTAAAATCATAATCCCAGGGAACCCGGATAATTTCAACATCGTACTGAAGCAGGCACCTGATAATGTTATGTTTCACTCCACAATCAACCAAAACTACGGTCTTGGAACCGTTTCCATAACGCAGTATCTCCTTACAACTGACTTTTTCCACCAGGTTTTCTTTCGAAGGGTCAAAAAAATCAATTTCGTCCGGAGAGTTAAAGACAATTTTACCTTTCAAAGAACCTTTTTCCCGGATTAATTTTGTTAATTCACGGGTATCTATTCCGTAAATTCCGGGAACTTTATGTTCTTTCAGCCAATCGCCAAGGCTCTTAGCGGCATTCCAATGACTATACTGACAGGAATATTCCGATATGATTAAACCGGCAACCTGTATCTTCTCAGATTCATAGAATTCGGATAATCCATTGACGATTTTATCGTCCGGGACACCGTAATTTCCAACTAAAGGATAAGTAACTGTGAGGATCTGTCCTGCATAAGAAGGGTCGGTAAGGCTTTCCGGGTAACCTACCATCGCGGTATTGAAAACGATTTCTCCGGCAACAGGCGCTTCATAACCAAAAGAAAAGCCCTCGAAAACCACCCCATTTTCCAATACCAAAGCAACTTTTTTATCCATGCTTTTTATTAAATCAAAATCTTTGCAAAGATAATAGTTTTGTTTCTAATTTACAATCAAAATTTATAATTCCCAGGGCAAACACATGAAAAATTTCAGACCCTACATGTTAGGACACCCCAACACCCTAAGCCCCGCATGGGGCGACACATGATACAACAGTATCCAAGTGCCGTCCCATGCGGGACTTGGATAGCGTGTCATAGCCTATCCCGTAAGCTAAAGCACAATGTCATTAAGTTAAGAGTTAATTTGTTTCCAATTGTCCTTCGCTAAAAAAAGTTGACTCACAAAAGAGTTAATTATGCATTTACACACAAAAAAACAACGACAGTATTTTAAAGAAGTGATTAGGTTACATTATGAAAAAGGCTATGGAGAAGATCGCATTTCGCGCATTTTACCAATAGGTCATTCTACGGTTTCAAGATGGATTGCTATCTTTGCAGCGGAAAAAGGTAAAAAAACTGTTCAAATGCACAAGACTAATCCACAAAAACAGCCGTCCACTTCCACCACTCAAGTTAAGGATATCCAATCCCTTCAGGCGGAGGTTTCCCGTTTGCAGGCACAGCTCAAGCACGAGCGGTTGCGAGCGGATGCATACGAAGAGATGATACAAGTGGCAGAGTCCAAGTTCAATATCGCAATAAGAAAAAAAGCTGGCGTCAAACGGTAGAGAACCTGCATGCAAAGAACGTGAGGGAGTATCCGATAGACGGTCTTTGCAAGCTGTTTGGCGTAAGCAAGCAGGCATATTACAAGCATGATGAGCAAGCGGTTCTTCTGAAAGTCGCACAGGAGGAGTTCGTGTTACAGTACATCTATGGCATACGGAAAAAAGATCCCGGCATAGGCGGAATGAAGCTCTGGTACATGTACCGGAAAGCGTTTGGCAGCAACAGTCCGGTAGGTCGCGACCGCTTTGAAGATATCGTTGACAAGTATGGTCTCAAGGTCAGGACAAGGGTAAGGAAACCCAAGACAACGGACTCCACACACGGTCTGCCGGTCTATCCGAACCTCATAAGGGACTTTATCCCTATGGAACCCAACCGGTTATGGGTAAGTGATATCACCTATATCACCATCTGGCTGAATGAATACACTTATGTTTTCTGCTATTTGTCGATGATACTGGATGCCTATACAGAAGAAATCGTCGGTTGGAGTGTGGGACCTACGCTGGCAACAACCTATCCGATAGAATCTCTTACAAAGGCTTTAAAGCGTATTGAAGGACAGGAGAGCATCCATCTCATCCATCACTCGGACAGGGGCTGTCAGTATGCAAGCCATGAGTATGTATCTATTTTGAAACGGTATGGCATACGCATCAGTATGACAGAGAGTTCAGACCCGAAGGACAATGCCCAGGCGGAACGGATCAACAACACGATGAAGAATGAACTTCTCAAGGGAATTGTCTTCCATAACATTGAAGAAGTAATAACTGCTGTAACTGTGGCTGTTGACTTTTACAATCAGGAAAGACCGCACATGAGTATTGACATGATGACACCGGCAGAGGCTGCCGGCTGCTCCGGAGAAATAACTAAAAGATGGACAAGTTACAGGCTTATCGCTATAAAAAATCGAATGGAAGGCTTGGATATCGCTGGAAATGGTTTACCTTTGCCAACCTGTCAGGGGTTTCCTTCCGGGCTACGCCCTCCAGTCAACCCCTGACAGCGATAAGAAACAAAGAGTAAACAAAAAGCAGGCATAACTGTCTGAAGTAAACAAATATCAGTTATAAGTACAAATCCGAGTCAACTCTTCTTCGCGATAAGACTGGAAACAGTCAACCTAAATCAGGAAATGACAAATAGCCCTCAAAAACCGCACTCCCCACCTGAACGGCGAAAAGTTTTTGACGAACAGCGATGTTTGCAAGTTATTGAAAGTGTCGGCTCGGACTTTGCAGGAATGGCGGACAAAGGGGATTGTTCCCTGCATCAGGCTGAAAGGCAAAATCCTTTATTGGGAATCGGACATACGGAAAATGTTGTCGGACAGCTATTTTACTGCAAATGAATAATCATCGTCTTTTTCATCCTGTATGCACCCTCTTTATCAAGGGAATAAATAAGGCAAGGCTTTTGTCGAAAATACTCTTTTTGAAAAAAAGGAAGATTTTCGGCAAAATTCATTTCAGCCTTGACGATTTATTCCCGCCATATAACTTTGCATACAGGATGACATAAGACGCTTTAATGCGACTAATTCAGACTTATTTTCCTTTCATCGCAAAGGTAAGCCATTACCGGCGACAATTTCCTTTTTGGCTCTACCGCCCTTTTCATCAGCCAACTGCGAAAAATCTCGCTATTCTTTGATTTAATCCGAAATGACAACGCCGTAATCATTTCAAGATTGTACAAATCCACGCTTCCGCCGTTTGCGTAATGAAAACTGCACAAAACTTCATTTTCTCGCAAAACGCCCGATTTCAGTATCGCCCTTATGTTACTACTCACTTTGGCTATGAACACGCCGAAAAGTTCTGCGATTTGCCATTCCGACAACCATACGTTGCCGTTTGCAGGAATAATTTCTACCCCGCTTTCGTTGATTATAATTTTCCCTCTTTCCATAATTATGACGCTTTAATGTTATTTGAATCTGAATCAGCCAATTTGTATTTTCCCTCAATCCGCTCGGCAAGATTGGTCATATCCTCATTGAGTTTAGTCCTCGTTACTTTCGCATAGATTTGAGTAGTTTTAATGGAAAGATGTCCCATCATTTGACTTAATGTTTCTATGGGGATGCCGTTTGTCAAACAGACAGTTGTCGCAAAAGAATGTCGGGCTAAATGGAAACTCAAAGGTTTGTCAATCCCTGCGGCTTTTGCAATTTCTTTCAGTTGGACATTCATATTTACCAATGTGCGCATTTTGAATATCTTTCCATCGCTGCCCGAAAACTTTGTATCACGATACTTTTCCAAAATAGCAAGCGGGATTTTCAACAACGGGATATAAGATGCCGTTCCGGTCTTTTGACGGTTTATGACTATCCATTTACTACCGTCTTTTTGTTCTTGGATGTTGCTGTGCTGCAAGTTTTTCAAATCAGAATAGGCAAGCCCTGTGAACGTTGAGAACAGGAACATATTCCGAATGAAACTTGTCGATGCACGTTTAATATCTGTTTTAATCAACCGTTCAATTTCCTCTTTGGAAAGCCAACGTCGTTTTGTATTGTCCTTTTCAAACGTATAGTCCAAGAACGGGTCTTGCAGTAACAGCCCTTTGTTAAACGCCCGCCTGACAGTTGTGCGAAACGGTTTCATAAACGCCCTGACGGAAAATGCAGCCATTCTTAATTCAATTTTCAGATAATATGAGTAGTCTTCTATCAGTGCAATATCCACTTTGCCAAAAGGAATATCATCAACGCCCAATTTTTCAATAAGGTAAGTTCTTAAATGCCTGTATCCGTCATTGTACAGCTTGTACGAACTCTCTGCAAACCGTATCCCGATGCTTTTCCGCTTTTCTTCGAGATAGGCGGAAAACTCCTGCATCAGGCTGTTTTGATTTACGCCGATTCCCCGAAGCGCGTTTTTAAGCGATTCGGCGGTTACATAGCCTTTGGTTTCAAGCATATTTTTATAATGCTTGGCTGTTTCAGTCCCGAAATCATCTAACTTCCTGTTAATGGTAATGTTGCTTTTTGCAATTCCCTTGTTTGAATCCCAATCGGCAGGCAAAACATCTATTCCCGTTGAAAAGGCTGTGCTTTTACCGTCAATGCTTATTCTCCCCACTATCGGGCATTTGTCGTTTTTCTTCGTTTTACTTGTGTTGATGTAAAACAACAACTTGAATGTACTCCTTTGCTTTTCCATAATTCTAACTGTTAAGCGTTTAACGAAAAAGAAAAATCGTTTGCCAAACGTGCGGAAAGCATTTTCATATCGCCACCGATTTTATCAAGATTGACGTGCGCATAACGCTGTGTAGTAGTGATGTCTGTATGCCCTAACATTCTACTTACACTTTCAATCGGCACTCCCTGCGACAAGCATACTTGGCTTGCAAACGTGTGGCGGGAAACGTGAAAACTCAAATTTTTGTTAATCCCGCAAAGTTCGGCTATTTGTTTCAGCAAAGTATTGATTCTTACAAGGCAATAGACATTAAACACAAAACCTTCCTTTGAAAAATCCCTGTATTTTTCAATTATCCGAATCGGAATATCCAAAAGTTTGACGTTGAATAAAACGCCTGTCTTTTGGCGGGATTTGGAAATCCATAAACTACCGTCTTCTTCCTTGATAATTTCTTTCCAAGTCAGATTTTTCAAATCAATATAGGATATGCCTGTGAAAGAGGCGAAAACAAACAGGTCGCGAACAAATGAAAGTTGTTGTGATTGAATAGGTGTTGAAACAATCTTTTCAAATTCGTCTGCCGTCAATGTTCTGATTTGAAAAACAGGTCTTTCCATTTTATAACCGAAGAAAGGTGGGCGGGTAATTAAATTCCGGTGCAGGGCTGTACGCGCCATTGATAACAGTTGAACGATAACGCTATTAACTGATGACGGCTTTAATTTTCGTTCGATTCGTAAATAGAAGTCAAAGGATTCTATAAACGGCAAATCCAACTGATTAAGCGGAATGTCGCTAATATGGTACTTTTCTTTCAAAAACCGTTGCAAGTGCTTTTTGGTATTGACGTATTGCCGGTAACTGCCTATGGCTCTGTCAATATCTACTCTTGAATAAAATTCCTGCATCATCTCATCAAACAGCACAAGCAAGGTTTTTTGCGAAGACGCAATACCCTGAAAAGCATTTTTGACTTCTGTCGCCGTAACTTTTCCCGTACGTTTCAGGATTTCAGAATAATGGGAATGAATGAAAAGGTTGATTTTATTCAATTCTCTGTTCAACTCTGTGGTAACCTTGCTTTTTCCGATTGCTCGCCCTGATTTGACATTCCACAACCGTTCATCAATTTTCAGTTTGGAACTGAATTGGGCAATACTCTTGCCGATGATAATTTTTCCTACAATCGGAAAACTCCGATTATCATTACTCTTGCGTTCTCGTTTGAGGTAGAACGAAACCTTTAAATCTGTGTTCATAAACTCACAATTTTTTAAGTTACAAAATTAGTTTCACTGTGAGTTATAAGAACAATGGGGTATGAAGCCAAAAAACGTCAAAACCAGCATCTTAACGTCATTGATTTGTCGCGCTTTTCACCGATAAAAATGGGTAACGGTTTGGAAACGGAAAGTATTCCGAAATCCGCCTGAAAACGCATTTTCACTACTCGGCAACCAAAGACAACCGAAGACACTTTATGCTTAATACCAATCTTTTACCTGATTTTGCGGGTTTCCGCGCTTTTGAGGGGTCTTCTGCAAAGATAGTATAAGTTTTATGTTATACGTTTTAGGTTTTACGTTTTTTCGTGCGTAAGCCTACTTATAACTTAAAATCCACTATTTAAAATTCATTAATAAATGTTAAATTTAACTTAAATTTCCAATAAAGACATAAAATCTTCCGTTTGTTAAAATTATTTATTCATTGTGTTTAAACTTTTTTCATTTTTTGAGTATTTGTTAAACAAAAAAATGCGTTCTTTGTTTTAACATTTGAAGTTCGGTTGAAGATATGAGGAAATCAACGATTTGGTTATTCACGGGAGTAATGGTTTTTGCGTTCATTGGGTTGTTATATTTACAGGTGACTTATATCAGGAACATGATGGAAAGTCAGGAACAACAATTCAATGAGGCTGTGAAGCGTAGCTTATACCAGGTTTCCCGGAATTTGGAACTTGATCAGGCAAGTAAAGTATTGACGGAGCAGTTTGATGTTGCACGTAAAAAATACTTGCCTAAGAATAAATCTATCACATACTCTCAACGGCTTATTACGCGCGAGCAACAGCGTTTAAGCATCACTGCCGATGGAACAGGTACGACTACGACGGTGGAGATTCGGGGCGGTACAGAGATAGTTAAAAATCCGCTTATTGATATTGTTCCCAGTTACGGTAAAAATGATTTGGTCAGCGCTTCGATTGATTTACAGGAAGCTTATCAGGAACGCTATTTTGATTTACAGGATCTTCTGAAAGAGGCAATGAAAATATTGATGAAACCGGATCCGGCGCCCACCATTGAGGAACGGATAAGTTTCAAGAGCCTGGATGCCTATATCCGTTCTGAGTTGGCGAATAATAACCTGATGTTGCCATACCATTTTGCGATCATTGAAAAAGATAAACATATTGTGTATAAAACCCTGGATTTTAAGGAGGATGATATGAAACATGCTTATACTCAGGTTTTGTTTCCTAAAGATCCTCCGCAAAAGCTTTATACACTACTGGTTTCTTTTCCGGATCAGCAGGATTATTTGTTGCGGTCGATCGGCTTTATCGCCCCTTCTGTGGCATTTACACTCGTATTGTTGATAGTCTTTATCCTGACTATTCTTATTGTATTCAGGCAAAAGCGTTTGTCGGAGATGAAGACCGATTTTATCAATAATATGACTCATGAATTGAAAACTCCTGTGGCGACAATTTCATTGGCTTCACAGATGTTGAAAGATGGAGGTGTTAACAAATCTCCTCAGTTATTCTCTCATATTTCCGGAGTGATTAACGATGAAACAAAGCGATTGAGTTTCCTGATTGAAAAAGTGTTGCAGATGTCGCTCTTTGAAAAGAATAAGACAACACTGAAAATGAAAGAATTGGATGCAAATGATTTGCTGGCGAATATTGCCCATACATTTGTTTTGAGAGTAGAAAAAATAGGAGGAGCGCTGGATGTTGATCTGGAAGCTTTGGATTCTACCATTTATGTGGATGAAATGCATTTTACGAATGTATTGTTCAATCTGATGGAAAATGCGGTAAAGTACAGGAAGGAAGATGTTCCTCTCGAACTTTATGCAAAAACTTACAATGAAGGGGATAAAATCCTGATTAGCGTCCGGGATAATGGTGTCGGTATAAAGAAAGAAAATCTGAAAAAGATTTTCGAACGGTTCTACCGGGTGCATACCGGAAATCGTCATGACGTGAAAGGTTTTGGACTTGGATTGGCTTATGTGAAGAAAATCATTGACGATCATAATGGTTCTATCAGGGTAGAAAGTGAATATGGAGTGGGGACGGTTTTCACCATAGCGTTGCCATATATCCATGGGTAGGGGCTCAATTTTTTGAACACGTACGGTGAAAAGGTTCAATATTTTTTAATTATAATAAGAAATGTTATGGAAGAAAAAGTAAAGATCTTCATGTGTGAAGATGATGAAAATTTAGGGATGTTACTTAGGGAATATCTGCAGGCAAAGGGATATGACGTGGATTTGTTCCCCGATGGAGAAGTCGGATCGAAAGCTTTTCCGAAAGGACAATATGATACTTGCATTCTGGATGTTATGATGCCTAAAAAAGATGGGTTTACACTCGCTCAGGAAATCAGGGCAATCAATGCGGAAATCCCTATTGTTTTCCTGACCGCTAAAACAATGAAAGAAGATATTCTGGAAGGTTTTAAGATCGGCGCCGACGATTATCTGACTAAACCCTTCAGTATGGAAGAATTGTTACTTCGTATTGAAGCTATACTCAGGAGGGTGAACGGTAAAAAGACAAAGGATGTGGCCTTTTATAAAATTGGTAAATTCGGTTTTGATACTCAAAAGCAGACTTTGTCATTAGGTGATCAGGTTTCTAAATTGACTACAAAAGAAAGTGAATTGCTTGGATTATTGTGCTCACATGCCAATGAAATCCTGGAACGCAACTATGCTTTGAAAACGATTTGGGGAAATGATAATTACTTCAATGCCCGCAGTATGGATGTGTATATTACGAAATTACGTAAGCTCCTGAAAGATGACCGGGAAATTGAGATTATCAATATTCACGGAAAAGGATATAAATTGATCGCTCCGGGGATAATGGAGTGAAGTTACAGGAAGTTACAGGAAGTTACAGGGAGTTACAGGGAGTTAAAAGGAGTTATAGGGAGTTACAGGGATGTTTTTCCGGCGTAAGCTATTCTTTTAACTCCCTTTAACTCCCTATAACTCCTTTTCACTCCTTTCACTCCCTGTAACTCCCTATTAAACATAATAGAATGAAAATCCTTGTTGTATTTCTACTTGCGCTATCCGTTGGTCAAGGCGTTACTTGCCAAACATTCGATGAATGGGTTGATTTATCTTTTAAATATCTAAGTGAAGGAGACTTGCCCGCTGCGGAAGTAGCTTTGGTTTCTGCTATGCGGCAGAAGCCGTCCAATCCTTTAAATACGATGCTACTCACTAATCTGGGTACGATACAACGTCGCCAGGGCAAGTATGATGAGGCTTTGATTTCGTATAATGCTGCTATGGGGAATGCTCCGGCAAGTATTACGCTGCTTTCTGCCCGGGCAGAACTGTTTACGGAAATGAACCGTCCTGAAAATGCAATCACCGATTATTCCTCCATAATACAAAAAGATAATAGTAATGAAGATGCTTTGTACCGGAGAGGATTATTGTACCTCCAGGTAAAGAATTACGGATCGGCACAGGCCGATTTTGAACGGATACTGGAAATAAATCCCAAGACCTATTACGGCCGGGCTGGTATTGCTTCTCTTTGTAAATTAAGAGGAGAATACGATGAGGCCGAAAGGATTTACTTTTACCTGATGGAAAAATTCCCCGAACAGGTCGATCTTTATGCCGGCCGGGCTGAGTTATATATTCTCATGAACCGGCCGGGCCGGGCAATGACGGATATTAACCGGGCTATCCGTTTACAAGGAGAAGAAAATCCGAATCCATACCTATATACAATAAGGAGTAGGATCAAAGAAATGCAATTCGAGAAGAAAGGAGCAGAAGAAGATCGGGAGAAGGCTGCAAAAATAAAGGATAAATGGTGATGGGGAAAAGGGAAATGAAAAAAGTCTGAAAGACTATTGTAGCATTTTAGAAAAAAGCCTATTTTTGCATTTTAGTTTTAATAAAAAATTATTATTAATCAAAACATTTACTCATGGAAGATTTTACGATTCATTCAAAGTATGTGGATCCATTAACGGATTTTGGATTTAAATGGTTGTTTTTTAACGAATTAAACAAGGATTTATTAATTAATTTTCTCAACGAGATCATCAGGGAAGAGGGTCTGGTTACCGATATCCGGTATCTTCCTCCGGAACAGTTGGGATATAGTGAAAAAGAACGCAGGGCTGTTTTTGATATTTTCTGTACCAATGAGAAAGGTGAATACTTTGTCGTTGAGATGCAGCGAGCCAAGCAACCCTATTTCCGTGACCGCAGCATTTTTTACGCCTCCTTACCGGTACGGCGTCAGGCTCCCAAGGGTTCGTGGAACTTTTGTTTGAAGGCGGTTTATTTGGTTGCAATTTTGGATTTTGTTCTTTTTAATGAATTTGAAGAAGATAAGGAACAAGTAATTGAGCATATACATCTTGTCCGGGAACGCACAAAAACGGTTTATTCGAGAAAGTTGAATTTTGTATTTGTGGAATTGCCGAAATTCAGGAAGCCGGTGGAAGAATTGTCAACAAATACGGATAATTGGTTGTTCTCATTGAAAAACCTCTCCACGTTGGAAGGTCGTCCTCCTGAAGTACAGGGCAAAATTTTCGAGAAGTTGTTCAAATCAATGGAGATAGAACGGTTAACAGTAGAAGATATGGAAGCATATAAGAAAAGTGTATTGGAATATCGTGATGTTCGGGATTCTGTGGAGTATGCCAGGGAAGAAGGTCGTGAAGAAGGCCGTGAACAAAGAAACATAGCCATAGCCCGTAAATGCCTGAAAAAAAACATGTCTATTGACGATATTATCGATCTTACGGGACTACC
The DNA here is from genome assembly GCA_025999255.1 of Bacteroidia bacterium. Lineage (GTDB taxonomy): Bacteria > Bacteroidota > Bacteroidia > Bacteroidales > Azobacteroidaceae > BNXB01. The sequence continues at coordinate 15,592 of BNXB01000004.1, read as the reverse complement.
AGAAGAACAAATACTTAAATTGAAGTAAGTGTAATAGCTGGGAAGGGAGGAAAGAGTAGTATCTGCCATAAAAGGGAAAACCAAGCAATGCCGTTTCCTCCCGAAAACCTTAAGTTTTGTACAATAAACCCATCGTTTGGTTGTGGTGGGTGAAATAAAATAATATAAAAAATTGCTTGACGAAAAAAAGATTTTACCTTTGTGTAGGAAAAAATCTGTTATTGTGCGAATAACAAGGGGTTTAGATGAAAATTTCAAGTATTTCTTTAAAAAAAACGAAGAAATGTTTGGTTTTCTACTATAATTTTTGTTTATTTGCGCCGTTATTTCGGGATTTCCCGTTTTGAAATATGATTTTTTGAGATTAAACTATAATTTTTTATTAATTTAATTTGGTATTTATGAAAAGAAAATTATTTACTTTGCTTGCTGCTTTTATGGCGCTGGCTACTTTTCAGTCAAATGCTCAGGGTACAGCTCCGTATGACGGTCAAACGCTGCATTACCTGAATGTTTGGACAGCTGATCAGGAGAAAACTCTTAATGATGCATTTATTGATGCTAATTATGGCGTTTCTTCCAGAGGCGAATTGGCGAAAGACTATCCTCTTAGCGCCGATAAAGCAGATTCATCCACTGGTTTAACCGGAAAGCCGGTTGTGGCTATGAAGTATGTTAAAAATGTTCAGTTCGACAAGTGGGAACTGACTAACAGTAACCGTATTGGTGTCGTAGGAGATGTGGATACTTATTTCACTTTGACTTCCGGTACCGGTGATCAGACCAATACTTATACTATTAAATCGGCATCTCCAAGCGCTAAAGGCGATGTTATTAAATTTACAGGAAATAACGGTGTAGAGTATAAGAATTTCGTATTTTTGCGTTTTGTTGATGACAACGGCGATGAATACGATGGCTTAAATACTACCGGTAATGTTACTGCTGTAAAGGATAGTGTCGGTATGGTACCTTGGACAGTGAAGTATTCTCTTCCACGTCAGGGAGGTTACCTGGCAGCTAACATTTTTACAGGAAGAAATCAAGGTGGTATTAACGACCGGTCTCTTTATGTAGTTGCTTATGATACAACTCTTAATCTAAACGGAGCTCCACATGAAAGATATGCTATCTATTCTATGGACGAAGTACGTAACAACTGGAATCAGTATTTTAACTATAAAAGAACTGGCAACGGAGCAGTAACCCGTATCGTTCCTGTTTGGGTAAAAGCTGATGCTGTTGGCGGTCGTTGGGCTACAGTTAATGACTTCCCCGATGAATTCATCCAACTCAGAATCCAGGAAAACAATACAGCTACCGGTTTATTTACCGTAGGTGGAATTAATACATTCAGTGTTGCTCAGGTTGGTGTATTGGATTTCGGAGCAAATGGTAGTGATCCTGCTGTGAAACCAGCCGGAGCTCATACAGATGCATTGGGAGACAATCCTGCTGCTAGTCCTGCTGCTGGAGAAACTTCAAGATTGTATAGTAATGGCTCTACTTGGGAACTTCAATATTTTACTATTGCTAATCCTTGTAATGGTCAATTATTGCAGGTTAACAGGGATCAAGTTCCTAACAATCCGTTGTTGACCGGAGAAGGACAATTTGGTAACAAGTTGACTTTCAACAACTGGTACACAGCTGTAAGTAATGCTTATCCAGGTGCAACTGTCGATGAATTGCAAAGAACTCAACAATTTGCTATCTGGATCAATGAAAACGGTAATATGGAATTGTATCCCTTGAATTCCTGGACTTATATGACCAGTCAGGCTGCTTATAAGACAACCGCTCCTACATCTCCCGGTTTCAACTATGCCGTTTGGATGGACAGGCCTTATGCTACAACTACTAACAGTAATGTAGACAACTTCAACAACTCATTCAAAATCGGTCAAATGAGCGGTACTTATTGTACTGGTCCGGTTAGCGGAGTTCATACCGGTTATTCAAACCTTGACTTGCGTCCTGAAAAAGCTAACCTGATCAATAAGATCGATAAAAAGCGTTATTATTTTATCCAGGTTAAACCTCGTGCTTTTGGCGCTTATTATGGTAGTGCAGCAGCTAATAGGGTAAACTTTACTGCTAATCAAACCTTTGTATTGGATTTGGTAAGAGATGGTGATAATAAACGTGTTGTTTTGACCGAGATGGAAAGCGAACGTTACACTGCGGGTGGAGATCGTTATTTCGATACTCCTTACGACTCTGTTAATATGAGTGCGCACTGGAGGTTTGAAGCTGTTAAAGGTGGTTACAACATTATCAATGAGTTGAACGATACTCTTGAATATTCTTACGCTAATTTTGCAGCTCTTACTGATCCGGAAGCTGCTTATATTGCTGATAAGAATCCTTCTGGAGGATATAAATCCGATGTATGGCAAACCGTTCATCTTAATTGTTTCGGAGAAGGATATTTCAAATTAAGAAATATGGCTGAATCTACAACAGAAAGACCTGTAATCAGCAGACCATATCTGGATACTTTGTGGACAGCTAATACGGCTACTGCCAGATTATGGTATCAAAGTGGCAGAGGTCTTCAGGCTACGACAACTACAGCTTATCCATATCTGAACCATTTACAAAAAGATGTTACTTTGAATGCCGGTAATATTGGTAGTGCAGGTTTGTTGTTTGCTCTCAGGGCTATTGATTATGAATATCCTGTCGGAGGAAATGATAATAACAAAACGAACCATACAGACGATGGTTATCTGCCTGCAGATGATTCATTGTGTACTTACCTGTACAAACAAGGTAACTATGATATTGTAGAAGCTTTGGGAAATCCACGTCAAGGTCGTATTGAAGGTAGCTATGCTACTCCTGCTGATCTTGTATTTGGTAAGAATCTGGCTTGGATGGGCGCTTATAAGAGCGAAGATCCTTGGCTGTTCGTAGAACCTGTTTTCAATGCCGAAAATAAGGATTTGACTCAATTCAAATATTTGATACCGACTGATTTTGTTCATCCTACTCTAGGACGAATACCTAACGTTGACTATATGTTGACTCCGGATCAAATGGCAGATTTGAAAGACTTCAGTTTGAAAAGCCCCTTTCCTAATCCTAGCAAAGAGTTTGTGGATTTACTGAAAAGCGAAGGTCTTACTTTGGATGTTTACAAATGGCATTATATCAAAAATGCTCAAGGCGATTACCTGGTATATGATACTATTAATACTACAACTACAGTATCTCAACAGCAATTCGGCTTCAAGTTTGTAAAAACAGACCGTAACAATGCAACTCCATTCCGTTTCTATCAGCCATTGGTAGGAGACAAGTCCAGAGAAAACTTTATTATGGAATTCCGTGTCAACAAACATGATTATACTTTCGATCGTCAAGGCGCTGTTGCTACCGGAAGTTACAAGTGGAGTAACGGATATGATACGGATAACTATGGTATTAATCCGTTGCTATGGACGTCAAATTCTGCTGACGACGCATTGTATGCTGTCAATGCTACTAATGTCAGTTCGAGAGCTAATATTCTTGCTACTTTAGATGCTTGGAATGCTAAAAACTGGAATAGTGCTGACATGCAGCCCGACAGGGTTCTGGAGTTGTTGAAATACCTGCAATCGGAACATGTTGCCAGAACGAAGTATGTTATCTTATCTACAAGTTCGAGCTTGTTAGTTTCTACTTGGAATGATGGTCACGACAAGACTTCCGGAATTCAGGCTGCAACCCGTTTCAGATTCCGTGGACCGGATCAGGCGGATTGTCCTCGTGATTATTATAATTCTAAATATCTGATCGATAAGCAAATCTATGCGAACCCGACTGTTAAAGCTAATATGATGGATGTTTCCGTTAATCCTTCCGTTGCTACCAATGATTTCATCGGTACAAAGGCTGATGGTTATGCAGACAACAATCCTACGGCATTGAACCTGTACATTACTTTGGCTGATACTTTGAAAGCTTATACTCCTACTGCTTATTACGGAAATATAACCAATGCTGCTAATAGGATGCAAAATCCTAACACGAATGGTTTAGGTTATATCAAGATGTTCAGACAGGAATATAATGCTAATAACGGAACTGTAAATACTGCTAACGATGCAAAATACAACAGATATCGTCAGTATGAAAATACAACAGATGTAGAATTGTATTATATCCAGAATGCTAAGGATACTACTTTGTATCTGACTGTTGATACGTCTTCAATTTATTCACAAACTATAGGAGGTACCTTGAATGGTGTGAGTGGTGTTAAACTTCTTTGGAAGAAGAAATTTGGTTCTGCTTCTCAAAATGGTAGTACTGTAGGTGAAGTTACCGACTATCGTCCGTTGCAAATGTTTGCTATCTATGGATGTAAGAATGATCAATCTCCATTCGGAAACTTCATTCTGATTCCTGCCGCTTCATGGGAAGTTAACTATACAAGTCCTCAAAAACAGACTCAGATTCTTCCTAACGTGAAGATTGGTAACGGAACTGTAACCGATGAATTCAGAATCAGCGAAGCTTGGACTCAAGGTAGCCAGGGAAGTAATTATATGATTGTAATGCCTTCTTCTCAAAATGCTCCTCAAGGAGTAACTCCGACAGAATATACATTCTTGCGTGATCCTTATTATGTAGATGAATATTTCTGTACGAAAACCAATGGCGACAAGCATAGTTTTGTTCAAAGACAAGCTTTCCAACCAAGCGCTGCTCTTCAAGGAAATTATGTATATTCTTATAAAGTAGGCGCTGCCAACTCTACGAAGAATTATTATGATCCTTCTATGCATTGGAGCATTTGTAAGGTAGCAAATACTAACAACCTGTTTACTTTCACTCCTGAAAGTGACAAGTGGGATGCTAATGGTGATAAAGTTCCTTCAAGAAATCAATTGAGTAGGAATTATTATCTGGTTCCTTTGAAAGAAACTACTAACGAATACGGTCAGAAGTCTGTAGTATTTAATGCTATTCCTCAGTATGAACCGTCTCGTGATAGTTTGTTGACTCTGACTCTGACCCGTATGTCAGAAACTCCGGGTGATGCTTGTATCACTGCATTCAAGAAATTTGCCGAAGATGATTTGTTGCTGGATTGGGGTGTTCTCGAATCTATCCGTACAGACCGTTACATTTACAGTAAAGGTAAAGCAGATGCTTCCGGTTATGTAGCAGAAGCTGCTGCAGCTTTCTATGGACAAGTTGGAGTAGATGGCGACAAGGTTCAATACTTGCGTCTCCGCGAATCTAACACTGTATGTGATGCTGATCACCACTGCATACCTTACTATAACATCATCCATGTTGTTGTAGATCCGATTACTAAGTTGGAAAAAGAATTCTACCTCGAATTGACTGAAAACACAGTTCGATTCAGATCATTGACTGCGGACGAAGCAAGAGTTGTAACTAATTTCGAGAAGTATCCTGCAGATACAATGCAAGCTGTTAAATTCTGCTTCCCATTCAGAACGGATGCAGATGGTAAGGATTCAACAACTGTTAACTTGAATGGTACTGCTTATAGAGATGTAAATGTTGCTATTCGTACAATGCCTCAACACAATCAAATCTATTGGTTGGCTGTAAATACCGGAAATACAACTCAAACGAAGTCTGTTAAGAATGCTGAGGAAGCTGACGTATTCTTCTTCGGTCCTAATGCAGATTCTGACGAAGAATGGATTGGTAGCGCCGACAAAGAAGGTTGGTTGAAAGACTTCAGCAGATCCAGTGTTTATGTTGTTGAACCAAGTGGCGCATCAGATGTTAACTACGGATTGTTGTCATTCACATCAGACGTTAAGCCTACTATCGACGACGGTAAATTCAAATTTACTTTGGTTTACGATTCAATCGTTAACAAATATGCTAAGACTAAAGTTTGGTTCTACTCTATTCAGGATCAGGCCGGTAAATTCCTGACTTATGCTCCTGAAACACTGGGATCCAAGTTCCATTATGGAGATTATACTTATGCATATTTCACAGAAAAGCAGACTGTAGGTTCCCGCCAGGTTAGCAACCAATTGTTCGGTTTGCAAATCAACAAGGCTGCTGCTACTACAGGACATGGATTCCCATTCTGGATTGTATCTCATGTTCCTTCAGGAGAATACAAATACCTGGGTCAATACAATAGCCGTATGGTATTTATTCCATCTACTTCAGCAAGTAAAGCTGTTGCTCAAGCTAAAGCGATGACTTTCGAAATTGGTAAAGTAAGTGGAGGTAATTTCACGAAGAATCCTGATGTTGCAGGTAATGCTCTTGCAGTTTACGGTGTAGAAGGTGCTGTTAAGGTAGTTAATGCCGAAGGTGTTATCGAACTTTACACTATCGATGGCCGTCAATTCAAGTCTGTAGTTGCTACAAATGGCGAACAAACAATTACCGCTCCTCGTGGTGTGATAATTGTTAAGAACGCTGGTAAAGCAGTGAAAGTTGTTGTTAAGTAATTGATAAACAACTGAATATATTAAAAAGGGCGCTGAAAGGCGCCCTTTTTTCTTGCTAAAATTACCCCGTTTTCACAATATAAGGTGCAAAAATGGGGTAATTCTGTTTTTAGTCCCGCATGGGACGGCACTTTGTTAACCGTATGCTTTAGCTTACGGGATAGGCTATGATACGGTATCCAAGTCCCGCAGGGACGGGACTTGGATACCGTATCATGTGTCGCCCCGTGCGGGGCTTAGGGTATCGGGTTGTCCGTTAATCCGTAAGCTAAAGCATACGGTTAATAAAGTGCCGTCCCATGCGGGACTAGACCAGTTTCGCCGGTGGCTCCGCCGAATGTTGTTTCATATTTAACGCCTCCGGCGTAACAAGTAGGGTCTAAAATTTTTCATGCGTTTGCCCTGCAATTTTATTTGTGTGTTTGGTTTAAATATCTTATCTTTGCACTCGCAAAATAAGGATGGTCCGGTAGCTCAGCTGGATAGAGCAACAGCCTTCTAAGCTGTGGGTCGTGGGTTCGAATCCCGCTCGGATCACAAGCTAAAAATCAGCGTGATAGCATATTCAAGGAAAGAATATGCTATTTTTATTTATGCAAATTCAGCAAAAAAAGCGTATATTTGTGGTAAAAGAAATCATATTTTACTAAAGAATTCTTAAATTACCCATATTTTTTATTTATAATGGTTTGTATCCGTATTTGAAATAAATCACAGCATGGACGCCAATTTTCTAACCTTTTCAATACGTTCACTCCATAACTTGTTTTTCCGAATTGTTTGTATGTTATAACGAGCTTGCATCTTTACAAGCATTTCTGCTTCAATGCCTAATGCTGCTTCAAAAAGTAAAGCATATTCTGGTAAAACAGGACGTTTGCAGTTTAAGACTTCATTGAGCAAAGTATGAGAAATACCCATTTGTGCAGCAAGTTTGCGTTGTGATATACCTCTATATTCAATTTCTTCTTTAAGCACTTCACCCGGATGTGTTGGTTCATACGGTGTAAGATTGTTAGCTATCATGAGGGGATCAACCCCTTTTAACGTAATCATAATGTTTTATTTATAATGGTTTGATAATTCTAAAATACTACACACAGTAACAACCGGTTCAACACCGTTGTCTGTTACTATAAATTCAATTCGGTATTGTTTGTTTACCCGTATAGAAGAAATACCCGCTTTTTCTCCTTTTAGAATTTCATAGTTCAAAGAGTTAATCTTGTATAATGCTTCAATTCCGCTTGCATCAAAAAGAATGTCAATGCAACGTCTGTATTTTCGCACAATTTCGGGCTGAAAACGATATTTTTTGTCAACCGATTTACCTGTTTCGTATAATTCTTTCAAATATTTGCACTCAAAAACTACAATCATAATACTTATTTTACTAGGCAAAGATAATAGTTATTTATGATGTTCACAAATTGGCGAACAACTTTTCAACAAATTATTTGCAATATATTTTTTCTTTTCTGTCTTTAATCTAAAGAAAAATCAACTCAAATTTTCTTTCAAGGCCAAAATATCTAAAATTAAATTTAGCGAATATCCCTACCTGGCATGTGAATTAATGTAAATGTGCAATATTTTGCTCTTTTTATATCTGGATTCAAGAATAATGTTTACCTTTGTATAAAAAGAGCGATAAAATGCACCTTTCGGATATTAGTAAAAAGATAAAAGAACGTCGTTTCCTGCTTGGAATCACTCAGCAGGATTTGGCGGATATCTCTGGTGTGGGATTACGAACAATCAAAGAAATTGAAACCGGTAAAGGGAATCCTTCTGCCAATACCTTATTAAAAATCTTTGATGTGCTGGGGTTAGAATTGGACGTAAAAATCAAACGAACAATTGAATAATTATGAGAGCGGCAAAAGTATATATGAATAAAATAGCGGCAGGTGTGCTTACGGAAAATAATGACGGCTCGTTTACCTTCCGTTACGAAGACGATTATGTTTCCAATCCCGCCTGTTCGTCCATCAGCCTTACGTTGCCGGAAATACAACGGGAATATCGTTCGGAAACGCTTTTCCCATTCTTTTCCAACATGCTGTCGGAAGGCGTCAACCGTCGGGTTCAAGCACGGAAATTTAAAATCGACGAAGACGACGACTTCGGGCTATTGATGGGAACGGCCCAAAGCGATACCATAGGCGCCATTACTATTGAAAAGATATGAAGAAACAAATATCCGACATAAAAAATTGTCCATGTACACTTGCCAATGGATACGATACCTACAGTCCGACAGCCTTACTCCGCATGTTCAACAACAGGAAAGTAAGTCACCTGCTTGACTTTTCCAACGATGAAAGCAGCCGTGTGTTGTTTGATGATAACATCGGGCGTATATCCATTTCGGGTGTTCAAGAGAAGCTATCAGCCGTTGTGGAAAAGGGTAAGGTATGTCTTACGCCAGCAGGTGTTCAAGGCCGCTACATAATCAAATCCGTACCCGACGATAAACGCTTGAAGTACCGGAACCAAATGCCCGCTAACGAACACCTGACCATGCAGATTGCCCGTCAAGTGTACGGTATAACGACGGCTGAAAACGCCCTGATATTTTTCCCGGACGGCGAACCGGCCTATATCACTAAACGCTTTGACGTAAGTGTAGACGGGATAAAAATAAAGCAGGAGGATTTTGCATCGCTGGAACAGAAAACAAACCATACCCACGGGAAGCATTTCAAATATACCGGAAGCTATGCCGATATGGGTAGGCTATTCCCGAAATATGTAGCGGCGTGGCAGGTAGAGGTAAGTAAATTTTTCCGTCTGGTGGTATTCAATTACCTGTTTGCTAACGGCGATGCGCATTTGAAGAATTTTTCGTTGCAGCAATCCAAAAACGGAGACTACATGTTAAGTCCTGCCTATGATTTGCTGAATAGTTCCCTACACATTCAGGATGAGGATTTCGCCTTGGAGGGAGGATTGTTTGAAAAAGGATCCTATTCGGAAATCTATTTGCAAAAAGGCCATCCCTGTCAGGATGATTTTATCACTTTCGGCAGCATGATTGGTGTTCCCGATATTCAAATCCAAAAGATAATGAAGGATTTTCTTATCTCCCAACTGTTGGTTTATGAGTTGACGGAGCGTTCTTTTTTGGATGAGCAATTAAAGCGGATGTACATCCGCAGTTACGGAGAACGCTTGAATAGGTTGAAAAGAACGAAATTGTAATTATGCTAGAGAATGAAAAATAGGCTTCTTACGAAACCTATTTTTCATTATTCATTATTCATTGTTAATTAGTGATTACTTTTTTTGCTGATTTGTTCTGTAAGGTATATAAATTCAAAATATATGTTCCCTTTTGATTTCCGGTAATATTAAATGATTCTTTATAGATTCTTTTACCTTTCAGGGTTTTACGTTCAATCACTTTTCCCGAACCGCTATTTACTAATTGTAGTACAATGGGCTGTTCATTTTTTACCTCAATGGATGCTTCGAAATATCCCGGATTAGGATTGGGATATACGGAGAATGATTTCAATACCGGTTCATCCGCTTCTTCATAGTTTGCAATGTTTTCTTTATCCATTACCAGGACGGTTTTGTAAACCGTTTCGGTACAATTTCCTAAATAGGTAATCATTCCGATTGTAAATGTTCCGTATTGTTTGAAGATCAGGCTCAGAATATCTTCATTCTTGTCAATAACATCAAAGTTCGTTCCTTCTCCATCCGGTAATATCCATTCGATTCTATCCGGAGACGGATTGCTTATATTTACAATGAACACTTCATCATTAATAGGGACTTGGGATGCTACGAGAAAGTCGTTGGCGATTTCCAGATCTTCCCTGCTAATTCTGATATTTCCCTCTCCTTTACATCCCTTTCCGGTAAGAACCTCTACCCGGTACATCCCCGGATCCTGTAGTGTAATATCTTGTTTGTCGGATAATTTGACTCCGGATGGATTGAACCAGGCATAATTTGTTATCGTTTCAGTACTTTCGGCGTTTACTTTTAGACTTTGTCCGTCACAGAGTGTAATATCCTTTCCCAGATCTATAATAATACTGTCCGGTTGGGATAAGGTGTATGAGAATATTTCATGGGAACACCGGTTGGAGTCTGTAATTGTGATACTATAATTCCCTGAAGAAAGTTTGTCGTGAATCAGATCTATTCGTCCATCGTTCCATTTGTAGGAATAGGGTGGCTCTCCTCCGGAAACACTGACCCGGATTATTCCATCCGATCCGTTATGACATGTAGGAGGAGTGAGTTCCGCCTTTGCCGTAATTCCTTTTGACTGGGCAATAGTCGCAGTACCTGTTATTTCGCACCCGTTTGCATCGGTTATAAATACAAAATATTTTCCCTTTGGAATATTTTCTACCCTGGAAGTATTTTCTCCATTCGACCAACTGAAATTATAAGGAGATGTTCCTCCCGATACGCCGGCCTGTATCCATCCGTCTGTGTCGAGACTACATCTCAGATCTGCAGCGGAAGTGACGACTGATAGTTTTTCCGGTTCATCCAGAAAAATCTTTTCCGATTCGATGGAAATACCGTTTGCATCGGTGATTCTGACGTGATAATAACCTTCTCCCAGGCCGGAAAGAATACTGTCGTTTTTTCCTGTAAGAGAACCGTTCCTGAACCATTCGTAAGTATAAGGCAATCCGTTTTCATGGGGAACGCCTCCTTGGACATGGGCGGCGAAAGCCCCGTCGTTGGAGCCGAAACAGCGGATAATCCGGGTGTTCTTCGCTTCCAATTCCAATTTCGGAGGTTCGGGGACATAAAATGTTTGATTGAATAAACATCCGCAAGAATCAAATGGCGACGGTTGTTCAACATATTGATAATTATTGTCTTCCACAAATAAATTATAAATACCTTTTGGTATTGATTTAATAGCGGATATCACGGTTCCGTCTTCTTCTGTATTTTCGCTTGGAATGAGTTCGTCCCGATCGTTTTTCCAGGAGATGGAATAGGGCGGCGCACCTCCTGATAATCTTACTCGTATGCTTCCGTCGTAATAACCGAAAGCCTTTGGTTGTACGATTTCTTCCAGGTTTGCCGTTACCGGTGCAACGCCGGGAATAAAGAAGGTAGTATCACGGTAACATCCCAGGTCGTCTGTTATTCTGACCTGATATTGTCCGGGATAGACATTGTCGAGATAGGCTGTGGAATCTCCTGTTGACCATTTGTAATGGTATGGCGCTTCTCCTCCGGAAATGATCATGGAAATATAGGCGTCCCCGTGTCCGTCGCACAGGGGAGGAGCCGATTGGTAACCGATTTGAATAGATGATGGACTGGAGATGAATGCGGAATCGGTTACTTCACAACCCCTTTCGTCTGTTACGGAGAGTGAATACCATCCCCCCGGTTTGCGCTCGATTCGGTTAGTCCCGGATTCACCTGTTGACCATTCGTATAAGAATACTCCTTCTCCTCCGCTGACGGAAGCTTCAACCCAACCGGAACTGTCACTTGCACAAGTGAGTACCGCCGTTTGAAAATTCATTTTAATTACTGCCGGATTTGTAAGGGTAAAAGGAGCTGAAAATGTAGAGACATGGTTCATGTCAGTCACTTCTGCGAGGTAAATACCCGGTTCCAGTCCTTCCAGTCCGGTTTCGTTTCCGGAATCTTCGATGAGAATCCGGCTTGTTCCCTGCATCCGGTACCACTTGTATAAGTAAGGATTTCCGGTTTCGAAAGGAATGCCTCCTTCGGCATGGACTGTAAGTATCCCGTCGTTTCCATTATTACAGGTAACAGGATGTGTCTGTTCGATGGAAATATACAATGGCGGCGGTTCATTAATTGATAATTCCAGAGTGTAGCTGCATGAACCGTAACTGTTATCCGGATTTGCCTGAAAAGAACGATCCTGTACAAACAGGGTATAATTGCCTTCCGGTAAATTTTTTATCTCAACATTTGCCGGTTGTCCCGGAGGATAGTTGATGCCCGGTACTGCATACACATTGTTTTTATCGTCTTTGCAGCTTATTCTGTATGGAGCGCTTCCGCCTTCGATTGCAATTTGGATACTTCCGTCTTTTTTGCCGTTTTCGGATACATTGGTAAGCCTGGTGACCGATACGCTTAATATTTCCGGTTCGGCCAGATAAAAATCTTTTTCTATGATTTCACAACCGTACCGGTCTGTAACGACAACAGAGTAATTTCCTGTTGTAAGATTCCGGATATTGGGTGTTGTATGTCCGTTTGACCAAAGGATATTGTATGCCGGAGTTCCTCCGGAGATATATAATTCGGTTTTTCCGTTTCCCATTCCGTAGCAGGAAGGTGGAGTGATTCTTTCCGATACGGATAACGGATCCGGTTCATTTACAAAACCATAGAAAGTTCCCCGACAGTTGTTTCCGTCTGTGACTTCTATTGAATAACTTCCGGCAGTCAGGTTTTCCAGGATGGCTGTGGATCCGGCGCCTGATTCTCCATTTTCCCACGACCAACTATAATTGCCGGCTCCTCCGGAGATTGTAGCGTTGATCTGTCCGTCTCCATCTCCACGGCATTGCAGGAAACCGGAATCAAATGACGCCTCTATTGGAACCGGCTGATTCACAACTGTAATGTTAGACCAGGATTGGCGTCCTTCGCTATCGGTGATTTTTACCCGATAGTTTCCTCCCGGTATATTTGAAAGGGTTGTACTGTTTCCGCCGACAGGCCGGTAACTTAAATATTCATCTACCATATACCATTCGTATCTGCTATAAATCCCGGAGCCTCCCGAATTGACCGTAACCGATAGTTCCCCGCTGTTTTCTCCATAGCAATGTATATTCGCTGTTTGTGTGATTGTGATGTCAAAGACGGGAAAGGCTTCCAGTTGGATGATTTCGCCGGTTTTACATCCGTTGGCATCTGTGAATTCAACATAATAATTGCCTTTCCACAGATTACTTATAGTGCTGATTTCGTTATCGTTACCTCCTGACTGAATATTCGAATGAAGAATTTCTCCGGATTTGTTTTCTTTTCTCCAAATCGCCTCGTATGGAGGAGTTCCGTTTTTAACCGATACGGATATACTTCCGGAGTTTTCTCCTTCCATCGGATTGAAAAGACTGGTTTTGTCGATCTCAATCGGATTTTCCGGAGGATTAATAGCGATTCTATCCCGGAGCATGTCGGCCGGACAACCTTTTGAATCTACAATCCAGACATTGTATCTTTCTATGGGGAGATCGCTTATATAAATTTCCGAATCAAAAAATCCGGATTCAAACATTTCCCCTCTTTGGTTTTCACAAACTAATTTGTAACTGCCCGAACCTCCTTCGCCTAGGACTTTAATCCATCCGTCGCTTCCATTGGGACAAGTAACTCCCCTAAAATCAATAAGTTCTAATGCCGGAGATGTCCCTGTTTCGATATTTTCCACCAAAGAGTATCCATCGCCATCAGCAATAATTCCTGTGGAAATCCTGTCTCCATGATGATCTATGTATGATCCTTTGAGTTGGAATGTGTAAGATCCGGGGGATAGATTGTATATCCGGATCCGGTTTTCTCCGATTATTTCCTGCTCTAAGGATATATAAAATCCGGAACTTTGGTCTTTTCCTAAAATTTCAACCGTTTCTCCGGGAAATAAATTCCGGTTGAATTCGATTGTGATTTCTCCATCTGCATTTCCGGGACAATTTTCAGCTTTTTTTTCTACTACTCGTTTGAATACCGGAGCTGCAATTTTAGGTTGTAAATCGATACGGTTACTGGTTTTGAAATTTTCGCAATTACAGTTGATACGTATATAAACCGGAGTTTTGTACATAATTTGTTCATAACTAAGTAAATCGGTCGCTTTTAGTGTAATTTCACTCCGGTCGTAATTCATGTATGTGTCGCTTAATGAAGTCCAGTTATAGGTGTTTCCGACAGAATATTCCCATTTATAGACATCCGGGGGAAATCCTTTGGTTGCTTTTATGGTAATCGGAATATTTTCATGCAGGAAATTGATTCCGGGAGCGTCATCGTTCCCATATTGCACTTCGTTGTGGTAAGATATTGTAATATTTACAGGTTCGATACTGACTGTTACGTAGCTTCCGTTATCATAATTACCGATAATCTTATTGTTAAGTCTGATATTTACACAAGGATAATCGGATGCGGATATTGTCCGGGAATCGCTTCCTTCGCTGACCGTATAACAGGATTTTGGTCCGGAAGGATTATCGGCATGTACTCCTACACATTTTATACTTGTTATTCTTTCATTGGTTACAAATTCTTTTGAAAATGTCCAGGGTCTTCCGGCATCATGGTTCCCGGATCCCGCCATCAGAATTTCTTCATATTTTGAATTTCCGGAGCTATAATAATAAGTCATTTTCACATGTGTATGACACTCCATGTTTTTATCTTTACTTCTTATATATCCTTTTACACTTACTTTGTACTGTTGTTGTGCATGCAAATTGAACAAACAGAAAAAGAACATTAAAATGGAAAATGAGATAAATTTCTTCATAGTTCAGTATTTTATGATAATTTCTTTTTTTTCGGAAACTCTTCCGTCATTATAGACCGCTTGAAGTTGATACCGGTAAGTATATCCTGTTTTATGATTATTGTCAACTGACGAAAATTCGTTAGTTTCTTTCCACAACGATATAGGAGTCTGATTATCGGAACGGTATATACGGAATAGTTTTATTTTTTCGGGGGATAATACCTCCCAGGTAAATCCGATTTCCCGTTTGTCATTGTTCCGTTTATACCGGAAATTTTTGATTATTTGCAGATGGTTGCTCATTGCGCTCGTCACTTGCAGGGGAGAAGAGGGGAGGGATTCTATACCCCATTTGCTTTGAGCCGTCAGGTAATAAGTATAAGTAATTCCTTCCTGTACACAGGTGTCTTTATAACCGGAAATCTCACGGCCTTCAAAGATTTTGATTGTATCGTACCGCAAATAACCTTCTTGCCGGCGGTATAATATATGTCTCCCACAAATCTGATCTTCGCAGTTGATCCGTTGGAGGAATATTCCGTCTTTTTCTACATTATAAGAGTTGATAACAGGAGATGAAGGGCGCTTCTTCAGCGGTTTTTCCATTTGCAGGCGTTGGGAATATTCCGATTGGTTGTAACGTTTATCCAAT
>BNXB01000003.1 GCA_025999255.1 Bacteroidia bacterium | reverse complement strand
TCAACACTACGGTTGAAGCCCAGATTATTACTATGGAACCGCAAATTGCTTTGGCTCAAATAGATCAGGTTAAAGCAAAATTGAGGGAACTTTCCGATATGGTTTCGAGTGGAGAAGCTCAGTTTTCAGGAAATTCACCCTTCGTTGGTTGATCAGAATCTCCCTGACGGTTGATTTCGCGTATTCGAACGGAGCCTTATCTCCCTGCAATAAATACTGTTTAATAGTTAAAAAATAATAATAACTACTATCCTGCAGTTCAATACTCTTATTGCTTCTGACTACTGCATCCGGATCATTATAATATACCGGCATATAATCTATCAACTCGTTGAAAATCACCCAATTGTCAAAAAAATAATCATACTTTACAGCATTTTGTACCGTATATTTTTCGAGTTTTTCCAGGACTGCTTCAGAAGATGATTTATACCATTCCCTCACGCTATTAATCTGCGGAGCATCTACCGGAACCTTCAGGAATAAACCTTTCACCAAGGTTTGATCCAGCTTAAACTTATCGGAATTGGCATCATAATACCTTTTCATCTCCTCATCGCTGATATCCCTGGAAAGCTTCTCATTCACTAATTGTTCCTGATATTGATAAATGACCAGCGCTCTCCGGTAATTCTCCGTCAATTGATCGATATGTTCCTTATCCGCAATATTCCTCGACGCAATATCATACAACAAATTGTCCTTTATCCAATGCCGGATTATTTTATCCGCAATAATAACACTGTCTGCCGGACTTACGGATTTAGGTATCCCTTCCTCCATCTCCTGTCTTGTCAGGTACTTATTTCTAACAGAAGCAACAATCTCTCCTTTCTCCTGCGAAGTATCCCTACCACACGAAACAGCCAACAAAGATAATATGACTAACGGAAATATTAGCCTCATAAAAGGTTAAAGTTTGTCATTTAATTGTATTTACTACTTCTTTGTAGATGATAACCGGATATTTTTGGTCGAGGTATTCAACCCACATTTTCTCCAGGTAAGTCTGATAATCGGTTACTACAAGGCCTCTTACATCATTATAGTCATCCGGCGTATTCAATAATTTCCCAATCACAAAGAAATCCGAATATTCTTCGGGACAAATAGCTTTACCTGTTTTAAATACGGCTTCATCGACAAAAGGATTATCTCCTTTCACAAAAAGGCCTTTTTCTATTTGTACATGTGAAACATCTCCTACCTTATAATTTGCATTTAAATAATCGGAAGCTTCCTCCGGAGTCATTTTAGCAACCTCTTTCTGCATTTTTTTCTTGGTCTTACTGTCTTTACAAAGAACAATAAATCCCTTGTAATGAGGCTGCTCCCAGGAATAATCGGTCTTATGCAGTTCAAAGAAAACCTTAAGTCCTGCCGAATCCTGGTTAGCCTTCTCCCAGACTTCACTATTCATAATATTATACAACAATATTCCATCACGATACTCCTGCATCAGATTCTTAAACTCCGGATATTTTGTCTCCAGTTGACGATTCTCCTCTTCTATAAGGCAATCCAGCTCAAACCCCTGCAACCTTTCATTCAACAAATCAGTTGAAAGAACCATTTGCGGAGCATCATTTTCCCTGATAAACCGGACAAACTGGGATAC
This sequence comes from Bacteroidia bacterium, assembly GCA_025999255.1. Taxonomy (GTDB): domain Bacteria; phylum Bacteroidota; class Bacteroidia; order Bacteroidales; family Azobacteroidaceae; genus BNXB01. Next base: position 60,264 of record BNXB01000003.1, on the reverse strand, counting down.
CGTATAAGCTGTAGATCCTGTAAGGAACAAGGTATTCCGATTGTTTTCAAATTTAGATAAGAACTCCGGACTTAATGGATATAACGTATTTGCAGCCTGTTGTAATTCATTAAAAACTTCATTATTCAATGAAAACCCATTTTCCTGTTTCATTTTTTCCATCCGTGGTTCAACCAATTCAACATGTCTGCCGTTTCGTTTCAATGCATCGATAATTTCCGGTCTCACCTCTTCTATAGGAGCTATTTGTCTCTTTTCAAGCAACTTAATAATATGGAATCCGAATTTAGTACGGACAGGAGGGGTAACCGTTCCTATTTCAGACAATTCAAAAGCAGCAACTTCAAATTCTTTTACCATCCGGCCATACCCGAACCAGGGTAAATCACCCTCTCTGGCTCCGGAAGCTTTATCATCGGAATATTTTTTCGCTAATTCTCCAAAATCTTCACCTTTAAGTACCTTCTTATATATATCATCGACTCTTTTTTCCGCATCACTGACCCGTACCGTATCCGCATTATCAGGACATTCGACAAGAATATGAGAAACTCTTATCTGACCGGGATCCTGCTGACGCTTAAGCACTTTTATCAGATGGTAACCATACTGGGAACGGACAGGCATGCTTATCCGGCCTACAGGAGTATTATAGGCGCCATCCTCCAACTCCGGCATTAACCGTAAAGCGGTAAACCAACCCAGATATCCGGGAGCGCCTCCTTCAAGGGATATTTTGTCGTTCGATTCCTCGATTGCAACTTTTCCGAAATCTTCACCTTTTTGCAAAAGACGTTTACGAATTTGAAGCGCCTTTTTATACGCAGTCAGAGTATCCGCCGGATATACCCTCATATTTTTGGCGTCTTGTCCGGTCAACTCTTTCCCATTAAAAGTAATCAGGATATGAGCTATTTCCACATCCTCTTTCATCCGGTCGTATTCTTTCCGGATCAAATTTTCATCCAGCAAATTAGACTGATACGTCTTAATCAGTTCCGTTTTATATCCATTCAATTCGTCACGAAAGGCCTGAACCGTATCCAACCCCAAAGATTCAGCTTCAATCACTTTCAGCTTGAAATTTTTAAACAATTCAAGATACTCTTCCAGGGATTTCCTGTCTATCGCTTCTTCCGTATTATTCTTTTTATAAATATATTCAAATTCCGATTTTTTGACATTTTTCCCATTCACATTCATAATAACCGGATCATTCACCCGGTCATTTTGAGCGACAAGCAGGGTAGAAAATAAAACTGAGATAAAAGATAGAACTTGCTTCTTCATACGTTAATAAAATCAATAATTTCGCATTTAAACATAAAACGCCAATAAAGAAACGTAGAAAAGATTTAGATATTGTATTGTTTCACACAGATTACACAAATATTTTTTATCTGTTACTTATCCGGCAAATGTTGTTCCCGTCCCGGTTATAAATTTGTGAAATCTGTGGAATCTGTGTGAAACCAAATTATCCTCTGTTGTAGCTGTAATTCGGGGCTTCCTGAGTAACAGACACGTCGTGCGGATGGCTTTCTGCCATTCCGGCATTGGTAATTCTTGAAAATTTAGCCTGATGTAAGGCTTCGATATTGGCTGCGCCACAGTATCCCATACCGGCCCGAAGCCCTCCGGCCATTTGATAGATCACTTCAAACAAAGAACCTTTATATGGCACCCTGGCTGCAATTCCTTCCGGAACCAATTTTTTAATATCATCTTCCACATCCTGGAAATAGCGGTCTTTCGAACCTTTCTGCATTGCTTCGAGCGAACCCATTCCCCGGTAGGATTTGAATTTACGTCCATTATAGATAATAGTTTCACCCGGAGATTCTTCGACTCCTGCAAGTAAAGAGCCCATCATAACCGAAAAACCACCGGCTGCCAAAGCTTTGACAATATCTCCGGAATAACGTAAACCTCCGTCGGCAATTATAGGAACGCCGGATCCTTTCAAGGCTTTAGCCACATCGTAAATAGCAGAAAGTTGCGGAACACCCACTCCGGCAATTACGCGGGTAGTACATATCGAACCCGGACCGATACCGACCTTTACTGCATCGGCGCCCGCTTTCACCAACATTTTTGCAGCATCTGCGGTTGCAATATTACCTACGACAATATCGACACTCAAATATTGTTTTTTGACTTCCTTCAGGGTTTTTATGACTCCTTTGGAATGTCCGTGCGCCGTATCGATAACAATAGCATCCACACCAGCGGCAACCAGAGCGTCGATCCGGTCAAAAACATCACCTGTCACCCCCACTCCGGCGGCAACGCGCAATCGTCCGCCATCATCTTTACATGCCGAGGGTTTATCTTTCGCCTTCGTAATATCTTTATAAGTAATCAGACCGACAAGTTTATTATTGGCGTCAACCACAGGAAGTTTTTCTATTTTATATTGCTGGAGTATCTCGGCGGCAGCCTCCAAATCGGTTGATTGGCAGGTAGTTACCAGATTTTCTTTGGTCATAACATCCTCAACCAACAGGTTCATATTACGTTGGAATCTTAAATCCCGGTTCGTTACAATTCCCACGAGACGATTTTCATCGTCAATAACCGGAATTCCTCCGATTTTATATTCGGCCATCAGAGCCAACGCGTCACCAACATTTTTTCCTCTTTTAATACTGACCGGATTGGAAATCATCCCATTTTCGGCACGTTTCACGGCACGAACCTGCTTAGCCTGTTCTTCGATTCCCATATTTTTATGAATCACACCGATACCTCCTTCACGAGCTATGGCAATGGCTAATTTTATTTCAGTAACAGTATCCATGGCGGCAGAAACCATTGGAATATTTAATTTGATATTTCTTGAAAATTGTGTCGATAAATCGACTTCACGAGGCAATACTTCCGAATAAGCGGGGATCAACAATACATCATCGAAAGTCAATCCATCCATGATTACTTTATCTGCAATAAATGACATATAAGGGCGGTTTAAAATTTATTGCGTGCAAATGTACGCATTTTTTTTGAATTAATTTGCCATTTCGGATATGAATTTGATGCGTACCAAACGGATTTCTTCTTCCGTATAAGTATTACCCAATTCATCGATTGCTTCTTTCATTCCATCGGTTTCCGATTCTTTAAAATACAGATAAATATCTTCAATATGTTCTTCATCCATTACCTCACTCAGGAAATAGTCGATATTGATTTTAGTTCCGGAATACACAATCGCCTCTATCTCGTCCAATAATTCACTGAATTCCAATCCTTTAGTCAAAGCAATGTCATCCAGGGCCACTTTACGGTCAATACTTTGAACAATAAATACCTTGAGTTTTGATTTATTGGCAACCGTACGTACTCTCAAATCTTCAGGGCGTTCGATTTCGTTTTCGATAACATGGCGTTTGATTAATTCCACAAAATCCTGTCCGTAACGTTTTGCTTTTCCGGCCCCCACCCCGGGAATATTCTGTAATTCTTCTATCGTAATCGGATAAGTAGTTGCCATGGCCTCCAGCGAAGGATCCTGGAAAATCACATAAGGAGGAACATCCAGTTTTTTAGAGAGTTTCTTCCGCAAATCTTTCATGATAGAATACAAAACCGGATCCACTGCACAGGAAGCGCCTCCTCTGACCGGGGTTTCATCTACGTTTTCATCATCATCAAATTCATTATCTTTTGTAATCTTGAAAGAAACCGGTTTTTCGAGGTACTTTCTACCGGCCGGAGTCAATTTCAATAGGCCGTAATTTTCGATATCCTTATCCAGATATCCGGCGATCATTGCCTGCCGGATCACAGTATTCCAAGTCTTTTCATCTTCATCAGTCCCGGTTCCAAACATTTCCAGTTCCTGATGCTCGTACGAAATAATCTCGGATGTTTCTTTTCCTAACAGAATACTGATCACATGATCGGCTTTAAATTTATCTTTAAGTATAGATACGGTTTCCAATACCGTAACTAAAAGGTCCTTTGCTTCCACTTGTTTTTTAGGATTTAAACAATTATCACAATTTCCACAGTTATCTTCCGTATATTCTTCCCCAAAATAATGCAGCAGGACTTTCCTTCTGCAAACCGAAGTTTCGGCATACGCTTTTGTTTCTTCAAGGAGTTGTTTACCTATCTCCTGTTCGGAAATAGGTTTTCCCTGCATAAATTTTTCCAGTTTTTGCAGGTCTTTATTTATATAAAAAACGATACACTTACCTTCTCCGCCATCCCGACCGGATCTTCCGGTTTCCTGATAATATCCTTCCAGACTTTTAGGAATATCGTAATGGATAACATAACGGACATCAGGCTTATCAATCCCCATTCCAAATGCGATTGTTGCTACTATAACATCCGCTTTTTCCATCAGGAAAGCATCCTGGTTACCGGTACGAGCCTGAGAATCCATCCCCGCATGATATGGCAATGCATTAATTCCGTTCGTTTTAAGAATTTCGGAAAAATCTTCCACTTTCTTGCGGGAGAGGCAATATACAATACCAGCTTTTCCAACTTGGCTCTTGATAAACTTGACAATATCTTTATCGACATCAACGGTTTTTTGCCTGACCTCGTAGTACAGGTTCGAGCGGTTGAACGACGACTTGAAAACCGCAGCATCCATCATTCCCAGGTTTTTCTGAATATCATGTTGTACTTTAGGAGTTGCCGTTGCCGTAAGGGCAATGACCGGCTTTCTTGATATCTCATTGATTATAGGCCGTATCCGGCGATATTCAGGCCGGAAATCATGTCCCCATTCGGATATACAATGCGCTTCATCCACAGCATAAAACGACACGTTTACCTGTCGCAGGAATTCCACATTATCCTCTTTTGTCAACGATTCCGGAGCCACATACAACAGTTTTGTCTTTCCACTGAGAATATCTTCCTTTACCTGATCAATAGCAGTTTTATTCAGAGAAGAATTAATGAAATGAGCGACACCATTGCTCTCGCTAAAGCTACGCATAGCATCGACCTGGTTCTTCATCAGGGCAATCAATGGAGAAATCACGACAGCCGTCCCTTCCACTAATAAAGCAGGTAACTGATAACATAAGGATTTACCTCCACCGGTAGGCATCAGTACAAAGGTATCTTTGCCTGCTAACACATTGCGGATCACTGCCTCCTGATTTCCTTTAAATGTATCAAAACCAAAATGTTTCTTAAGCTCTTCTGTTAAAAAATCTTTCTTTGCCATCTTGTTTTCAATGATTGTCATCGTTTCGTCTATAACAAAGATATATCATTTGAATCTAAAAATCACAACATTTTTAAAAATATTTTTTCAATAAAAATTTATTATTGGTTGGATTCAGGCAACATTCAACCGTTTGGTTTTTAATTTTTCAACTTTTTCCCGGGCATAATCCATATTTATATGTAATTTTTTCTCTTCCGTAGAAGGAAAATGAAACATGGCATCTATCATAATATCTTCTGTAATTGACCGTAACCCTCTGGCTCCCAATTTAAATTCGATCGCTTTATCGACTATATAATCCAGGACTTCATCATCGAAAGTCAATTCGACACCATCCATCTCAAATATTTTGACGTATTGTTTAATAATGGAATTTTTAGGTTCTGTCAGAATATTTCTCAACGTATTTCTATCCAAAGGACTAAGGTAAGTCAGAATCGGCAATCTCCCGATAATTTCAGGGATCAAGCCGAACGATTTCAGATCCTGCGGACTGATATACTGAAGTAAATTTTCCCGATCGATATAACTTTTAGCTTTCACGGCCGAATAACCGACCACCTGTGTATTGAGCCTCTGGGCAATCTTTTTATCAATTCCGTCGAATGCGCCTCCACATATAAAAAGTATATTTTTCGTGTCCACCGGAATCATTTTCTGGTCCGGATGTTTACGCCCTCCCTGAGGCGGTACGTTCACAACCGATCCTTCCAGGAGTTTCAGTAATCCCTGTTGAACACCTTCTCCACTCACATCCCGGGTGATGGAAGGATTATCGCCTTTCCGTGCAATCTTATCGATTTCATCAATGAACACGATCCCCCTTTGTGCGGCATCCACATCATAATCGGCTACCTGGAGAAGTCGTGTAAGGATACTTTCAATATCTTCCCCCACATAGCCTGCTTCCGTCAAAACAGTCGCATCAACAATGGTAAACGGAACTTTAAGCAATCTTGCAATGGTTTTGGCCAGCAATGTCTTTCCCGTTCCGGTAGAACCTACCATAATAATATTCGACTTTTCAATCTCGACATCGTCATTTGTTGCACTTTGCATCAAACGTTTATAATGATTATAAACCGAAACCGAGAGATAACGTTTTGCATCATCTTGTCCGATGACATATTGATCCAGGAAATCTTTTATTTCTTTTGGTTTGGGCAATTCATTCCTATTGAGATTAAACTTACCGGCCGCCGTCTTACCCGACGGTTTCATCGACTCCTGTACAATTATATATGCCTGTTCTGCACAAGACTCACAAATATTACCACTGATACCGGCAATAAGTAAACTGGTTTCTTTTTTGGGTCGTCCGCAAAAACTACAATATTCGTTGGATTTAGCCATGTCATTTTTTAGTAAGTACTTCATCCACCATTCCGTATTCTTTTGCTTCCTGGGAATTCATCCAGAAATCACGGTCTCCATCCTGCAAAACTTTTTCATAGGATTGCCCTGAATGATCGGAAATGATCGTATAAATTTCCTTTTTAATTTTAAGTATTTCACGTGCCGTGATTTCAATATCGGAAGCCTGTCCCTGCGCACCTCCGAGAGGTTGGTGAATCATCACACGGGAATGTTTTAGAGCCATCCGTTTACCCTTTGCACCGGCAACCAGAAGGACAGCAGCCATAGAAGCAGCCATACCGGTACAGATTGTAGATACCTGACTCGATATAAACTGCATGGTATCGTAAATTCCGTATCCTGCATAGACCGATCCTCCCGGAGAATTAATATAAATGGAAATATCTTTACCCGGATCGGCAGTATCGAGATACAACAACTGGGCCTGGATCGTATTGGCCGTATAATCGTCAATAGCAGTTCCCAGGAAGATAATCCGATCCATCATCAGACGGGAAAAAACATCTAACTGGGTCACATTCAACTGACGTTCTTCCAGGATATACGGATTCAGGTATTCCCTTTGGGCCCGGATATCGTAATCTTTCACATATTGGTCAAGCGCGAGACCATTCATTCCCAGATGTTTGGTCGCAAATCTTCTAAAATCGTTCATTTCTATCAGTTTTATTCAAATAATTTCCTGAACTCATCCACCGTCACCTCTTTGGGTTCCAATGTGACAGCTTCTTTGAGCCATCCGGTGAGTTTATCTTCAATAATCCTGTCAATCAAATTCCGTACCGTTTCTTCTTTTTTAAGCATATCCTTTGCATAACCGTCCAGAATATCATCCGGAGCATTTGGAATTCCGTATTGAGCAAACTGCGCCCTTACAGCTCTCTTGGCATATTCCGTCAAATCACTTTCTTCTACTTTGATTCCTTGTTCTTTTACCAATTTTTCTTTAATCAAGTGGAATTCAAGGTCTTCAATAATTTTCGGGTAGTCGGTTTCCAATGATTCCGGTGTACGCCCGGTATCGGAAGAAATCAGCCAACGTTTCAGGAATGTATCGGGAAATTCAACTTTTCCGGCTTTCTTTTTTAACAATTTACGGGAATCCAACAAAAATTTATAATCACTGTCAGGTGCATATTGGACAGCTATCATTTCCCTGACTTTTTGTCTGAATTCGTCTTCCGTTTTGACAGTTCCGGCCTCAAACACCTTATCGAACAAATCCTGATTCACTTCAGCTTCCTTATAACGGGTAATTTCTGCGATTTCAAAAGTAAAATCACTTGTATGATCTTTGACTTCTTCCTTCTTAATTTTCATAAGGGAAGAAAGTTCCACTTCCGAACCTTCGTACGCTTTCGAAGGATTAAAAGTAATCACCGTATTCTTTTTGGCTCCCATGAATTTCTTCTTCTCCGTTTCATCTTTTATGTAAGAAGGCATCATTACAGCTTCCTCTATACGAATTCCGTTTTCTTTCGGTTGTGCATTTTCGTCCAACTCGACGAACAATCCCTTCACCATATCCTTATCTTCTACCTTTTTAACCTGGGTATAATTACCATAACTGGCTTTATAATTATTGATTTGTTTATCGACCAGATCATCGTCCACCAGGATAGAATAATAAGCCAATTTATCTTTTTTAGTCACTTTTGCTTTCATTTCAGGAGCTAATCCCAAATCAAAGAAGAATTCAAAATCTTCCTGATTATCAAAATCAATATCTTTTTGTTCGGTTTCATTTGGCAAAGGCTCACCCAGAATATTCAAATTATTATTACGAATATAGTCATAAAGGTTATTGGAGACTACCTTATTTACCTGTTCTACCAAAGCTGATTTACCATACATTTTCCGTACCACACTTACAGGAACTTTTCCCACACGGAATCCGGGGATTGCAGCCTTTTGACGTAGATTCCTGAGCGTTTTTTCCACTTCTTCCGCATAGTCGGCTTTTACGACTTCCATTTTCAGCACGGCATTTACCGGATCAATGTTGTTTAATGTAATGTTCATTCGAATATATTATTTAATTTGTTAATTTTCAACGAGTTCAATAAAGACACATTTTAGGAATGCAAAGTTAATGCTAATATTTTAATTAACAAAAGGTTTTACGTTGTACGTTATGCGTTTTGTCGTGCATAAGCCAAACGTAAAATATACAACATAATTAAACATTCGTTTAAAATATTTGTTTAATTTAAAAATTCAATATAAATTTGCGTAGTCATTTACATTATTATATATGGAAAAAGTGATAAATAAAGATATCAGCACAGAAGAAAAGATCAAAGCGACAGCATTTAAAATCTTCCAACAGAAAGGATTTGCCGGTACCCGCACCAGAGATATTGCCGAAGAAGCCGGAATCAACCTGGCCTTATTGAATTACTATTACCGAAGTAAAGAAAAACTATTCGGGATCGTCATGGAAGAAAGCCTGGGACAACTCTTTACCCAACTTCAAAGACTAATCTTCGAAGAATCAACTTCTCTTTCGGAAAAAATCGATAAAATTGCCGGTCTATACATAGACCTTTTAAAAGAAAATCCAAACCTTCCCTTATTCATCCTTGGAGAAATACAATCTAACCCTGAGAAATTCAAAAAACAAGCAGGTATTCCGGATATTGCAATACAGGAAATAGCTCTAATCCGGCAGACAAAGGAACAAATGAAAATTGCAGGCATCGAAAACACCGATCCGTTCCATATTATTATAAATCTGATATCCATGACAATCTTCCCATTTGCAGCAAGACCAATGATAAAGGTTTTAACTAAATGGGATGACGAAGGATTTGATCAATTTATTGAAGAAAGGCGTAAACTGATACCTGCATGGATCAAATCAATACTAAAGTTAAATGAATAAACAAAAGAGAAAAAATATATAAACGAATATTGTCAGATGAAGAAAATACTAATCATTTTTTGTTTCGCCTTCTGCTTTTTTAACGGAAGTATATGGGCGCAAAAATCTTTGACAATTGATTATTGTCAACAGAAAGCGAGGGAAAATTATCCCCAGATCCGACAATTCGGGTTAATTGAACAATCAAAGAAGTACAATCTTTCCAATCTTTCGAAAACTTATCTGCCTCAATTAAGTCTGAACGGTCAGGCCGGTTACCAGTCGGATGTCGTACATTTCCCTCTCGACATTCCGGGAATCGATGTGCCCACGATCGGCAAAGATCAATACAAAGCCACGATCGACTTGTCGCAAACTATTTGGGACGGAGGAAATACAAATTCTCAGAAAAAAATCATCCGCGCCGGAAATGAAGTAGAAAAACAAAATGTGGAAATTGAGTTATATGCCATCCGCACCCAAGTCAACCGGATTTTTTTCGGGATACTCACTTTGGACGAGCAATTGAAACAACTGGAAATCCTGGATAAAGATCTGAGAAACAGTTACAATACGGCAAACGCAATGTTTGAAAACGGAACGGCGACCTTATCCGACGTAGATGCTATTCATGTCGAATTATTAAACAATGAACAGAAAAAAACCGAATTAAATTCATTACGGAAAGCTTATTTGGAAATGCTTTCTACTCTGATAAACGAAAAAATTTCCGGACAAACGCCATTGGAAAAACCCTCAGAAATCCTGGTGGATACGTCGTCCGGTATCCTCCGTCCGGAAATAACCCTGTTTAATAAACAACGGGAACTATACGACGCCCAGGAAAGCCTGATTATATCCAAAAACAGGCCCCGCCTCTCTCTTTTTGCCCAGGGAGGATATGGTAAACCCGGATTAAACATGTTATCCGACAATTTCGAACTTTTTGCAATCGGAGGTATCCGGATGACATGGAATTTTGGAAATCTTTATACTCAAAGTAATGAAAAAAAACTGATCTACATCAATAAAAACCGTGTAAATATCCAGGAAGAAACTTTCGCTTTCAATACCAATCTTCAACTTACCCAAACTTACAATGAAGTACTGAAGGCAAAAGAACTGATGCGGAAAGATGATGAAATCATCTCCCTCCGGAACAGAGTTAAAACCGCTTCGGAAAATAAATACGAAAACGGTGTCTATACCGTCAACGACCTGATACGGGATATCAATGCGGAAGACCAATCCAGACAGGCTAAAATCCTGCATGAAATCCAGTATTTGATGAGTATTTACAATTACCGGATAATACAGGGAAATGAACAATGAATAATTGACAATTGACAATTGACAATTGATAATTATAAATTACGAATTATATTATAAAATTATAATTATGAAAACATTAAATAAAAAATTTCAACTCTCCTCTCTCCTCTCTCCTCTCTCAATTGTCAATTGTCAATTGTCAATTGTATTGTTTTTGCTGGTTTCATCCTGTAATCGCGGTCAATTCGAACAGGATGCGTCGGGAACATTTGAGGCGACGGAAGTGATTGTTTCTTCCGAAGCATCAGGAAAATTAGAACAGTTCGATGTAACCGAAGGAGACTTATTGTCACAAGGACAATATCTGGGATACGTGGATAGTACCCAATTGTATTTGAAGAAATTACAATTACAAACTGCACAAAAAGCAGTCAGTGCACGCAGGCCGAACATTGCTGTCCAAATCTCAGCAACTAAGGAACAAATCCAAAAAGCCGAACTGGAAAAGAACCGGGTGGAAAAGATGTTCAAGGCCAACGCTGCAACACAAAAGCAAGTGGATGACGCCAATTCCCAGTTGCAAGTACTGAAAGGCACCCTGGATGCACAAATTAACTCCCTTTCCACCTCAATCAACAGCTTGAATGAAGAAAGCATGTCGTACGAAATTCAAATTGCCCAAATTCAGGATCAATTGGATAAGTGTCGTATTATTAATCCGGTAGAAGGTACCGTTCTGAACAAATATGCAGAAAATAAAGAAGTGGTTATTCCGGGTAAACCTCTGTACAAAATTGCGGATACCAAAAATCTCTTTCTGAGAGCCTATGTGGTTTCCGAACAATTGGAGAAAATAAAAACGGGACAGGATGTCACCGTCTATATCAACTTTGGAAAAGAGAGTAAGAAGTTCCCCGGAAAAATTTCCCGAATCTCGGATAAAGCGGAATTTACGCCTAAAACAATTCAAACGAAAGACGAACGGCAAAACCTGGTATATGCAGTGAAAGTCGCCGTAGAAAATGCCGACGGATTGATAAAAATAGGAATGTATGGCGATGTCAGATTTTAATTTACCTCTTTCCGGAAGCTGGGGCGTCCGGATTTCCGGCATCTCCAAAAAATACGGCGAAACCCAGGCTCTGAGTAATATCTCCTTCCATGTCAATAAAGGCGAGTTGTTCGGACTGATTGGCCCTGACGGAGCCGGAAAAACAACTTTATTCCGTATCCTGACGACACTATTACTCGCCGACAAAGGGATTGCTTCAGTCAACGGATTGGATGTCGTGAAACAATACCGGGAAATACGGAATATTGCAGGATATATGCCGGGAAAATTTTCATTGTACCAAGACTTATCCGTACAGGAAAACCTGGATTTCTTTGCCAATGTTTTCAATACATCCATTGAAGAAAATTACGACCTGATACGGGATATTTACATCCAAATCGAACCCTTTAAAAACCGGAAAGCCGGTAAACTGTCGGGAGGAATGAAACAAAAACTGGCATTGTGTTGCGCTCTCATCCATAAACCGTTAGTATTATTCCTCGACGAACCGACAACCGGAGTTGATCCGGTATCCCGGAAAGAATTCTGGGAAATACTCAAACGTTTGAAGCAGGAAAATATCTCCATTCTGGTTTCAACCCCGTACATGGACGAAGCAACCTTGTGCGATCGTATCGCCCTGATTCAGTCCGGAAAAATCTTATCTATCGCAACTCCGGAGCAAATTATCAAGGAATACCCGCAAAAACTCTTTGCTATACGCACGGAAAATAATTACCATTTATTGAAGCAATTAAGGAAAGATCCTCAGGTAAACTCGGTATATATCTTCGGTGAATATTTACACGTAACTTTCAAAGATGATGTTCCAAACATCGAGGCAAAAGAGATTACTCCAAGCGTGGAAGATTGTTTCATTCAATTAATGGAATAAAATGAACACAGTTATTACAACAGAAAACCTCACAAAACGTTTCGGTGATTTTACAGCAGTCGATCGGATATCTTTCGAAGTCTTAAAAGGTGAAATTTTCGGATTCCTTGGGGCCAACGGAGCCGGGAAAACCACTGCTATGCGTATGCTTTGCGGACTACTCTCACCAACATCGGGAAAAGGACTCGTAGCCGGTTTCGACATCTATAAACAGTCGGATGATATCAAACGGAATATCGGATATATGAGCCAGAAATTCTCATTGTACGAAGACCTCAGTGTTGCCGAAAACATGCGGCTGTTCGGTGGTATTTACGGAATGTCCCCTAAAAACATCATTTCAAAAACCGGCGAAGTACTGAAAGAACTGGAGTTAAACAATGAACGGAATACCTTGGTCAAGTCTCTCCCATTGGGAATCAAGCAAAAGGTATCATTCGCCGTATCGATTTTCCATACACCTAAAATTGTCTTTCTGGATGAACCTACCGGAGGCGTGGATCCGGTTGCCCGCCGAAAATTCTGGGAAATGATTTATCAGGCAGCCGAAAAAGGAATTACAATATTTGTTACAACTCATTATATGGATGAAGCCGAATATTGTAACCGTGTTTCCATCATGGTTGACGGGAGAATCGAAGCTCTGGACAGCCCGGATAAACTCAAAAAGACATTCCATGCAGGAAACATGGACGATGTGTTCCAATCATTAGCAAGAAAAGCGAAAAATTCATGAAACGAGCATACATATGAAGCAGTTCGGCAGTTTTATAAAAAAGGAATTTCTGCATATTTTCAGGGATATACGTACCATGATGATGTTACTGGCAATGCCTGTTATTCAGTTGATCATCTTCGGATTTGCCATACGTACGGAAATTACGAATACTCCGTTTGCCGTATTCGATGAATCGAAAAGTACCTCCTCCCGCCTGATTACCGAACGTATGAATGGTAGCCGGTATTTTGATCTGAAAGAGAATCTGAATTCTTTTGTTAAAATAGAAGAATATTTCCGTAAAGGAAAAATCAAGTTAGCGCTGGTTATTCCCCAGAATTTCAGTGACGATTTATACCGCACCGGAACCGGGAACCTACAACTATTAGCCGATGCATCCGACCCAAACGAAGCGTCAACAATCACTTCGTATGCACAACAAATACTGATGCAGCATCAACAGAGCCTGATGAAAACAAACAAAATCCCGTATGTCATCCGGACAGAAATAAAGATGCTCTATAATCCTCAATTACAGAGCGCTTACAACTTTGTGCCGGGTATCATGGGTTTGATATTGATGTTGATCTGCGCTATGGTTACATCCATCTCGATTGTCCGGGAAAAAGAACAGGGGACAATGGAAATACTGCTCGTATCGCCCGTCAAACCTGTATTCATCGTTCTCTCCAAAGCCGTACCTTATCTGTTGATCGCATTCCTGGATGTAATCCTGATTTTATTGATATCCAACAATATACTCCATGTTCCGATTGCGGGAAATATATTCCTGATATTGTTCCTGAGTACATTGTTTATCTTGTCCGCATTGTCGCTGGGGATGTTGATTTCTTCGGTAACTAAAACCCAACAGGCGGCTATGATGATGTCCGGCGCCGGACTGATGCTTCCGACAATGTTACTTTCAGGCTTGATTTTTCCGGTAGAAAATATGCCGATCCTGTTGCAGATCATTTCCAATCTTATCCCGGCCAAATGGTTTATTATTGCAATCAAGGATGTAATGATCAAAGGACTGGAATTTACAGCTATCTGGAGAGAACTTTCAATCCTGCTCGGAATGACTGTTTTTTTACTGACTGTGAGTATCAAACAATTTAAGAACCGGTTATGAGACAATTAAGATACCTCCTCCAAAAGGAATTTTTACAAATCAGAAGAGATAAAATCATTTTTAAAATGATTATAGGCTTGCCGGTAATTCAATTACTAATTTTACCGTGGGCGGCCACATTCGAACAACGCAACATTTCACTCGGAGTAATTGATAACGACCGGGGAGCTTACTCCCGGCAATTGATTGACAAAGTTGTTTCTTCCGGTTTTTTCCGGTTAACGGATTATTCCGGTTCTTATGACCAGGCCCTCAAAACCATTGAAAACGACAAAGCCGATTTAATCCTGGAAATACCGGCTCACTTTGAAAATAATTTTGTCCGTCACCAACAAACGGATGTTATGCTTTCCGTCAATGCCGTCAACGGTCAGAAAGCCGGACTCGGAGCGGCTTATTTAGGACAAATCATTGCAGAATTCAACCAAAACGTCATTCGGGAACAGGGAGTGCAACTCGACAGGATCAATCTCATACAAACTACCCCGTACTTTAAATATAACAAGGAAATGAATTACCGGAATTTCATGGTTCCGGGGATTTTAGTGATGCTGCTGACATTGATCGGAGGAGTATTATCAGCCATGAATATC
Organism: Bacteroidia bacterium; assembly: GCA_025999255.1. Lineage (GTDB taxonomy): Bacteria > Bacteroidota > Bacteroidia > Bacteroidales > Azobacteroidaceae > BNXB01. The sequence goes on along the minus strand of BNXB01000003.1, from coordinate 45,160 downwards.
GTGAAAGAAAAAGAAATCGGAACGATCGAACAAATCAATGTCACCCCTATTCCGAAATATATCTTTATTCTGGCTAAATTAATTCCATTCATTATCATAGGACTGGTCTTACTTACCATTGGACTGTTCATCGCCTGGTTGGTTTACGGGCTTTTCCCTGCAGGAAATGTTTTGCTGGTTTACCTGTTCGCCTTCTTTTATCTGATAGCTTTCACAGGGGCGGGACTGGTCATATCGACCTATTCCAACACCCAACAACAGGCAATGTTTACGGCTGTTTTCTTTATGATTATCTTCTTTTTGCTTAGCGGATTGTTCACTCCTGTCAGCAGTATGCCGGAATGGGTTCAAACAGTTACTATATTCAATCCTTTACGCTATTTTGTAGAAGTTATCCGGCTGATTTTTATGAAAGGCAGCCAATTAACGGATATTTTACCCCAACTGGGAGCAATCATCGGATTCGGAGTATTTTTCAATACCTGGGCAATAGTGAACTACAAAAAAACCGGATAATTGAAAGAGTGGAGGGTTTGGTTCGATTCCGTGTTCGAAACTTTTACTACGCCTGAAGTCGGGTTCGGGGAAACCTGAATGGCGGTTGTCGTGAGGTTATCTGTTCCCGTCGGGTATTGCACTTTAATCGTTTGCGTTGCCTGACGTGTACCGCAGGGGTGTTCCAAGGTCGCCGTTAACGTGCCCGTACCTTCCGAAAGGGCGCCGAATGTCGCCCAGGTTTCGTTTCCTCCAACCCCGCCTGTTTCAGGGGAGAACGTCACGCCTTCCTTACTGTAACTCCAACTGTACTTCGTAACGTCGGAATAACCCGCCAACTTGATATGGTACGTTTTTCCCGTTATTGCCAATCGACCGATAACATTGTTTTTTCAGTGAGTTCGTCCAATTGAGCAAGATGAGAGAGTTCTTCGTCGGTAAAAACGACATAAGCGGCTACACCCTGCTCGTTGGCAACCTGCTTAATAACGCACACAAAAACACCAGCATCCCCCCTGCGCCGAAGGCAAAAGTTGTTGCTCCATGCTTAATACTTTGTGTGAACGCAAAAAGGCGTTTACCTCTTCGAGTTGCCCACCGGAGTCGGATATAGGTATATTGAATATCTTGACCTGCATAGATTGAACCGCATAACATACAAAAAAATTATCTACGGTTTAATCCTGTTGATGATTTCAAAGGCTGTGTCAAATCCTTTTTTGATAAGCATTGCATCCTGTATGCCGTCGTAATAACCGTCCAGATGCAGTACGTGATAAACCACATCCAGTTCCTTCAGCAGTTTTTTATCCAACTGGCCGATATTACTTTCATAATATTCTATGGAAAGCCGCTTTTTTTTATGAGGCCTGGGAATTCCCTTAAGCATAAGATACGTGTCCAACGCCAGGAGGACGCCATTATAAGCCGTGCCGCAAGCAGTCTTGATATACTTACGATCTTGGTAGTAACCGTCTTCCTTCCCGGCTTTTTTCAGACTGTCCTTAGCATTATCCATATAACGCAGGACTTCTTTGTAATTGTTCTCTCTCAGTTTTTGTTGTTTTTCTACTAATTCCATATTCATAGGAGACGGCTTTTTTATCCCACACACATAGGATGCCATAACACTCTGAGAAATACCTATCCGACGGGCTATACCGGCTACATTTAACTCCGGATGATTTTTGAATAACCGAAACAATGTTGTCTCTTTATTGTTTTTCTTATTCATAAATCCTTCAAAACTCAAATCTTCATCCAATTCCTCCCAGCGTATGCCGATATTGTTATATGTAAATGACTTGCGCTGTTCTGTCGTAGCATATTTCAATCTTGGATAATCATTGAATTTTTCACTGAAAATCTTCCCATCCCCGGTTTGTATGTAAACGGCTATGTCGTCAATCCATATATTTTCTATCTTTGAGCGCATTTTTTTACAGAATTAAAAAAGTTATTCCAATGTTCAATAATTATTTCTCTATTTTCTTCTATAACCATTTCAGAAAGTTTTAGTTCATTAGGTTTCAACCCATTGTTTTTTAACAACCTTATTTTGGGCAATATCTGAAATACAGCATTTTCACAAAACGAACCCTGTCCTTTTATAACGTGAACATGTACCGGCTCATGATCATTACTGAAAAACATAAATCACAAACCGAAAAAAATAAAAATTGTAGGCATATCTAACAACGGATAATCATTAATTCTTTCAACTACAAAGATAATTATTTTAACTTAAAATTAAAAATTATGAAACAACGTTCGACCGAACTTTTTCCTGCAACCATAGGTTGCAAAGTTTAGTAACCAGTAGCTTCAGCTACTGGAGAAGGGTATGCTCTCTTATCCCCCGGGCTTGCAGCGCAAGCAAACAGGTCGTCGTCCGAGCTACTCCCAGCGGGAGTTATAGTGAAGTGGATAGCTTGATCCCAGTAGCTGAAGCTACTGGTTCCTAAACTTGCAACCTACGGTTGCCGTAAAGGGATATAGGGATGACCGAGGAGAGTGACTTCATACAAGGATTGTGATTCTCATCATTGACTGCAAATTTTGCTGCAACCAAATCGATTCCGTCCAATTGAAAAACATGAACCGGAACATCGCGTTCGTCACACACCCATCCGGAATATTCCAACAACCGAAATACCGAATCCTCAGGATAAAGTTGAGATAATTCTTTCAGTTTATCAAGAATTTCAACAGGATGTAAATTCCATTTGTCAGAAACAGGAAACAGTATTCCATTGTGGAATACTGTTCCTTCAATCTCTGTTTCGAGAGGATAAACACCTGCTATATCATTATTATCTCCTAACTCAAGATAATATTGTTTATAAATCTTCCCTTCTCCCAAAAAAATATAGTGCGCAGCAAAACGCTTCTTCATTCTATATTCTTTATCAATTGTTCCAATATATCTCCAAAGTCATATCCGCTCGAATCTTCTCCTTTTTCATAGAATATTCCTAAAATATATTGCCTGTCCCAAACACAGGGAATATCTCCATTGTATTTATCTTTAATAACAAATGATAAACCTTCCCGGACATCAAACGGCTGTTTGGCAAATTCAAAATATTTTTTCAGGATTCCCTGAGCCTCTTCTTTACTTTTTGCATCGATTGCAAATAATTGCCCTTCCGCCTCTCCGATTTTATAATTGCAAGTGTAAACCCCTTTCAAAAACTCATGCCCGATATAATTCGAAGTGGTATAAGCCTCGGAATGGTCTTGTTTATACTCTACGGGAAAATACCTGAACAAACCCGGATAAACGGCATTGGGATCAATCTTTGCAATCAATCCTTTTGCAATTTCACGTAAGGTCTTCCCTATTTCTTCGGATTCATTATTTGCCTGCATTTTCAGATAAATACAACCTGCAAAACTGTACAATCCCATATTATCTCCCTGGGCTTCGCCTCCTATCCTGTAAAAAGTCATCTCGGAAGAGCGTTCGGAAGCATACATCCCGAAAGCATCGACCGGAGCGGCATGACGATAGGCCTGAATCGTAATATAATCGTCCCCTTTGGTATAAACCATGGAGGTCATTTCCTGAAAATTATTTTCCAAAAATAAAGGAGCGGCCCCATTGATCCGAACATATAAATTGTCCCGGCCAAACACTTCAAACTCAGGCGAAATAGTCCATCCGGTAACCGTAGGAAGATACGACTTCAATTCTTGTGGAGTTTGCGCCGAAACAACCGACGCAAAAGACAAGAGAAAAACTAAACTAAATATTTTTTGCTTTAACATAACGGAATTTAAACTAAAAATTCATCAGGGACATTTACTAATCTTGTAATGGACGCTATTTTTTGCTTAACATCAAAGCCTTCGGTACAAGTTACGGAGCAAGAATTACAGGACGTACACAACTTATCCGACAGGCTTAATTCCATCAGAGTATCTTTCGACAAAGAAGGATGCCTGTAGCCGTAATTATACATGTAAGCCCGCATCATATCAGGAATAGGCAAATGTTCTACACAATCCGCCACACATTTCCTGCAATTTACGCAATACAACAATTCTTCGTTACAAAGAGCCGCAATGTATTTCCTCTCCTTATCGTTGAGTTTCGGATCGGCAACGGCGGCAAGGCATTCGTCCAATTCATCGTAATTCGAGAATCCCGGAATTATCGTAGTGAAATTTTCATTCTGCCATACCCATTTCAAACAAGCTCCGGCATCTATTTTCTTTTTTCCTTCCGCATCTTCGGTTCCGCCGGTCATCGTTTTCATTGCGACAAAACCAATTCCGGCCTTCACTCCGCGGGCAATAGCTTCTTCAGTTTCTTTCAACTGCTTCAACTTGAAATTATAACTAATCAGAATAACATCATAAATACCGGCGTCAATAGCGGCGTCAATCTGCTCCGGTTTATTAGCATGAGTAGAAAATCCGATAAAGCGGGTCTTGCCTTCTTCTTTGAATTTCGCAAGAACAGCTAACAAACGCGGATCTTTCACTTCTTCGACCTTATCCAGTGCATGGGCATAAAAAATATCGACATGATCCATCTGAAGACGTTTCAGAGAAGTATCCATCATTTCGGAATATTCTTTTTCAAAATTTTCGGAAAACGGGTATCTCGCTTTGCATTTGGTAGCAACGATAAACGAATCCCGCGGTTTCCCTGTTAAAAAGTTACCCACCATTTCTTCGTTCTTCCCATTCTGATAACCATGAGCCGTATCAAAATGGACAATTCCCGAATTATATGCGGCTCTCAAGACCGAAGGATTATCCGCACGCATTACTCCCATACTCAAAATAGGGAGTTCCAAACCGGTCTTTCCCAACTTCCGGGTTGGGATTTTCAGAGCTTCACCTGCTTTAGCGGAGGCCAAAGACTCCGCCGGATTCAAAAATAGGGCTCCAGCTCCTGCCGTTGCAGAAATCCGGAGAAAGTTTCTTCTGTTGAGAGACATAATAATTATGAATTATGAATTATGAATTATAAATTTCATTCAACCAGAGTGATCCATCCGTATTTATCGGGTTCATCACCGTATTGAATTGCTCTTAATTTATTATATAACCTGATGCTGACAGGCCCAGCCTGACCATCTTTGGAAAACACATAAGATTTGTTTTCATCCAAATCATCAATCCGCAGCACCGGACTAATCACGGCAGCAGTGCCGCAAGCTCCGGCTTCTTCAAAAGTAGCCAACTCTTCCACCGGTACCTGACGACGCTCTACCTTCATCCCTAATTCCTCTGCCAATACCATTAAGCTCTTATTCGTAATGGAAGGCAATATAGAAACCGATTCCGGTGTAATATATGTATTATTTTTTATTCCGAAGAAATTTGCCGGCCCACATTCATCGATATATTTTTTCTCCCGGGCATCAAGATAAAGTACCGCAGAATATCCTTTGGAATGAGCAATTTCGCCCGGGACCAGACTGGCGGCATAATTTCCACCCACTTTGAATGTCCCCGTACCCAACGGAGCCGCGCGATCATATCCACGGATGATGGCATAAGGAGTCGGTTTGAATCCTTCCTTGAAATAGGGGCCTACAGGCGTCACAAATACTACAAACAAATATTCCGAAGCAGGTTTTACTCCAACCTGGGCTCCTGTACCTATAAGTAACGGACGAATGTATAAAGATGCTCCGCTCTCGTAAGGAGGCACAAAACGTTGATTACGTTTAACAGCCTCAACAACAGCCTTTTCAAAAACTTCCACCGGAAGCTCCGACATCAGGATACCACGACACGAAGCCTGTAAACGCAAAGCGTTCTCACGCATCCTGAAAATACGGACTTTTCCGTCTTTGCCTTTGAATGCCTTCAATCCTTCAAATGCTTCCTGTCCATAGTGCAAACAAGTTGCAGCCATATGTAACGGAATCATTTCCGAATCGCTGATTTCCGGTTCCCCCCATTTCCCGTTACGGTAATAGCATCGTATATTGTAATCCGTCTTCATGTAACCGAACGACAGTTCCGTCCAATTGATATTCTCCATGTTTAATAATATTTTAGGGTTTCACACAGATTGACTATGCCAATTTTCAATTCACAGATTACACAAATTTATACTAAAGAACCGGATATGGGCATAAAGAAATACCTTCTGTATATTCTGTAAAAATCCGTGTGAAACATTTTGATGCAAATGTAATGATTTATATTATCTTTGCAATAAATTTTGACAAAAAATGAGAGTTATAGAATTATTGAATAAGAATAAAGAAACCGCTTTTTCATTTGAAATATTGCCTCCTCTGAAGGGAAACAGCTTCTCGAAAGTATGTAGTATTATTGACAAATTAAGAGAATTCGGCCCTAAATACATCAATATCACTACTCACCACAGCGAAAATATTTACCAGGAGACGGAAGGAGGACTGATGAAAAAAGTCAACGTCCGGAAACGTCCCGGGACAGTGGCCATTGCAGCTGCCATCCAGTACCATTACGGTATTACGGCTGTCCCGCACATCATTTGCAAGGGATTTACCAAAATGGAAACGGAATATGCCCTGTTGGACCTGAATTTTTTAGGGGTTCATGATTTGCTTCTACTTCGTGGCGACGTCAACAAACTGGATTCGAACCAACTCTATCCGGGAGAAAGCCATGGGCATACAACCGATCTTCAGAAACAGGTCAATGACTTCAATTCCGGTATTGCCTGCGACGGAAGTTTTTTTGAAAAAATGGAAACGCCATTTTCATACGGCGTTGCCTGTTATCCCGAAAAGCACGAGGAAGCTCCCAATATAGAATCCGATATTGCTTTCCTGAAGCAAAAAATTGAAGCCGGAGCCGATTATACAGTCACTCAAATGTTCTTCGATAACCGGAAATATTTTGATTTTGTAGATCGTTGCCGCCGGGAAGGTATTACTGTTCCTATTATTCCGGGAATCAAACCGATCGTACTATTGAACCAGTTGACCGTATTACCCAGAATATTCCGATCGGAAATTCCCGAAGCGCTGGCAACAGAATTGAGAAAATGTAAAACCGACGACGATGCAAAAGCCGTTGGCGTAGAATGGAGTATCAATCAATGTAAAGAACTGATCGCCCACGGGGTTCCCAGTCTTCACTTTTACACATTGATGGCGACCGACAGTGTACGGAAAATTGCACAGGCTATTTATTAATTTATGAAGTTCAGTGATGTCATAGGACAAGAACGTTTGAAAAACCGGTTAATCCGTTCGGTTCAATCGGATCAGATTCCTCATGCACAATTACTTCATGGGAATGAAGGCGTGGGAGCTCTCCCTATGGCCATTGCATATGCCAGGTACCTGAATTGCACGAACCGCAGGGCTGAAGATTCATGCGGCTCCTGCCCTTCTTGTATAAAGTACAATAAGTATGCTCATCCCGACCTGCATTTTGTTTTTCCGATAGTCAAAAAGAAAAAAAGTTCGGGTGCGAGCGATAAAGAGACCATTTGCGACGACTATATCTCCGAATGGAGGGAATTTCTGAACCGGAATGCCTATTTCAAGCTTTCTTCCTGGCTCAATTATATCCATGCGGATAATGCCCAAGGGACAATCTATACGGCAGAGAGTAACAGTATCTTAAAGAAGCTCAACCTGAAAGTCTATGAAGCGGAATACAAAATTATGATTATCTGGTTGCCCGAAAAGATGCAGGAAGAATGTGCCAATAAACTGCTGAAAATTCTTGAGGAACCTTACGAAAAGACAATATTCCTCCTCGTTTCGGAAGATCCCGAAAGGGTTTTGGCCACTATCCGGTCCCGTTCCCAAAGCCTGCATGTTCCGCCCATTGACGGGGAAAGCCTGGCAAAAGCAATTGCAGCAAAATACAACCTGCCGGAAGACGAAATGATTTCCATCGTACATTTATCTAACGGGAGCTACATCAAAGCCGGAGAAGTCCTCGAAAATAATGAGGAAAATGAGGAATTTCTGGACTTGTTTATTACCATCATGCGTAATTGCTGGACCCGTAATATCAGGAACATGAAAGCTAAGGGCGATTATTTTTCTTCCATGGGAAGGGAATGGCAAAAAAATTTCCTTTCATATGCACAGCACATGATTCGGGAAAATTTCGCATATCGGCTTCATTCAAAAGATATTAACTATATGAACTCTTCCGAATCCGATTTTTCCGTCAAATTTTCAACTTATGTGAACGAACGTAATGTCATCGAATTGATGGAAGAACTCGAATCGGCAGCCAGGCACATCGAACAGAATGTCAATCCGAAAATGATATTCCTCGATTTATCGATGAAAATTGCGGTTTTATTGAAAAAATGATAACTTTGCATTGAGTTATACGTTATACGTTTTACGTTATACCATCGGGCTTACGCACGACAAAACGTAAAAACGTATGACGTAAACGTAAAATATAAATTTATGGAATACAGACTATATAACGATGGATGTTGCATGAACAAGAAAGGCTGTTGTAAACATACCAACAAACTGAATTCTTATGATTGGCTCTGCGACATTCCCGAATCCGAACTGGCCACCGATTACGTGGAAGTTCAATTTAAAAATACCCGTAAAGGTTATTACTTGAACAGCAACAAAATTCCTTTGGAAAAAGGAGATGTTGTAGCTGTAGAGTCTAGTCCCGGACATGATATCGGTGCAGTCACCATGACCGGAAAGCTCGTTCTTTTGCAAATGAAAAAGAACCGTGTCCGTCCGGATGCCGAAATACGCAGGGTTTACCGTAAGGCCAAGCCCAACGACCTGGAAAAATACGAAGAAGCCAAAGCCAGGGAACATGACACAATGATTCGTTCACGAAAAATTGCAGAAGGGTTGGGACTCCAAATGAAAATTGGAGATGTCGAGTATCAGGGAGACGGAAATAAAGCTATTTTTTATTATATCGCAGATGAACGGGTCGATTTTCGCCAATTGATCAAGGATCTGGCCGAAGCATTCCGGGTGCGCATTGAGATGAAACAAATCGGAGCCCGCCAGGAAGCCGGACGTATCGGAGGAATCGGACCTTGCGGACGCGAATTGTGTTGTTCCGGCTGGATGACTAATTTCATTTCGGTTTCTACGGGTTCAGCAAGAATCCAGGATATTTCACTCAACCCCCAGAAATTAGCCGGGCAATGTGCAAAACTGAAATGTTGCCTCAATTATGAAGTCGATACATACGCAGAAGCCCAAAAGAGTTATCCGTCGCGGGAAATACCCCTGGAAACCAAAGACGGCGTTTTCTATCACTTCAAAACAGATGTATTCAAAAATCAGATGACTTATTCTTCCGATAAAAACTTTGCGGCTAATCTTGTAACAATCACATCCGAACGGGCTTACGAAATTATCGGATTAAATAAAAAAGGAATTAAACCGGATCAATTGATTTCTTCCGAAAACAACAATAAGCCTCAAAAAGAATATCAGGATATCCTGGGAGAAAGCGTTACCCGTTTTGACAATCCTAAAAAGAAAAAGAAAAAATCGAATCAGGGAACCCGTGACAATAACGGAAACGGGAATAAAAACAATCACCAGGGAAGTCACGAAAATAAGCGCCCTGAAAACAGGAAACATAGTGGGAATAACAGAGAAAACCATTCCAAGAATGGGAATAACCAGCATCCCCGTGATCAAAAAATGTAATAAAAAGAAAAGAGATAATGCCCAACACATACAATCGCAAACATATTCTTATTCTTTTACTTCTGATAGTTTTATCCGCCTGTTCCGGGAAGAGTGATATCTATTTTCAATTCAAAGGTATTGAAAATGCCGGTTGGAACAAGAACACAACTTATGATTTCGCAGTTAATATAACAGATACGGTGAGCGTTTACAATATTTTCCTGGAAATCCGTAACAACGAATCTTATTCATTCCGGAATCTGTGGTTGTTCGTTGATCTGAAAACACCCGAAGGAAACATGCGAAAAGATACCGTTAATTGCGAATTAGCCGATGCCATGGGAGAATGGTACGGAAAAGGAAGTAACCTGCATACATTGAGTCTTCCTTACGAGCAAGGCTTTCGTTTCCGCATTCCGGGCGCTTATATCTATTCCATCAAACAAGGAATGCGAGAAGACGACCTGAAAGGAATCTCCGACATCGGATTACGGGTTGTCAAACAATCCGGTCAGTAACTGTTCTATTTGACGACGAACCGTGGATTGAGAGCCATTGAATTTATTGACAATCACGGAAAAAGCATATTTTTTCCCATTCCAGGTCATATAACCACTATAAGACATCACACCTCCCATACTTCCGCTTTTTATACGGGCATTTCCTTCTAAAAATGTATTTTTCAAAAATCCTTTAACAGTACCCTCTTTTCCCGCACAAGGTAAAGATTGATAAAAAACTTCGGCATATTTACTTTTAATTGCCATATAACGCAACAAAGATGTCAGAAAATCGACACTCACAGCATTTACCGGAGAAAGTCCGGAACCATCGTACATAAAAAGTCCGTCCGGATCTAAACCTTTACTTTTCCAGAACCCCGTCACCTTATCTTCCGAACCGATTTTTTTAAAAAGGTGTTCCGCATAATGATTATTACTCCTGAAATTTACCACCTGTATGATTTTATTCAAATCAGGAGATATTGTTTGAGACAAGATTTTTTTTTCTTTCGGATTTACATTTTCGATTCTGGAAGAAGATGCTTTCTCCAAGATCCGGATTCCTGATTTTTCCAATATCAAAGTGAAATAAGAAGCCAAGAATAATCCGGGATCAGGAATATCTCCTTTAATCACAAACGAAGGGTTATTACGGGGAATAGTGCCGAATATCCGGCGTTCCGGATTAAAAGGTTCTCCATAAATATAAGCATTATCAACATTATCAGGCGCGGCCTTGAGATTATTATCAAATTTCAATGGAATCTCCGATGGTTCCCAGGCTACAACTTCAGGTTTTGTTCCGGAAGCCCCTGATTTCAAAGTCAAGCGATACATATTATCGAACACACTGATACCATATATCCCGGGGGCATAATAATTCCCGATATCACCCCAAAGCCATCTTGACGAAACTCCTTCATAGCCAAATAAGTTATCCAAAGCAATCACTTTACCGTTTACAGATTTAATTCCGGATTCCTTCATATCGGTAATCCACTGATTCAGAAATTCTTTCGGTTCTTTATCAATAAATTCGGAACCCAAAGTAGGATCCCCCATTCCTTTGATATAAATATTTCCCTGTAACACCCCTTTAGTATCGACAGTCCCATCGGTAAATAAAACCGTCTTATAGGTGAAATCCTGCCCCAACAATTCCAAAGCGGCTGCCGAAGAGACTAATTTCATGCAGGATGCAGGACAAAGGGATAACTGATCATTATAACTGCAAATGATTGTCCCCGAAGATACTTCAACGACTTTTATTCCTATATTTGCATGCTTCATGTTTGATTTTTTAATGAAATCATTCACTACAGCTATATTCTGGGCTATTGATTGTTGTAAACCAAAGATGAACAACAACAAAAGAATCGCTCTATTTTTTACAATGGACTTGATCATAATTCAAAAATAAACTATGCAAAAGTAATTTTTTATAGCCGGAAACGCAAAAAAAGCAAAATATTTTCTCGTTTTATTTGTTCATTAAATTTTATTCACTACCTTTGCACTCGCTTTTAAAAAGCAAACAGGCTGATTCACTAGCTCAGCAGGTAGAGCACATCCCTTTTAAGGATGGGGTCCTGGGTTCGAGCCCCAGGTGGATCACAAGAAAAGCCAAAAAACAGAAGAAATTTAACGTAAATCCCTGATTTCCATGCGAGATCAGGGATTTTCTTTATATACCCAATTAGCAGAAAAAGGGATAAAATTGCTCGAATTTTAAGGTTTGCCCTGAGGTAAAAACAAAAAAAATCGACATTATTTATAAAAAATACTTATCTTTGTAAACTATGCACATTTAGTATTCATTTAAACTTAAAAGAAAATGAAAAAAATATTTTTTTCAATAGTTGCAGTTGCCGTTTTATCGGTAGCAAGCTTTGTGTCGTGTGGCGGCGGACAGCAGAAGAAGTCGGAAGAGGTTGTTGTCACCAGTATGGCCGACAACTCGCGCACCAGTTTGAATTGGGAAGGCAAGTACACGGGCGTTATCCCCTGTGCCGATTGCGAGGGCATCAAAGTAACCATTGTGTTGAATCCAAGCACTTATGAGCTGTCTTATCTCTATCTCGGTACGCAAGACAACACTCCTACGCAGATTGTGGGCGATTTTTCGTGGGATGAAACAGGCAGCATTGTCAACCTGAAAAACGACGCGGGCATTCCGCCTTATTACCAAGTAGGCGAAAACAAGTTGATACAACTGGATATGGAAGGCAATCGCATCACCGGTGAACTTGCAGACAAGTATATTTTGACGCAAACGGCTGCGGAGTAATTCCGCCGTAGGGGCGAAACATTTTTCGCCCTATTGATGAACCGGGCAAACCTTAAGTTTGCAGAGAAAAATTAAGGTTTGCCTTGATAATAAGCCGACCAATTCAGGCCAAAAGCTTATCTTTGTTTTGTGAGAGGTAAATCATCCGGGAACCGTACCCGGTCAATTACAGTCGTGCCGTCCAACCTAATCCAGGTACCAAACCCTTTTGTATTTTTTGTAAGTTCAATTACACGAACACCATTTTTCAGTTTGGTATAAGTCGTTTTACTTCCGGAAAAACGGCCGTAAGCTAACGCAATACCATATAAGTTGAAAATGTAATCATTAACGTGATCATGTCCGACAAACATTCCCATTATATCTCCTTTTTCGAGCATATTTGCAAACAAGCCCGTATTGATTTCCGGAGAACAAACTTTTTCCATTTGCACTCCTACAAACCGATAGATAGTATCGGTATAAACTTTCTTATATTCAGGCAAAGGTATATGGAAAAAGGATAATGAAGGGAGTGGTTTTCCACCGTTCTTTTTTGTAAACCTATCACTTTGTTTCCTATACCATTCAATCTGATCAAAATTAAACCAACCATACCCTTCCACCTGTTTCAAGGCGCTATATGTATTGGAATCCATACAATAAATAACAGCCTGAGTTTGTTTCCCCGTATTATCTTTTATTTCTATTGTATAATTTCCATATCCGGAAACATTCTTGACTTTCTTCAACTTACTGATATTATAAGGATATCCCATTAAAAGATCAGCAAGTTCCTTTTTAGAAAGGTCTTGCTCGTCATCATGGTTTCCAAACAGTAAAGCATAGGGAATTTTTCGACTTATAAGAGGTTCGATTACCATATCAAATCCGGATTTATAAGGTTCCCCTGTTACAATATCTCCCGTAAATATCACTAAATCGGGTTTTTCAACATCCAAAACAAGATTGAGCATCTCAATTGTTTCCTGAGAATATGGAGAATCTGCTTTAATATGAGAATCCGTTACCTGAATAATTTTAAATTTACCATCGGATCTAAAACGGAGATCGCCTGCTAAAACATTATCCGAGAAAAAGAAATTCAATACAAGTAATAAAATACAGAATTTTAGGAATTTCATACGTCAATAATTTATTTTTGGATTTGTATTATTTGATCCTGGTATATTTCAATCGCACAAAGAGTTTCTCCCAAAGTAAAATTTTGAATTCAGAAAACAAAGATATAAACATTCCATTAAAACAAAAAATTTCTTACTTTTACAGACAAAAAATAAAAATCTAAAGATGGTAAAATTATTGACATTCGTTTTTATCGGAGGAGGATTAGGCAGTGTTGCCCGTATCGGTATTGCACGTTTATTTGCACAATTCTTAACACAGGCATTACCTCTTGCCACACTGAGTGTGAATATCATCGGTTCGTTCCTTATCGGATTGTTTTGGGCTCTCCCTTCAATTTCGGAAAAGAACTCCTGGCTTCACTTTCTTATTATCGGATTCTGCGGAGGATTTACTACTTTCTCAGCATTTTCCTGGGAGAATTTCAATCTATTAAAACAAGGCGATACTTTTTTATTTTTTATTTATGCATTGTTGAGTATATCACTTTGTTTATTAGCAACCTGGGGAGGATATTCTCTTGGTAAAAACATTTAAACTATTGATGCCATCTCCTCCGAATCATCTTTTTCATCTTTCACCGCTTTTTTTATATTGAATACCCTTCTGCATATTTCTTAGTCAATAATCCATTTGCTTCCGAATCATTCACAAATCGTTCTGCCTGCGGATTCCACTTCAAAGGCCGTTTCAATTCGTATGCCAGATTACCCAATGTACAAACCGTGCAGGTACGATGTCCAATCTCTACCGGTACTATAGGATCTACATGCTTTCTTACGGATTCTATAAAGTTCAGTTGATGAGGAATTTTCGTCTCGTATGCTCCTTCTGTTTTTTCTACTTTTGGAGGCAACAAACTATTATCGGAAGCAAGAAAATGCCCACGGGAAACTTCGATCCATCCTTTATCTCCCCAGAATTTTACACCCTTGGTTTTCTTCTCATTGAATGGTTCTTCCGTCATTATCGTTCCATTTGCATAAATATAGGTTAAAAACTTTGTATCTTTATATCCGGCCGGAATAATTTCTACCGGACCGCTACCATCCATTCCCATGCCCCATTGAGCGATATCGAACATATGAGCTCCCCAGTCGGTAGTATAACCTCCGCCCAACTCTTTATACCAGCGCCATGCACCCCACATTTTTTCATTTACTTCAGGATCAAGTGAAATCGGCAAGGCTAATTCATGATTGTAATGTATATATTCCGAAGGACCCAACCACAAAGGCCAATTCAATCCTACCGGAACCGACTCTTCCGGCAAATTGTAAGGTTTAGGGGGTGCCCCGACACAAGCATTGATACGTTCGATTTTACCGATCCTACCCTCTCCTATCATTTTTACAGCATGCTGGAAATTCGGATCCGAACGTTGTTGACTACCAACTGCAAGAATCACACCGTGTGCGCGCACGGATTTCACCAACTCCCGACCTTCTTCAATTGTAAAAGTCAACGGTTTTTCAAGATAAATATCCTTTTTAGCTTTACAGGCTTCAATGGCGATAAAGGCATGCCAATGATCGGGTGTTGCAATGACTACCGCATCAATATCAGGATTAGCGAGCAAATCCTTATAATTCTCATAAATTTGCACATCAGACTGAACATCCTTATTCCCTTCTTTTTTTGCCTGTTCAGTATAAAAATCAGTGACTCTTTTCATAAATCGTTGACGTTTAATGTCATAGACATCGCAACCGGCAACCACTTTCACTCCGGGAATACTCATAAATCCATTCAATAAATACATGGCTTGTTGCCCCAACCCGATAAAGCCCATGCGGATAAACTTCTCCCCGACTTCATTATACTTAGCCTTCACCAATTGTGGAAAGGCCGCAAAACCTGCAGCGCTTATAGCAGCTGACTTTAAAAAATGTCTCCTTGAAATTGTGTTTTTCATACGTCAATAATTTATTTTTAAAGGTCGTATGGAACTCGCATCATGTTCATGCTCTTTGGCGCAAGTTTTGCATGCTCGTTTCATACATATATAAATTTAATCGGACTTCAACAAATCACCCAATAATTGATCCAATGTTTCATCATTTAACTTTTTGGCAATAATTTTTTTATCCTTATCCAAGACATAGATGGAGGGTGTAGTTGCCGTATTATAAAACTCCCAATAATAGGATGTCCTGTTAGGATCCCAAAGATTATACCAGTGAGTTCCACGCAAATGATGCTCATTAACAAAACCCAACCACTCTTTTTTATCGGTTAATAAATAAACACACGCGACATCCAGTCCTTTGTCGGCATATTTTTTATACAACTTATCATAAAAAACCGGGATTTCCTTCTTACAATGTCCGCACGAAGGTTCGTAAAAGACCAGTAAAGTATATTTACGCCCAAGATTGTAAAGTTGTACCTTACGATTCAACGAATCCTGCAACGGAAGATCTTTAGCTTTCATGCCAATCCGGTTATAACGTACCTTATTATATTCCGATTGTATATCCGAAAGGAAAGCGGTGTCTGCCCAACTTGCCAGACCTTTAAGATAGTAATCCTCAGCCAGTTTGGCCCAAACATTTTCCATCCCCATGATATTACTCTGTAAAGCATAATTGGTCAGTTTCGACAACATCAACTGATAGCAGGTCGTATCCTTCATCGTTTTGGCAACCAGACGGGTAGCCCCATTCGCCAAGGAATCCGGAATTCCTTCCACCTGATTCTGAAGGTAACTTTCAATCTTTTGAGGGAAATAACTAGTGTACCAAAAACGCTTATCCAATAAATCAATATTATCAAAATAATGATCCTTCAAATAATAAAATTCTTCTTTGGCCTCATCCTGCGTTTTAGGAGAAGGATAGGGCCCTGTCGCCGGTTCCAGACCTTTAAAAAACAGCATAACCCATTGATCCTTATGCCGGGAAAAGAAATCATCCTGGAAAGACTGTACTTCCTTATTTAAAACCTCCAGTTTTTCCGAAACCTCAGAAAAATCTTTATTTTCAGCCTGCAGAGCTTTCCCCTGATCAAACAACTTCATACGTTCTTTCTGCTTGCCTGAAAGGAAACGGACGTATTCGGCAAAAGCAACCGACTGTGGAGCTCCGGATACTTTATTTTTACCAATAAAGTCAGCAGTGTCAATCTCAACCTGAAGCACCTGATCATCCGACAATAGAACGTCAAAATATTTTGTACTATCGACGTAAATCAGATACAGGCCCTGATCCAGTTTCTTATCCTGGATAAAAGCTCCGACGCCTTGATCCGACAATTGCAAAGAATCTTTTTTATAAACTTTCCCATTAAAATAGGCGCACAAAGCCAACTCCGAATTCTTCAACTGGGGAGCCGTGATCGAAATTCTCAAAGAATCGCAAAGAGCGTCAGAGCCCCACGCTATCGCAAGCAATAGAATAATAAAAAATTTAGATTTCATCTGTTTTTTCTTTTAACCACTTTTGTTCACCCTCATCTAATCCGGGTGAAAGAATATCATATACTTTTTTATGATAAGTATTCAACCAATCGATTTCTTCCTCCGAAAGCAAGGCTCTATTGATTGGCTTCTTATCTATCGGACACAATGTTAAAGTCTCAAACTGATAAAACTCGCCAAATGCCGTCTCTCCGGCTTTTTCAGCAAGGATTAGATTTTCAATACGGATACCGTATTCCCCTTCCCGGTAAATTCCCGGTTCGTTCGAAGTAACCATCCCCGGAGCTATTGCAACAGGATTGTACTCCATCCGGATACTGTGCGGACCTTCGTGTACATTCAGAAAATGCCCGATACCATGCCCGGTCCCATGCAAATAATTAATTCCATTCTCCCACAAAGCCCGTCTTGCCAGTATATCCAATTGTACCCCTTTGGTACCCTTTGGAAATTTAGCCATCGACAAGCCGATATTCCCTTTTAAGACAGCCGTATAGTCATTTTTCATCGCTTCAGTGACCTCTCCTACCGCAAAAGTCCGGGTAATATCAGTTGTACCGTCAAAAAACTGGGCTCCCGAATCAACCAGTAATAATCCTTCTTTCCGGATACATCCATTGGTATCCTCCGTTGCGCTGTAATGGACTATTGCTCCATGACCGGCATAACCGACTATCGATGAAAAACTTTCTCCGAAATATAAATCCTGTCGGCTACGATATTCCCGGAGTTTTTCACTCACATCCAATTCCGTGACTTGCTCCCCTAACGACAAAGCATCTTCCATCCACATCCAGAAACGAACCAAAGCAATCCCATCTTTTTTCATTGCATTACGAAACCCTTTTATTTCCGTTTCATTTTTAATGCTTTTAAGCATGTCCACCGGATGTATTGATGTCTCAATCACAGGACAACATTCCGGAATTGCTTCAAAAAGCTCAAAATTGATCTTGGAAGGATTAATCAACAAACGAGTATCCTCCTTCAGATTTCCGATATAACCGGTAATCTTCTCATAACCGGCAAAAATAATCCCCTGAGATTTCAGGTATTCGGAAACCTCCGGGCTTAACTTACGAGGATTGATAAACAATACGGTCTCTTTATCGGAAACATAAGCATAACTCACTGCAACCGGATTATAATCCACATCGTTGCTCCTGATATTAAAAAGCCATGCAATCATATCCAAAGAGACCAGGATGGAAGCATTGGCCCCCTCCCGGTGAATTGCCTCCAGAGCCAGAGCGATTTTTTGTTTCGGACTTGCTCCCGAAAATATTTCAGGCAATAAAAAAACATGATTGGAAGGAACCTCCGGACGAGCCGTCCACAGGGTATTCAAAGGAGTAAACTTTGTATTCAATACCAGACCATGCTTATGAAGATAAGTCTTCAATTCATTGGCATCAGATACGGCAAAAACAGCTCCATCCAGACCAACTACTCCTCCCTTCTTCAATTCTCCCGACAACCATTCATTTACCGTGGGCGTACCCGGTATTCTTTCCTTAAACAATCGGATGCCCGTACCTTTCAACTGGGTTTCAGCCTGGATAAAATAACGCGAGTCTGTCCAAAGCCCGGCCTTCCCGGCAGTCACAACCACCGTTCCTGCCGAACCGGTAAACCCGGAAATCCATTCCCTCGATTTCCAGCAAGCCGCCGGATATTCACTTAAATGAGAATCCGTACCCGGAATGATACAGGCATCTATGTTTTCCGCCTGCATAACCGACCTGAGCGCCGACAACTTTTCTGCAATGTTCATTTTTGTTGAATTGACAATTGACAATTGATAATTGATAATTGATGATTGATGATTGATGATTGAATGACTTAATTGTCAATTGTCAATTATCAATTATCAATTCAATATTTGTATCCTGTTTTCGTTGTAACTTCCTGCGGTTTAGAAATCGGGATTAAAGTAAATCCCCATTCATATTCCTGATTGGCATAAAGCGAGTATTTCGGTTGAGGTTTATCACCCCAACTGTTGAACCCAGCTACACCGCACTGACGCATATCGATACACACTTCCACAAAATTCCGGGGGTGAATGTCAATAGCGTGAGTCTGTTTAGGCAAATAATCTTTGGCCCGGGCATAGTCTTTATTGTTAATATCCTGAGGAGATTTATTTCCCCATTGATAATCCGCACTCGATTCCTGAGAATCAAAATCTTCGACCGAATTACGCAAAGCGTTGAATCCAATGGCGCTGTCGGCCTCTATCAACAAACCTCTCCCTCCCTTTGCATTCAAAGCAACCCAACGAGTATCGGTATGATGTCCGTTCTCCTGAGGTCGCACATATGGGAAATACAAGTCTCCGGCAGAGGAAGAATATAAGCCGATGATTGTTCCTTTATGGCGATCCCAGTAATTTTCTTCCGGACCTCTACCTAAATATTGTACCTGCTCCATCTCTGCCGGTAACCGGAAACGAACACCTATACGCGGAATTTCCAAACGGGTATCGGCTCTTCTCGCACGGGCTAAAGCTCC
Source organism: Bacteroidia bacterium (assembly GCA_025999255.1). Classification (GTDB taxonomy): domain Bacteria; phylum Bacteroidota; class Bacteroidia; order Bacteroidales; family Azobacteroidaceae; genus BNXB01. The sequence goes on along the minus strand of BNXB01000003.1, from coordinate 25,702 downwards.
GCTGGCAGATTCGGTTGCTGTTTTTTCATCTTCCGCTTCTGCCAATTGCATACTTTTGGCGTCAACCGGCACATATTTTACGGAAGCATGCACCACTCCTGAAGGATAAATGTGATAATTGACAAGATAGTCATTACCCAAAGGCAAACGATAAGTTACATTCAATTCGATAACATCGTCCCGTTGTACTGTTGTCGCCTGCGTTATCTTGAAGTTCTTACTCGATTCTTTCCAAATCTGAAGACGATGAGGCATACGGCTTCCATAATCATTATCCGTGGGACCCCGCCAGAAATTCGGCTGAATTCCGAATCCTTCGCTGAAATATTCCTGACCGTCCACACGATAAGAGGTAACCAATCCGGATTTTTTATCAAATTCAAAATTCACTTTGGGAGAAGACACAATAATCTTATTCCCGGCTTCCGATACATTCAACTTCGGCCCGGATGTCTTATATGTTTTCTTATTCCCGGATAATGGCAATTCAAATTGTTCAATGGCAACAATATAACCGGCAGGAACCAGCAATTCCGCATTTTTGGAGACCACCTCAAAATTTACAAAATATTCCGATGCAGGTTTAACCTTCAATTTACTCACAGGAACATTGACCACCTGTGATTGCTGAGGTTCAAGATCCAGGAGAAGAACTCCGCTTTGGAGAACCTTTCCATTCTCTATTATTTTATAGATTACAGTATAATCCCGCAGATTTGAAAAATAGAAACGATTGATTACTTTAAAATCCCCTTTATTCAAGTCCACAGCTTCAAATGCAATGTTCTGGTGCACGTATTTCACCTCGGCCATCGCAGGATGAGGAATTTGGTCAGGCCCAATAACTCCATCCGCCACAAAATTTCCATCCGAAGGTTGATCTACTCCAAAATCACCTCCATATGCAAAAAAATCTTTCCCATCCTTGTTTTTAGCTGATACGGCATGATCTATCCATTCCCAGATAAAGCCTCCCTGTAAATTGGGATACTTGTATATCTGTTCCCACTGATCCGACAGGTTTCCATTGGAATTACCCATAGCATGAGAGTATTCCGAAGGCACGTACGGACGATCCCATAACGTTTCGCCTTGTCTCCGGAATTCTAAGGTTGACGGATATTGCGGTACAATCATATCGGTATTCCATTCACTCAAAGCCCTTTCATAACATACGGGACGTTTCATCAGATCTTTATCCAGATTTTTCAATAATACATATCCATTGTAAAAATTAAACCCGTTACCTGCTTCATTCCCTAAAGACCAGATGGTGACGGAAGGATAATTCTTATTGCGTTCAAACAGGTTACGGAAACGGGACAAATGGCTTTCAAGGAAATCCGGATTATGCCCGAGCGTACCTTTTTTACGCCCGTCTTCATGACCCAACGCTCCTTTTCTCATATCATCCTGATAAATAGTATAATACATTCCGTGAGACTCGACATTCGCTTCATCATATACGTATAAACCATATTGGTCGCACATTTCATAAAATTTCCGGTCTTGCGGATAATGAGATAAACGGACAGCATTGATATTATGCAATTTCATCAACTCAAAATTACGTTTCATTTGTTCCGGAGATACGTAATGACCGGCCAGGCTTGTTTCATGAATATTAACTCCTTTCAATTTAATGGGTTGTCCATTGACGAAAAATAAACGGGCTTTTCTTTCCGAAACATCTCCATTACGATCTTTCACCTTAATCGTATAATCACTTTCTTTAATCTCAATCCTGCGGAAACCGACATGAAAAGGAACAACTTCCGTCACTTTCCCGTTCTCTTCTATTGAAACCAATAGTTTATACAGGTTCGGATGTTCTGAAGTCCACGTAAGTACATCATTCAATGCGTAATCGAAATTCACGGTTGCCTCCCCGTTTTGAACAACAGATAAAAACTTCGACGACGAAGTCACCACCTTTCCCTTTCCATCCGTCAATTCATATTTAACAGACACATTTTTTGTTGAGCCGGAAGTATTTTTCACATCCACGCCCAATTTAAAAATACCATTCTTATAGGTATCGTCCAACGTAGATACAACCCGGAAATCCCGGACTGCAGTTTTCGGTTGCGACCAGATAAATACATCGCGTTCAATACCGCTGACACGGAAAAAGTCCTGACATTCCAACCAAGAACCGGTACTCCACTTGAAAATTTTCAGGGTAAGTACATTTTTACCGGCTTGAATATAAGGATTGATAAGAAATTCAGCCGGGTCTTTGGAATCCTCGCTATACCCCACTTCCTTTCCGTTCAGATAGACATAAACTCCCGATTTCGCTCCGGCAATATGCAAAAAGATATCCCGGCTCATCCAATCCGCCGGTATTTCAATGTCCCGACGATAAACCCCCACCGGATTTTCTTCGGGTAAGACCGGAGGAACCGGATTGTAAGTATTAAACTCATAAGGATGATTGACATAAACGGCAGTACCGTGCCCTTGTAACTCCCAATTCCCGGGAACCCGGATATCCGACCATCCGGAAGTATTCGCATGAACATCCGTAATATTTGCCGGAAGTTTTTTATAAGCATCTACATAGTAAAATTTCCATGTACCGTTAAGCAAATAATAATACGAACTATTTTCATATCGGAATGTCGCTGCGTTTACAGCATCATTATAACTCATGAAAGTAGTCCTGGGAGCTTCCTTGTTGACCGAAATAACATTCAAATCTTTCCAATAAGGAAGTTCCTGAGATTTAACATTGCAAAATAACAACCCTAACGAAAATAAGGTTAAACTCATCGATTTCTTCATTAAATTCATATCACAACAAACAAATAATTCATACCTTTTCACTTGTAATGGGAACAAAGGTACTGTTTTATTCGTTATTTTAATCAAATATGACCATGTTAAATTTAAATAAAAGAAAAGATGAAAACTTATTATTTATTCTTATTATCTGTGAAAATCTTAAAGATTCGTTTATCAACGATGATATCGAAATACGCCGGTAATTATTGCCAACTAAAAATATTCATGTATCTTTGTCGTTCTGATTTGTCTCTAAACAGGCAATAAATTAGATACGACAGGTGAATATAGTAATTGACCAGGGAAATACTTCAGCTAAAATTGCCATATACGAAAGACGCAAGTTGCTTGCGTCTTTCATATTCAAGTCTTTGCGTCAAAGTCAGTTATTGAAGCTGCTTAACGAATTTTCCCCATCCCAGGGGATCTTCTGTTCCGTCTCAGACCTCGATTCTGAAGTCATCACATTCCTGAAACAAAAACTCAATCGCTTTATCCTCCTGGACGAAAACACTCCGGTTCCAATCAAAATTCAATATGAAACTCCGCAGACTCTCGGACGTGACCGTATTGCCTCTGCTGTAGCTGCCTACACAAAACACCCGGATCATAATCTTTTAGTCATCGATGCCGGCACAGCTATTACTTATGATCTGATACAAGCAGGCGGAATCTACACCGGAGGGAACATATCCCCCGGAATGACAATTCGTTTCAAAGCTTTGAACAACTACACCAAACAGCTTCCAATGCTTGATGAAATCGGAGATATCCCTGAAATCGGATACAATACGGAAACTGCTATCAGAGCAGGAGTCATTAATGGTATTCTAAAAGAAATGAACGCTTATATCGACGAGTTCAGAACAAAATATCCCGGCCTTTTGGTTTTTTTAACAGGCGGACACTCATTTTATTTTGAAACAAAATTAAAAAAATCCATCTTTGCAGACGGAAATTTAGTCCTGAACGGATTAAACGAAATTTTGAATTATCAATATGTATAAAATTAAGACAATTTTACTGCTTGTATGCCTAGCCTTCATACAGGTCTCTTTATCAGCCCAGAATAATACGAATTCACCGTATTCACGGTATGCTTACGGAGTACTCTCCGACCAGGCATTCGGAGGGCAGAGGGCAATGGGAGGCATCGGATTCGGATTACGTGATCCGAAAATGATCAATCCCTTGAATCCCGCATCATTTTCAAGTGTCGATTCCATGACATTCATGCTCGATCTGGGGATTACCGGTCAATTGGCCTGGTTTAACGATCAGGGTAACAAGGACAAAAAATTCAATGGCAACATCGAATACATCGCCATGCAATTCCCTTTGTACAAAGATCTGGGTATGGGAGTAGGATTTAAACCAATATCCTATGTCGGATACAATTATGGGTTTACCACTCCTAAAGACAATAATTACGTGACTTATACCTCCTATACCGGAACAGGAGGGCTTAACCAGGTTTACGGAGCGCTTTCCTACAACTTTTTCAAACGTTTCTCCGTAGGAGTGAATGCGGGTTATATTTTCGGAAATATCAAACACGATCGTCAGGTTACCTCCAATGATGCTACGGATATGGTAACCAGTCTTTCCGATACTTTGCAGTCATCCGGTTTTACCTATGATCTCGGAATTCAATATACTCACCCACTGAACAAAGATTCAAGAATTGTACTGGGAGCTACATATACTCCAAAAACAAAATTCAACGGGAAAGTGATGAAAACCGGAATAACATATAATTCAAGTTCCGGAGTCATTTCCTACTCGGATCGTGAAGTGAACTACGACTACGGATTTCAACTTCCTCAATCGTTCGGGATCGGTGCAACTTATACAAAGCTCAATAAATTGACTGTAGGAGCGGATTTCCTTTTGCAACAATGGGCAGATGCGGAATATGAAAGTAAAAAAGACACCCTGAATAACCGGACTAAATTCAATGCCGGATTGGAATACATTCCTGATTCCCGCAGTAAAAATTTCTTCAAACGCATGAAATACAGAGCGGGTGGATATTATTCCGATTCTTACGTTAAAGTACAGGGCTATGGTTACAAAGAATATGGAGCCTCTGTTGGGATTGGAATTCCAATGATCGATGATCGTTCGAGGTTGAATATCACATTCGAATATGTGACTATTCGTCCTGAACTGAAAACTCTTATTGATGAACAATATTTCAAATTCACTGTAAGTTATACTTTTAACGAACTGTGGTTCTTCAAACGAAAAATCCAATAATAATATTACTGCTATTATGCATTCTGTCTGTAGGGTGTAGTAGGAGTAAATCATCTTTGGAAATTGTGGCCGTCGATACCAAAGTAGTACCAATGGTGCATACGGAAGATATCACCACTCTGATTTCCGATTCGGGGATTACCCGTTACCGCATAATTGCAAAAGTCTTTGACATTTTTGTGGATAGCGTTCCCGAACCCTATTGGTATTTTCCAAAAGGGATATACGTAGAAAAGTTCGACTCGGTTTTTAACGTGGAAGGGAGTATCACTGCCGATACTGCTTACCGTTATTATGAAAGACAAAAATTGTGGCGGGCAATAGGGAATGTTAAAGTAGTCAATTTTGCCGGCGAGAAATTTGAAACCTCCGAATTATTCTGGAGCGAAAAGGAAAAACGGATTTACACGGACAAATTCATCACGGTCGAACGCAAAGGACAGATACACATGGGTTACGGACTAGAATCTAATCAGGAAGTAACCAACTGGCATATACTTAATCACTCCGGGACATATGATATTCCCGAAGATAGTATTGGCGCCGGTCAAACGAATGAAAGAACAGACATCCACCAGGCTGAACCGGTAAAACAATGAATATTAAATTTTTATTTAAAAAAAATACAAACGTATTCAGAAGAAACGATTTGGACTATTTCATTCAGAAAAGTATCCAGGAGTCGCCTCAAAATGCCGAATTGAATAAAGAGATGGAATTGTTCCGGAATGCATTGGAATTTTCCAACGTCAGGGTACGCGACTGTGTAGTGCCCCGGACAGAAATAGTTGCGGTAAGTACGGAGACTACATTGGAAGAACTTTTATCGAAGTTCATCGAAACAGGGTTATCTAAAATACTGGTATTCAAGGAAGATGTTGACAATATCATTGGATACATCCATTCATCGGAAATGTTTACCAAACCGGACGACTGGACCCAAAGCATCATATCCCTGCCTTTCGTGCCGGAAAACATGGCCGCAAATAAACTGATGAAGAATATGCTGGAAGAAAAACGAAATATCGCCGTTGTTGTCGATGAATTCGGAGGAGTTTCCGGTGTAATTACCCTGGAAGATCTCGTTGAAGAGATATTCGGGGAAATTGAAGATGAACACGATACCCGAAATCTGGTTTCCAAACAGATCAATGAAAATGAATATGTCCTGTCCGGCAGAGCCGAAATTGATCAAATCAATGAAGATTTCCGGTTAAACATACCGAAATCCGACGAATATCAAACAATTGCAGGATACATCCTCAGTCACAACCAAAGTTTTCCAAAAGTAAATGAACTCATTACCATCGATCATTATACTTTTAAAATCATCAAAATGTCAACCACGAAAATCGAATTGGTAAAGCTAAAGGTGAGCAAATAAATAAATTTTCTCTAAAAAATTATGGATAATAAACCAAAACTTCGTATCTTCGTGCGCAATTTTTGCAAAAATAAATTAAAACAAATATAGAAATCAATGGCAACGTTAGAAAAAATCAGGAGTAAAGCCGGCTTACTGGTAGGAGTAGTAGGTATTGCTTTGCTCGCATTTGTTATTGGAGACTTCCTGAAATCGGGCTCCACTTTCTTCCAGCAATCCAAAGAAAAAATCGCTATCGTAAACGGTACGTCCATCTCTATTCAGGAATACCAGGCAAAAGTGGATGAAATGACTGAAGTTTATAAAAGAAGGATGCAGACAAGCTCAATAAATGAAGATATGCAAACCCGAATCAGGGAAGACGTTTTCGAAAATCTTGTAAGTAATATCCTTTTGGGCGATGAAACCGAAAAGATTGGGATGGCAGTCGGGAAAGAGGAACTTTCGGATATGATTATCGGAGATAATATTTCTCCAATGATCCTTCAAATGCCTGACTTTCAGAATCCTCAAACAGGAACTTTTGATAAAAACATGCTGTTACAATTCCTTCAGACAATAGAATCCGATGATTTGAGTAACTATCCGAATGAAATGAAGGCACAGTTGTTGGAAGCAAAAAATTATTGGTTGTTCTGGGAACAAACCATCAAACAACAAAAGTTACAAGCAAAATACTCCACCCTGTTAGGCAACGCTATTGCTGTAAACTCTATCGAAGCTAAAAATGCTTTTGAGGAGAAAAAAATCAGCGTTGGGTTTGATTATGTCGTACAAAATTATCAAACAATTCCCGATGATCAGGTTTCCGTATCCGATTCGGAAATCAAACAGTCGTACGAAAAGCGTAAAAACACTTACAAGCAGGAAAAACAACAAGTCATAAGTTTTATTGCAGTGGATGTCGTTCCGAGTAATGAAGATGACGCGGCTATCAAAAAAACGCTAACGGATCTGATACCGTCATTTTCACAACCTGATGTCGATGTTTCCGCTATAGTAAATGAAAACTCGGATTTGAAATATATTGATGCTTTCATGGCTAAATCCGAATTACGAGGAGATATGCAGAGTTTTGTCGAAAATGCAAACCTCAATGATGTGGAAGGTCCCGAATTGAAAGAAGGTTCTTATTATGCCATGTATAAATTGGTTGCCACTACCACTGCTCCGGACTCGGTTAAGATTAGCCAGTTGGTACTACCGAACCTGGAAGAAAAAGCCCTTCAAACTCTTTCCGATAGTATAATCGGTGTTATCAAGGGAGGAAAAACATTCGCAGATGTAGCTACGGAAATGACTCAGGGTCGTACAAACGGAGAAATGGGTTATATGACGGAAGCACAATTGCTCGCAGCTACAGATGTAAAATTCAAAGATCGCATATTCAGCGGTACTATCGGAGATATTTTTACAGCAAAATCAATTCACGGCACACACCTGGTACAGATTGTTGAAAAAACAAAATCCGTAACCAAATACAAAGTAGCGACAATCCAGTTGACCGTAAGTCCAAGTACTGAAACCTACAGCAAATTGTATAACGATTTAAGTTCATACGTTGCAAAAAACAATACTTTGGATAAATTCAAGACTGCCGCCGCAGAAAACGGTTACATGATTCAAAACGAAATGCCGATCACTGAAAATCAACCGACGCTGATAAATATCGGTTCTTCACGTCCTGCCATACGTTGGGCCTTTGAACACAAAAAAGGAGATATCTCCGAAATCTTCGAATGTCAGGATCGTTTCGTAGTTGTTGCTGTCGATGGTAGCCTAAAAGCCGGATATCGTCCGTTATCGTCCGTTTCTGAAATTCTGAAACGTGAATTACTGAACAATAAAAAAGCGGATAAAATCATCAATGATTTGAATGCAAAAAATTATACTTCATTGGATCAATATGCCAAAGAGATGAATGCAACTCCTAATTCGGTTGAATTTGTGATGTTCTCAACCCCTAATATTTCAGGTATAGGAACGGAACCAATCATCAACGCCCGTGCACCTCTGGCGGAAGTAGGCCAGATTGCAGGTCCTTTGAAAGGTAAAGCCGGTATATATGTTTTGAATATCACAAGTAAAAAAGCTTCGGAAGTTCCATATAATGAAGAAAGTGAAAAACAATCTTTACAATCTACAAACATGTACAGAATGTACTCGTTTATGCCGGCTTTGAAAGATAAATCAAAAATCGAAGATAATAGAATCCGTTTCTATTAACCGGATTTGGTTTCACACAGATTCCACAGATTTGACAAATAAATATTCGTGAATTGAAAATCGACGTAGTCAAATCTGTGGAATCTGTGTGAAACTTTTTTAAATACAATGGAAAGCAAGGAAAGATTACTCGGTAAAACGATCGGAGATCTCAAACAGATAGTTTCTGAATTGGGAATGCCGGTTTATACCGCCAAACAAATATCGGATTGGCTATATAAGAAAAAAACAGATAGCATTGATGAAATGAGTAATCTATCAATCCTTAACCGGGAAAAACTTAAGACCCGGTTTGTTATCGGTTCCCAACCTCCCATACAAAAACAAGAATCCCAAGACGGTACAATAAAATACCTCTTCAGAACAACATCAGGACACTTTATCGAAACAGTTTACATTCCGGAAGAAGATCGTGAAACTCTCTGTGTTTCTTCTCAAATCGGATGTAAAATGAATTGTCTGTTCTGCATGACCGGCAAACAAGGGTTTTCAGGAAATCTTACAACAGATGAGATCCTGAACCAGATCCAATCGATTCCGGAAAATTCCGGATTGACGAACATTGTATTTATGGGTATGGGAGAACCATTGGACAATACGGACGAAGTATTCAGGGCACTGGAAATCCTGACCGGAGATTATGGCTATGCCTGGAGTCCTAAACGCATTACGGTCTCCACTATCGGTATCATTCCCGGATTAAAACGCTTTATTGAAGAAAGCCGGTGCCATTTAGCAGTTAGTATCCATTCCCCATACGACGACGAACGGAAAGCATTGATGCCGGTTGAGAAGACATATCCTATACGGGAAATACTGGATTTAATACGACAATATGATTTTTCCCATCAACGCAGGGTTTCATTCGAATACATCATGTTCAATGGACTGAATGACGACCTTCAACATGCTAAAGACCTGGCAAAACTTCTTGCAGGTATTCCCTGCCGGGTTAACCTGATCAAATATCATGCAATACCTGATGTTGATCTGAAAAGTTCCGATACGGCTGCTATGCCCGTTTTCAGGGACTATCTGTCATCCAAAGGTATTACCTGCACAATCCGTTCTTCACGGGGAGAAGATATTTTAGCCGCCTGCGGAATGCTTTCCACAAAAGAATGTCGTATCTTTGCAGGAGAAAGTTTTTAAAACTGATAACTTTATGTATAAAATAGGTATTACCCACGGAGACACCAATGGTATAGGTTATGAAATGATTCTTAAAGTATTTTCGGATTCACGGGTTGTCGAACTTTTTACTCCGGTACTCTATGGTTCGTCAAAAGTTGCAGCCTACCACCGGAAAGCGCTGGAGATGCAAACTATTAATCTGCATGCCATAGATCACGCAACAGATGCCGTCCAGAACCGGTTGAACATTATTAATTGTGTTGATGATGAAGTAAAGGTCGAATTTGGCAAATACACTCCGGAATCGGGTAATGCGGCTATACAATCGCTGGAAAGAGCTGTAAGAGATGTGAATGAAGGAATAATCGACGCAATCATCACCTTACCGGCAATCATTAACGAAATTGAGAAAAACGGAATCAAATACTCCGGACAGACAGCATTTCTGGAAACTGCAATCGGAAAAACCGATCAATCTTTGGGTATTTTGGTAAAAGACAATCTGAGAATAGCTCTTGTTACGGGAAATGTACCTTTGTCGGAAGTTCCGGTTAACATGAAAGAAGATCTGATATTCAAAAAACTTTCCGATTTACAAACCAGTCTGATACGAGATTTTGCCGTTTCTGCTCCACGGATTGCAGTGTTATCACTCAACCCTAATGCTACTCCGGAAAATCCGGGAAAAGAGGAAACGGAACAAATTATTCCAGCTATGGAGAAGGCTTCCAAATCCGGAATATTTTGCTTTGGCCCTTATGCTTCCGATGAATTCTTCGGTTCAAGCCATTACATTAAATTCGACGCCATATTAACCATGTATTACGATCAGGGACTGATTCCATTCAAAACTCTTGCTTCAGAAGATGGAGTTTATTTCAGCGCTGGACTTCCGATCGTCAGAACAGCTCCAAATCTAGGCCCTTCGTTTGATATTACCGGACAAAATATGGCTCCGGAAGGAACTCTCCTGAATGCAATATATCTTACAATTGATATCCTGAGAAACAGGAAAACAGATGATGAGATCAATATAAATCCGCTTAAAAAACACTATTTCGAAAAAGGCTCAGACAATGAAAAATTAGATCTGACATCCGATAATTAAGGATATTAATAAATCTTTTCATCCCCTTCATTTTTTCATTTCTGAATTTTATAATGTATATTTGCAGGTCAAGCAAAAACTGATACATGGAAGAAACAGATAATATTCCCGAAAATACAGAAAATGAAAACATGGGGAATGTCGATCTCCCGGGAGATGGACATTCCGATTACAAAGTTCCCGTTCAGACAGATACGGTAAGCAAATATCAATTATCCGGAATGTATCAAAGCTGGTTTTTGGATTATGCTTCTTATGTGATTCTGGAGCGTGCCGTGCCGCATATCAACGACGGATTGAAACCGGTTCAACGTCGTATCTTGCACACAATGCGCAGGCTGGAAGACGGACGATATAATAAAGTCGCGAATATTGTCGGGGAAACGATGAAGTTCCACCCTCATGGAGATGCTTCTATCGGGGATGCTTTGGTACAATTGGGACAAAAAGATTTACTTATCGACTGTCAGGGAAACTGGGGAAATATCCTGACAGGTGACGGTGCGGCAGCTTCCCGTTACATCGAAGCCCGTCTTTCCAAATTTGCATTGGATGTTGTTTTCAATCCGAAGACAACGGAATGGAAACTTTCGTACGATGGAAGAAATAAAGAACCTGTTACTTTGCCGGTAAAGTTCCCTTTGTTATTGGCGCAAGGAGTCGAAGGTATTGCAGTGGGTCTTTCCTCAAAAGTCCTTCCGCATAATTTTAATGAGTTGATTGATGCTTCGATTGCATCCCTGAATGGGGAGAATTTTAAACTTTATCCCGATTTCCAGACAGGAGGTTACATCGATGTAGGGAAATACAACGATGGAGAACGTGGCGGTTCGGTGAAAATCCGTGCAAAAATCAATAAAATCGACAATAAGACACTGGCTGTTACGGAAATTCCATTCGGAAAAACGACGACAACATTAACCGAATCTATTCTTAAAGCCAACGATCGGGGAAAAATTAAAATACGGAAAGTGGATGATATGACGGCCAAAAACGTGGAAATCCTGATTCATCTGGCCCCTGGAGTATCATCCGATAAAACGATCGATGCCTTGTACGCCTTTACGGATTGTGAAGTCAGTATATCTCCCAACTGTTGTATTATAGAGGATGATAGGCCTCACTTTATGAATATTTCGGATGTATTGAAGCATTGTGCGGATAATACCCTGAAACTGTTGAAACTTGAACTTGAAATTCAAAAAGGAGAATTGGAAGAGAGCCTTCTCTTTGCTTCTCTGGAAAAAATATTCATCGAAGAACGGATTTACAAAGATAAGGAATTTGAAAACGCCAAAACCATAGACGACGCCGTAATTCACATTGATAAACGTCTCGAACCCTTTAAACCCGGTTTTATCCGGGAAATTACCCGTGATGATATTATCCGGTTACTTGAAATTAAAATGGGACGTATTCTGAAATTCAATAAGGATAAGGCCGATGATTCGATTGCTAATTATAAGGAACAAATTGAAAAGATTAAATACCATCTCGACCATATTGTAGAATATACAATAAGCTGGTTTAGTAATCTGAAGGAAAAATACGGTAAAAATTATCCAAGGAAAACAGAACTGAGGAATTTCGACACGATTGAAGCGGCAAAGGTAGTAGAGGCGAATGAAAAATTGTATATCAACCGTGAAGAAGGTTTTATCGGTTACGGATTGAAAAAAGATGAATATATCTGTAATTGTTCGGATATCGACGATATCATTATTTTCTTCAAAGACGGAAAATATAAAGTAGTGAAAATCAGTGAGAAAATGTTTGTAGGTAAGAATGTATTGTACCTCAATGTTTTCAAGCGTAATGACAACCGTACTATCTACAATGTGGTATATCGCGATGGTAAACTGATTCCGTACTACATCAAGCGATTTGCCGTGACCGGAGTTACGCGGGATAAGGAATACGATCTGACACAGGGAACTCCCGGTAGCCGTATCGCTTATTTTTCAGCAAATCCGAATGGGGAAGCGGAAACGATTAAAGTGATCCTCAAACCCAAACCACGTCAGAAATTGTTGGTTTTTGACAAGGATTTCAGCGAAATAGCAATTAAAGGACGCCAATCGATGGGGAACATCCTGACAAAAGCGGAAGTACACAAAATCTCATTGAAACAAAAAGGCGGTTCTACACTTGGAGGGCGTCAGGTATGGTTCGATCGGGATGTCCTGAGGATCAATTACGATGGGCGCGGTGAGTATTTAGGGGAATTTTTCGCTGATGATTTGGTTCAGGTAGTTCATAAAAACGGAGATTTCTATACTACCAATTTTGATTCGGGTAATCATTACGACGATCATATCCTGGCGATAGAAAAATATGATCAGAATAAGGTTTGGTCGGCAGTATTATTTGATGCAGAACAACAGGGAAATCCTTATCTGAAGCGATTTACATTTGAAAGTAATTCTAAAAAGCAGAACTTCCTGGGAGACAATCCGGATTCCAGATTAATTTTACTCATGGATACGGTATATCCGAGAATAGAAGTGATTTTCGGAGGTCATGATAATTTCCGGGAGACTCTGATTCTTGATGTGGAGGAATTTATCGGAGTAAAAAGTTTTAAAGCTAAAGGGAAGCGTATCACAACGTATGAAATAGAAACCGTCAATGAATTGGAACCAATTCGTTTCCCTGAACCGGAAGAATTGCAGCAGGTAACTCAGGAGGTGGATATCGAGTTGGAAGATGATAAGAGCTCTTCCGATATCCTGGATGAAATAACTGGCCAGATGAAATTATTCTAGAATAAAGATAACATGAAAATCTCATGAGAAACGTAGTGTTGTGTCTCGGATTATTTTTTTTGATCTTTCCCTGTTTCTCACAGCAGCAAGAGAGTGAAGGGAGGCCTGTTAATCTGGTTTATCAATCTACTACGTTGGGGATTGGCGGTATATCTGTTTATGATAGTTATCTTTCTCCTCTGAAGTATAAAGGTTCAGCTTATGATCTGTTCCATGAACAAATCAAGATGACGGGAATGATGAATGGACATATCGCTGCACAGCACCAGTTCAATCTTGATTTTGGTTATTCTATGAATGAACCGGAGACTGCATCCGATTATTCGGGTTTTATTGAATATGCCTACGGATTACATTACCGGTTCAATCCGGTTGTTCCTAAATTACAGTTGTTTGCCGGGATGCAGGCAGCTGGGCTGCTTGGTTTTATTTATAATTCGCGTAACGGTAATAACCCTGCTACCGGGAAGGCTCACCTTAACCTGAATCTTTCGGGAATAGCGGCTTACCAGTTTGAAATCAAATCGCAACCGGTCAGGTTACGTTATCAGTTGAATGTACCCTTTGCCGGAATGATGTTTTCTCCGCACTACGGTCAATCTTATTATGAAATCAGTTTGGGCGACGACGATGATTTGGTACATCTTGCTTCGTTCCATAACCAGACATCAATGCGTAATATTTTATCGGTTGAATTTCCATTCAGTTCGGTAATGTTACGGCTGACGTATATGAATACTATTTACGAAACAAATATTAATGATCTCCAAACCCGTGTACATACGAATGTGTTTTGTATCGGATTTTCGAAAGATTTTTTTAGTGTAGGGGGTAAAAAACGGCCTAAAAACAAATATAATGGTGTTTTCGATTAGACATATTATTCCATTATTCTGTGTATGTATCATTCTGGGATCATGTGTGGATACCGAGCACTTTGAAAATACTCCTCAGGGAAATTTCGATGCGCTTTGGAAGATTATGGATCAGCGGTATTGTTTTTTCGAGTATAAAGATGTCAACTGGGATCAGATTTATGTCGATTATTCGAAACGTGTTACTCGTAGCATGTCGACCGACTCTTTGTTTTATCTCATGGATGAGATGTTACAGGAGTTGAAGGACGGGCATGTAAATCTTTATTCTCCTTTTGATATCGGGCGTTACTGGAAGTGGTTTGAAGATTACGAGCCGAATTTCCACCTGCAGCTGATTGAAAAGGAATATCTCGGAACAAATTACCGGATAGCAGGAGGAATTCGATATACGATGCTGAGCGATAGTATCGGTTACTTGTATTACGGTGATTTTTCTTCCGGATTGGGGGAATTGAACCTGGATTATATTCTTTATAGTTTGTCGAAGTGTCATGGACTTATAATCGATGTGCGGGATAATGGGGGAGGTACTTTGTCCAATGCAGATAAACTGGCCGCCCGTTTTTTTGAAGATAAAACATTGACAGGGTATATTCAACATAAGACAGGACAGGGTCACAATGACTTTTCCAAACCTTTTGCAAAGTATATCGAACCATCGCTCCGCATTCGATATCTGAAACCGGTTATTGTGCTTACAAACCGAAGATGTTATAGCGCCACAAACGATTTTGTGAATTCGATGCGTTATGCTCCTCATGTTACCATTATGGGTGATCAGACGGGAGGAGGCGGAGGATTGCCGTTTTCTTCCGAGTTGCCGAATGGCTGGTCGGTCAGATTGTCTGCTTGTCCCAGTTTTGACGCCTCGATGCAGCAGATTGAATTCGGAATCCAACCGGATGTTTATGTCGAATTGGATGAAAAGGAGGTTCATAAGGGTCGTGATACCATTATTGAAGCGGCCAGAGCAATTTTGAATAGGAAATCAAATTCGAAAAATCCTTTGGCAAATTAAAAAAAATCCGTACCTTTGCATCCTCTTTCGCGGCTGTGGTGTAATTGGTAGCCACGCCAGACTTAGGATCTGGTGCTGAAAGGCGTGGGGGTTCGAGTCCCTTCAGCCGCACGAACAGAAAATTGCAAAACAAAGTAAACTCCTGAAAATCATTGGTTTTCAGGAGTTTTTTTATAGTTTATTTTCTCCTGAATGCAAATATAAGCTCTTCTTGTGATTCTAAATGTCGCTGGATATCACTATTGGCTGTATTGTGTATTGGTGTTTACTGCTTATCTTTTGGAAGGTAATGAGAAAGTAAAATTGTGATTTTCAAGGTGTCAGATAATTAAATTATCAAAATATTCTTATCTTTGTCACATATTTCGTTCCTAATATGTGTAAAAAATCACATTTAAGGAACATAAAACGTGATCAATATGGCAATAGAAAGAGAAATAATTAATCTGCTTGAAAAATGGAAGTCCGGAAAGAATAGGAAACCATTGATATTGAAAGGCGCCCGGCAAATAGGTAAAACTTGGATTATGAAAGAGTTTGGAAAGCGCTATTTCAAATCAATAGCCTATTTTAACTTTGAGGAAATAAAGGAATTGAAAGATATTTTTGTCTCGACAAAAAATGTAGAACGAATACTTGGACAATTGGCTCTGCATACCAATACCGGAATAAATCCAGAAACAACGCTTATTATATTTGACGAAATACAGGAATGTAACGAAGCTCTCAACAGTCTGAAATATTTCTGTGAAAATGCACCGGAATATGCCGTAATTGCTGCTGGCTCATTATTAGGGGTAACACTTTCTAAAGGAGATTCTTTTCCGGTAGGGAAAGTCGATTTTCTACAAATGTACCCTGTGACATTCAAAGAATTTCTGGCAACAGAATCACCTGACATTTTCAAATATGTAGAAGAAATGAATAGTCTGGAAGAGTTGCCTTCCATTGTTTTCAACCGTTTGGGAGAGTCTTACAATAAATATCAAATATCGGGAGGAATGCCACAGGCGGTATCTGACTTACTTGAAAACAGCGGGATGAGTGCGGTTGAAAAGACGCTGCAAAACATATTAAATGCTTATGCGTTGGATTTTTCAAAACATGCAGAAACGAAAGAAATTCCCCGTATCACAAGCATCTGGAATTCAATCCCATCACAACTATCAAAAGAGAACCGGAAATTTGTTTATAAGTTGGTAAAACCGGGAGCAAGAGCAAGAGAATACGAAGATGCTCTGTTGTGGCTACAACATGCCGGACTCATACACCGTGTATTTGCTAATATCAAACCATTTCTTCCACTATCGGCATATGATGATATTTCTGCATTCAAAATTTATCTTTCCGATGTTGGATTGTTAAGGCGTTTAGCCCGATTGTCCCCCGATACTGTTTTGTCGGGAAGTCCGATATATACCGAATTTAAGGGTGCTATGGCTGAAAACTTTGTATTACAATCGTTAGTCACTCAATTTGAAGTTACTCCACGTTATTGGGTTTCTGAGGGGAAAGCCGAAGTTGATTTCATTATTCAGAACAACGACCGGATTCTTCCAATTGAAGTAAAGTCTGCACAAAATACCAATGGAAAAAGTCTTTTTATTTACAATAGCTTGTACCATCCGAAACTTCGAATTCGTTATTCAAAAAACAATATAAAACGGGATGATAATCTACTGAATATTCCGATATTTTTAGTTGATTGGAGTGGGAAGTTTCTGAAGCATGTGAGGCTGATAGATAGTTGAATATTTATTTTTAACTTTGCAGTATGAAGATTGCAGCATTAGTTTCGGGAGGAGTTGACAGTTCTGTGGTTGTCCGTCAATTGAAAGAAGCAGGGTACGATCCAACCATCTTTTACATCAGAATAGGAATGGAAGATAAAGATGGATACATCGATTGCCCGGCAGAAGAAGATATTGAAATCACCTCTTACATAGCAAAAAAATACGGCTGTAAAATGGAAATTGTATCTCTTCACGAAGAGTATTGGGAAAACGTGGTGAGTTATACTATCGACGCCGTTAAACGCGGATTGACCCCAAATCCGGATATGATGTGCAATAAGCTGATTAAATTCGGATGTTTTGAACAGAAATGGGGTCATGAATTCGATAAAATAGCAACCGGACACTATGCCACTACTACTGAAATCAACGGGAAAATATATTTATCGACCGCTGCCGATAAAGTGAAAGATCAAACCTACTTTCTCGGACAGGTCGATTACCTGCAAATATCCAAGTTGATGTTTCCAATCGGCCATCTCCTGAAAAGCGAAGTACGTGAAATTGCGGCCAGAGAAGGTCTTCCGAGCGCTCTACGCAAAGATAGCCAGGGAATCTGCTTCCTTGGTAAAATCAATTATAACGACTTTATACGAAGATATTTAGGCGATCGTCCGGGGAAAATAGTCAATTACGAAACCGGAGAAAAAACAGGAATACATAACGGTTATTGGTTTCATACTATCGGGCAACGCAAAGGACTGGGACTGAGCGGAGGTCCTTGGTTCGTTATCAAAAAAGATATCCGCCGGAACATTATTTATGTTTCAAACGGTTACGACCCCGAAACACAATACGGTAAAACCGTTAATCTGCAGGGTTTCGATTTCATTACGGAAGATCCTTGGGGCGATTTTCGGGATGAGAAAGAAATTACATTCAAAATCCGCCATACTCCCGAATTTACTTCCGGGAAACTCCGGAAAATCGGAGATATTTATCGCATCGAATCAGAAGATAAAATACAAGGGATCGCAGCCGGACAATTCGGTGTGATTTACGACAAAGAATGTAAACTTTGCCTTGGTAGCGGAATGATCATTAATCCGCTGGTATAATCAATCGCGGTTGGAAAAATATTTCATAAACTGCACCCGTTCATAAATGGAAGGATCAGAAATACCGGTATAGTTTAATTTCCCGCGAAAATCGTCAATACTCTTGTAATTCATGGAATGCATCCACTCTTCCATGCTGCGTCTCATCTGAGAAATGATTTCATGACCATGCTGATAAACCGTACTACAAATTTCAACAGCCGAAGCCCCAGCCAGAATACATTTTACAACATCCTCCCAATCCTGAATTCCTGTTGACGAAGCAATCGGAATCTGCGGAACACGACCCGAGATAATTCCCGTCCAACGCAATGTTTCGGCAATATCCATATGAGAACTGAAAACCTGTCCCGAAACCATCTGTAATTTGTTAATATCAATATCCGGCTGATAAAAACGATTAAACAACACCACTCCGGAAGCTCCATGAGCATAAAGCCGGTTAACCATTTCCACAATATTACTGAACATCCTGCTCATCTTTATTATAACAGGAATATTCACTTTTTCCCTTACCTTATCAAGTATCCGGATATAAGTATTCTCAAGAAAATCCGAACCCGTATTAATTTCCGTATTAAGAACAAACACATTTAATTCAATGGCATCCGCACCGGCCATCTCAATCTGGCGGGCAAAATCAACCCACGAATCCGACTTATAACAATTAATGCTTGCAATCACAGGAATGGAACATTGTTGTTTGGATTCCTGTATTAATTTTATATAATCGGCGATTTCGTTACTCTTAACATAATTCCGTATATAGTCATCCGCTTCGGGATAACTACTATCTTCGAGCATCCAGTCGGATTGCATGGCAATTTGCTCTTCAAATAACGATTTCAAGACCACCGCCCCTGCACCGGATCGCTCCAGTTCTTTATTCTTCTCAGCACTATTCGTTAATCCTGAACTTCCTATGATGATAGGACTTTTCAAATTCAAACCTGCAAATTTGGCTTCAAAAGTATTTCCCATAGTAAATTAATATAGATTATATTCTACAAAACATAGAATTATAATAGATTATATCCTACAAAACTAAAAATAAATTCCCAATTCTTAAATTTAATAGGATAAAAATTTACTAAATCCGCTGTCCGAACAATTTACTTCCAATCCGGACAAGTGTACTTCCTTCCTCAATTGCAAGCAAATAATCGTCGCTCATGCCCATGGATACTTCTCTGAATTCAGGATCATCTTCAAAAAATTCCCGTTTCATTTCCTTAAAAAAACCGGCCAAACCTGCAAATTCGGTTCGAATCACGGACTGATTATCAGTAAATGTAGCCATTCCCATCAGTCCGCAAACACAAACATTTTTCATTTTCCGAACCTCTCCGGACAAGAGCAACTGACGACATTCATCAAAAGTAAACCCAAACTTAGCCTCTTCCTCAGCAATATGAATCTGTAACAGAACATTCACCCGACGATTGAATTTCCGCCCCTGAAGATCGATTTCCCGAAGCAAATGCAGGCTATCGACACTCTCAATCATATCCACAACAGGAACAATATATCTGACTTTATTAGTCTGTAAATGCCCGATAAAATGCCAGATGATGTCTCCGGGTAATTCTTCCTGTTTTGCTACGAGTTCCTGCACACGGCTTTCCCCAAAAATCCGTTGTCCGGCATCATACGCCTCCCGGATAACAGTTGAAGGGTGAAATTTTGAAACGGCTACCAGACGTGTCCCGTCAGGCAACTGATTCCAAACTTCATGTAGTCGCTGTGCAATACTCATTCAGGCTTTTTTCCTTCGGCCGAAAATGGGAATACATCCATAATCATTGTCTCTGCAACAGATGCAATAGCATAATCGGCCATCGTTCCTTTCATTCCCTGATCGACGACGGCAATTGCCTCTTTGATATCCGAAGCCTGAGCTAACATTTGTACGGATGTTCTCTTCTCTGCCCCACTCTTTTCATCCAACGTGATAAACTGGACTTTCGCCTTGTAATAACGATCTCCGTTTTCGTTAAAAAAAAGTTCTGCAATACGCGCCCTTTTGATATCGGCAACAGTCATTTCCCCGCTGATAAAAGGCTTCATTTCCTCCAGGATACGGGCCTCGGCTTCCGTAAACGACAAAGCATCCACCAGATACGGTTCCGTAACTTTCTTCGGAGCCCCATTCTCCATCATTTTTTCGTAAGAGACCTTACATTCAAACCAATTCATTCTATCTATAATTTATTAATTTATATCAATTTTATCTATAATCTATTCTTCCAACGATTTATTGATCTCTTCAATATAATTTAAAATTTCATCTTTTCCATTTTTATGTTCCGACGAAGTGAAAAAAAACGGAGGAAGCTCCTCCCATGTTTCTAATAACTTAGTCTTATATTTTTCTACATTTTCTTTCAGGCGGGAATTTGAAATCTTATCCGTCTTTGTAAAAATAATAACGAAAGGGATACCGTTTTCCCCTAAATATTCCATGAATTCCAGATCTATTATCTGAGCTTCATGCCTGCAATCGATCAGGACAAAAAGGCAAGTCAGCAAATCCCTTTTTTCCACATAGGAACGGATAATTTCTTCTATTCTTTCCCGGCCTTTTTTCCCACGTTGGGCATATCCGTATCCGGGTAAATCGACCAGATACCATTCGTCATTAATGGAAAAATGATTGATTAATTGCGTTTTCCCAGGCGTGGACGATGTCATGGCCAAACCTTTCCGGTTGGTGAGCATGTTGATCAATGATGATTTTCCCACATTCGACCGGCCGATAAAAGCATATTCGGGCCTGACGTCCTGAGGGCATTTCATCACATCAGTATTACTTATCACAAATTCAGCTGTCTTGATATTCATACCTTTTATATTTTTGAAACACAACATTCTATCCCCTCCGAGAGACAGCGGTTTTCTTAAAAACCGGAATGCAAAGGTACGCTATTTCTTAAAAAGAAAACATATATCCGGTAAACAATATTCAACAATCCGTTGAGATGGAGCAATCCTTCATTTGACAGGTCAATCAGGGAATTAAATAAATCCATATACCGTTGTTCCTGTGAAACGATTTGTTCCATGATTTCTTCCGCATATTCCGCCTGTATTTTTTGTGTCGATTGTAACATGGTGTTCCACTTGGTGTGGGTGACCTGATGTTCCGAACAACGGTATTTCAATAAGACTTCCGGGATGTTGGCAAAATGGCACCCCTTTAATGCCAAATCCGTCCATAGTTTATAATCTTCGGCGCAAGGGTATTCGCGTTTATACAACTCCATTCCAAGCTGTTCAAAAACATTTTTCCGTATCATGACGGACGGATGGGCCATCGGATTGGACGATAGCATGGAAGTAACTATTTGTTCATGTTCCCCGGGCAATTGAACAATTCTTTCATCATTCCCGAATTTTTCGATCCAGGATCCACAAACAGCTATTTTGGGGTGTTTTTCCATAAACTCATATTGTACTTGCAGGCGATGAGGAAGCATGATATCGTCGGCGTCCATCCGTACAATATATTTCCCACGGGCAGCCGTCATTCCTATATTCAGAGAACCTATGAAATCATGATTATTTTGTATCAACCGGATACGGTTATCGTTATAACTTTTAATGATGGAAATACTATCGTCCGTTGAACCGTCATCAACGATAATCAACTCGAAATCTACGAATGTCTGGTCGAGAATACTATCCATCGCTTCCTGCAAATATCCGGTAGGAACATTGTACACCGGTATAACAATACTTAATGCCGGTATTCCGTCCTTTACAAAGGTTTCTTTTGTCATCCGATCTGTTTCCATATTTCTATAGATTGCATCAAAAAAACGTCTTAGGACTCCTATCCGGCCAAAAGAACCGTCTCCATATTGATTGAACTGATGTAAAACAATTTTGAAATCCTTACTTTGAATAAATTGTTGTATCACAAATTTTCCGCCCCTGTATCCAGTATAGTTGTCGCAATCCAGGTTGACAAGAATATCATTATCAGCGTAAAAATGAGCCGTATTTTTGGCAATGGAAGCATGCCAGGAAGATAGCTTTTCCGTATAATAATATTTCAGGTAACCCGATTTCAATTCCTGTTTGAAATTTTCTCCAATCCATTCCTTTAATCCGTCCGTACTACCGAAGTCAACAAGGATAAACTCTACGATTAGACTGTCCATCCTATTATCTTCCAAGTTCACGGGCAATGTCTGCCGGATTTGGGAAACCCGATTTTTACATGTAATACAGAAGGATAATTTCAGATTTTCATACATAAACAACAACTTTCCTCCAAAAAACGATATAGAAATTTTTCATCGTACAATTTCAACATATCATTTTTAGTCAACAGTTTATTACACCATTTTACAGCAGACAAATGTTTTGATGCAGGGATGGCAAATCCTTTCATCAAACTCAAATGTAAAATAATTTCATCGATAGAAGGCCGGATTTTAAAAGCCTCCAATTGTTTCAACCGGATTTGATCCGCATATACCCACTGAGCCTGTCTTTTTGCATGACTGATCTGTCCGGGATGCCGGCGATAGCTCAATAGTACCTCAGGTAAATTGGATATCGCTCCTATCCGGCTGATATTGACCATTAAGTCATAATCTGCCGAATATTCATAATCCTCATTGTATTTTATTCCATACTTGTTAAATATTTCCTGTCTGATAATCAGGGTCGGATGCGTACAAACATTATCTTTAAGCAATTGCACTTTAAGCAATGCTTCATCCCTTGTTCGTTGGAGTACACAGGACGGAGAAGATTCGGAGAAAAATTCGATATCGGTTCCGACTGCCATATAACGAGGGTTGGACTCCATGAAAGTATGCTGCTTCCGTAACCTGTCGGAATGTGCTATATCATCACCGTCCATCACCGCAATATACTTCCCTTTGGCAATATCCAATCCTTGATTACGGCATCTGTAATTTCCGGTATGATACGGATTATATATCCTGATAATCCGAGAATCTTCAAATCCATCCAATACTGTCCTTGTATTATCTGTCGAAGCATCATCAATAATAATCAATTCAAAACTTTCAAAGGTTTGTTTGAGAATACTATCAACAGCTTGAAATATAAATGATTCCATGTTATAGACAGGTAAAATAACCGAAATGGAAGGTAAATGCATTTTTATTATGGGATAAACATAGGAATGGATACCATCCAAGCCTGTATTTGTCTGGATTTTTCCAGGAATTAAGTTCTCCACGGATTTTTCCTTGTTCAACTTTTCCGTTTGTTTCCGGGAAAGAAAAGAAGCCGTATGTATGACAAAGTATCCGCCCATATATCGTAATATCTGATTCTTACGGGTAATACAGAATGATATTTTTTTTTGCAAAGCCGACTTATGTTTCATTGTAATATAGGAAAAATAATTATGCTTTCACATGACAAAAATTAGGTTTACCAATAACCAACTCATAATTGGAAGGGGATGGACAAAGATATTGATATAAGCAAATACTGCATGGAATCTCATTTCTGATTTTACGCCATGCCGTATTACCTTCCATTTCATTCAAAACGATTTGAAGTAATTGATCTTTGCTGACATTCCCAATTTCAATTGAGTTCATATTTGCCTTAACTGAACCATCAGGAAAACAATAAATTTTCCCAAAATGGTTTGAATTCAGTTTTTGATTACAGAATATCCTTCTCTGTGTTATTCCCTTCAATATATCCTCTTTTTCAAGGAAAATATTTTTTCTAAAAAAAAGCGAATTTTTCCCTGTAAATATAGGAATAATGACGACCTGATGTAAATTAAATAGTTGTATGTAATTTTCAGTCTCATTAAATTGACTCTCATTTTCAATTAAAAAATGGAAATGAGTATTATTATCATTTTTAAAATAGATAAAAGTATTTTTAATAATATCTTCATCTAAAGGAAAAGTAATCAAAATTTCTTTTTTTAAATATACCGTATTTTTTAACCAGTTTTCACTTTTCATCAAGTTGAGATAATGAATCCAATAATGAAAATCATAATCATATTTTTCAAAAATGGCAAACAAATTATTCCATTGGGTATATAATAGTATATTACCTCCTAATATATTAATACGCCTAGTTAAAGAATTCGAAGCTTGTAATAATATGTTGTCAACGATTTCCGGATGCAAATTTGTATTATTATTTTTATTTGAAAAACAAGAATAAGTTTGCTTACTATAAGATACGCAGTGAATACATTTAACAGCACATGAATTATTGATAAATATATTGATCTCAGTTAGATATTTTAGAAAATCTTCGCTCTCCAAGCTTATTCCATGTTTTATCAATCGATCAATATCTCTTTGCAGGTTGAGTATAGGCAGCAGATTTACAGGCTTTTCACCTTCATTTACTTCTTCTAAATTTCCCAGTCCTTTTTTTATTATATTATCAATAAATGACAAACAAGTTACCTCTAAAATATATCTGGAATCTAAAGTTACAACGCCTAAATTACGACTATCGTAAACATCTTTAATTAGTTGGATATTTATTTCGGAGTCAGTTTCCAGATACATACCATCCTTTGTATTATACAAAAGCATTTTATTCTTTTGACTTGAGACATACACGCTAGGATAAATATAAAACCAGTATTTTTTATTTAGATCTATCATATTTTTTATTATTGTTTTAGAATTTCTTCCATAATACGAACATACGATTCAGGATTTCTGGCGAAAAATTTCAATTGTGATTTTTCATACATTTCAAATTGTTTTTTTGACATATATCCATGGCAGATTGTTTTTTCTTCAATATTGGGTAAATTATAAATACATTGAATGCATGCTTTTCTATTATAACATGCTTTACATTGTTGCTCAAATTTAGTGTAATAGTAATTATATTTTTCCGCAATAGATTGTAGGTCTAATTGAATTTCCGAATCAGTAATTTCTCCCAATGCGAATTGATGTCCTATACGTTCACAAGGTAATAATTTTCCATTAACGGTTACGAATATTTTTTTTGAAAACGGAATGCATGTTCCTGTTGGAATATGTGAAGTTGAATATGTTTTTCCATAAAGCAATTCATTGTAATCCTTATATACAAATTCATTATATTGAAGTAAATACATCGCAGCACTTTGATAAGTACTAGATCGTAAGTAACCATCCGCTGAATCGCGTCTTTTTCTAACCATTTTTCTCCGGTATTTTTGCATATAAAAAAGCATATGTTAACAGACCAACAATTTTCGGAGCTTCATTCTCGTTATGTTTCCTCAGGGTTAAGCATCCGTTCATTCTGCATGAATGAAGGGATTTGTG
>BNXB01000002.1 GCA_025999255.1 Bacteroidia bacterium | reverse complement strand
CTTATCTTTTTCTATAAATGCAATAAAAAAATCATTCGCAAACATCTACAAAAAAATCATAAAGCTCTTTCGTCAGAGCAAATTCCGATGCCTTTGTATGTGAAACCGGATCGGAAGCTTAGCGCTAAAGATTTGATGGACATGATGCGTGATCATTACGAAGGAACAGTATTGGATCCAACCAAGGATATAGGAGCCGGTCCATTCCATTCACCCTATCGTTTTTCTCCTCTACAGTGGCAATTAGATAGCATAGATTATTGTTTCGAACGTCCGATTTCGACTCAACAAACCGGTTTTACTTTTGTAGGACAAATGCGTAATTCTCTTCCGGATGAAGTGGGAGGTGTGTTGTGGTTTGGTGTTGACGATGCCAGGTTTACCGTTTATTCTCCGATGTATGCTTCAATGATACAAACGCCGGAATGTTTCCGTGTAGGTAATGGCGATTTCAATCATTTCTCCTGGACTTCAGCTTTCTGGATTCATAATTGGGTCGCTAATATGGCTTATAATCGTTATGATCAGATGATTTTGGATACGAAGCCTTTGCAGGATAAACTTGAAAACGGATTTGTTGCCATGCAGTCGTTAATTGAACAAAAGTTCTACCGCCCTCTCCACATCGACCGAAAGACAGGAAGTATATACAAAAGTATCTTCCTTTGTGGTATAAGCATTCAGTTCTCCCCCCACATTTTCCATCCGGTTGAGGATATGCCAGGCCTTACGTTTGAACGTTCCTTTAAAAAGCATGTGCTCCACAAAATGGGCCATACCGTATTCTTCCGGTCGTTCGTCACGTGTTCCGGCATTCACTGCAAAACCACAATAAGTTACCGGACCGGAAGATGATAAATGAATAATTCTAAGGCCGTTGGGGAAGCAATATGTCTCATAATATTCCAAAATATTTCCAATTTATTTGTCTAACATTCTTTTATAACGAACCAGAGCTTCAATAAAATAATAATCGGCATAGACCAGAGGAACGTCTATTTCCGCCCCATGAGGAATACTTCCCACACTATGCATCAGGATAAAATTCCCGCTTTGACCCAGGATAGCACGATAAGCCGGTGAAGACAAAGTATGAACCATATCGACAGCTGTTTTCAGATACACTTCATTTTTTGTGAATTCTCCAAGTTCAAACAAAGCAGAAGCTACAACAGCAGCAGCTGAAGCATCCCTGTATTTTTCCGTAATCATCTTAGCTTTGGATGTTCCTTCCGGTTCGTAACCGGCCTGTCCGGCATTAAAATCCCAATATGGGACTTTATCGGCAGGTAAATTGGGAGTTTTCAGGTACCAATCCGTCATTTTTTTAGCTACATTAAGATATACGGAATCACCGGTTTCCCTGAACATCATGGTAAAGCCATAAATACCCCAAGCCTGACCACGGGCCCATGTCGAGTTATCACTATACCCCTGACAGGTTGCCTGGCACTTAACCGTACCCGAAATAGTATCATAATCCACCACATGGTAAGAACTATAGTCGGATCGAAGATGATTCTTTATCGTTGTATTGGCATGACTAACGGCAATATCGTAATATTTTTTATCACCTGTCACTTTCGATGCAAAGAATAACATCTCGAGATTCATCATATTGTCGATAATCACGGGATAAAACCATTCGATAGTATCATTCCAGGCTTTACGATAGTTCCATGACTTAATGGTACGGGTCACAGGGTTGAAACGTGTTGATAAAGAATTGGCACTTTCTACCAGGATCTCTTTATATTTCTCGTTCGGATCAAGACGATAAGCATTACCATAACTACAATACATCATGAATCCCAAATCATGGTGTCCGGTAAATGTTTTAAGTGGCTCCAGGCTCTCCGTCCACTTCACGGCTTCCGCTTTCCAATGATCCTCCCCGGTCAACTCATAAAGGTACCAAAGCGTTCCCGGAAAGAATCCCGGAGTCCAGTCATACATACTTGTGAAAACCAGTATTCCTTCTTTATTGATAGTCCTCGGATACTTTCCTTGTGGATTCCCTGTTTGTTTAAGCATTAAATCCGTCTGTTGTACGGCAAATTGCACATTCCCATTTATAAATATTTTCTCTTTATTCTTACAAGAGGAAAACGTAATCAAACAGATAAAAATCAAAAGAAATATTGTTGATCTCATACATAATTATTTGTAAAACTGTCGCAAAGGTAATATTCTTTCCTGAAAATCAAGAAAAGGGAGTTACAGGAAGTTACAGGAAGTTACAGGGAGTTACAGGGAGTTACAGGAAGTTACAGGAAGTTACAGGAAGTTAATATAAAATAAAGGACTGGTGTTTTTATTCCTGTAACTTCATTTAACTCCCCCTTAACTTCCTGTAACTCCCTTTAACTTCCTGAACAAAACAATCGTAAAAAATATTTACGGAAAAATTTCTTTATTAAATGTAAGAAAAGTAACTTTGTGCTCTTATTTCAAATTGTATAAACTAAAATTTTTAATTCGTATGAACATTTCTCATATTGAACATTTGGGAATTGCCGTGAAAAGCATTGACGCATGTCTCCCTTATTATGAGCAAGTATTAGGTCTAAAATGTTACAACATCGAAGTTGTAGAAGATCAAAAAGTAAAAACCGCATTTTTTCAGGTAGGACAAACAAAAATCGAATTATTGGAACCAACCTCCGAAGAATCTACAATCGCAAAATTCATTGAAAAAAAGGGTGAGGGAATACACCACATCGCATTCGCTGTTCCCGACGTAGCGGGAGCATTGGCCGAAGCTGACTCCAAAGGAGTTCAGTTGATAGACAAGGCTCCACGATCAGGCGCGGAAGGATTGAATATTGCTTTCCTACATCCGAAATCCACGTGCAGTGTATTAACTGAACTTTGTGACCACAAATAATAAACAAATGGAGTTACAAGAAGTTACAGGGAGTTACAGGGAGTTAAAAGAATAGGTTAGCCTATTCCTATAATTCCTTGTAACTCCCTGTAACTCCCCTATAACTCCCTAATTCTATAAATATGAGTAATCAACTTGAAAAAGTAAAAGAGCTTATTGAATTACGGAATAAAGCTCGATTGGGAGGTGGCGAAGCAGCTATCGAAAAACAACACGCCCAAGGAAAATATACCGCTCGTGAACGTATTACGATGTTAGTTGACGAAGGTAGTTTTGAAGAACTGGATATGTTTGTGCAACACCGTTGTACTAATTTCGGGATGGAGAAAAAACAATATCTCGGCGATGGAGTTGTAACCGGTTACGGAACCATCGAAGGTCGTCTGGTATATATTTTTGCTCAGGACTTTACTGTAATCGGAGGATCATTGTCGGAAACAATGGCGATGAAAATCTGTAAAGTTATGGATCAGGCAATGAAAATGGGAGCTCCTATTATCGGAATTAATGATTCAGGAGGCGCTCGTATCCAGGAAGGAATTAATGCTTTGTCCGGATATGCCGAAATCTTCCAACGTAACATTTTAGCCTCAGGAGTAGTACCTCAAATTTCCGGAATTTTCGGACCTTGTGCCGGTGGCGCCGTGTATTCTCCTGCCCTGACCGACTTTACTATCATGGTAAAAGGTATGAGTTATATGTTTCTGACCGGTCCTAAAGTTGTAAAAACCGTTACGGGAGAAGATGTTACCCAGGAACAACTGGGAGGCGCTACAGTACATGCCTCTCGTTCGGGAGTAACTCACTTTGCAGTAGATACCGGAGAAGATGGCATTACTTTAATTCGCAAATTATTAAGTTTTATTCCTCAAAATAATCTGGAAGAAGTCCCCATCAAAAAAACCGACGATCCAATCGACCGCCTGGAAGATGCACTGAACGATATTATTCCCGATAGCCCGAATAAGCCATACGACATGTATGAAGTTATAGGAGCAGTCATTGACAATGGAGAATTCCTCGAGGTACATGCCGATTACGCCCAAAATATTATCGTCGGGTTTGCCCGCTTTAACGGACAGACAGTCGGTATTGTAGCCAATCAGCCTAAATGCTTGGCCGGAGTGTTGGATATTAATGCATCCCGTAAAGCTGCTCGCTTTGTACGTTTCTGTGATGCTTTCAATATTCCTTTGGTTACCCTGGTTGACGTCCCAGGATTCCTTCCCGGAACAGGTCAGGAATATGGTGGCGTGATCGTACACGGAGCGAAATTACTTTATGCTTACGGAGAAGCTACTGTTCCTAAGGTAACCGTTACCCTGCGTAAATCATACGGAGGAGCACATATCGTAATGAGTTGTAAACAATTGCGCGGCGATATGAACTACGCATGGCCAACAGCTGAGATTGCCGTAATGGGTGGCGTAGGCGCTGTCGAAGTGCTTTACGCAAAAGAAGCTAAAGAGTCTCCGGATCCTGCTTCCTATCTGGCAGAAAAAGAAGAAGAATATACAAAAACTTTTGCAAATCCCTATAATGCAGCTAAATACGGTTATATTGACGATGTTATCGAACCAAGGAATACCCGTTTCCGCATTATCCGTGCTTTGCAACAGTTGGCGACTAAGAAGCAGACAAATCCGGCGAAGAAACACGATAATCTTCCATTATAATGAATAAAGGGAGTTATAGGGAGTTAAAAGGAGTTACAGGAAGTTACAGGAATGGGGGACAACCTTTTCTTTTAACTCCCTGCAACTCCTTTTAACTCCCTGTAACTCCCTGTAACTCCCTATTATATGATGAAAAAATATAAAATAATATTGGGGTTGTTTATGTTGTTTGTACTTCTCATGGGAGTACAAGCACAACGTGCTACCTCACTTAAGATTAATGAAGTACTGGTAATCAACCAGGACAACTTCATGGATGATTATGGTAAAAAACATCCCTGGATAGAAATTTATAACTCTTCTCCGGGGACGGTGGACATAGGCGGATGTTTTCTGACTACGGATATGAACAATCCGAAGATGTATCCGATACCCAAAGGCGACGTGCTCACAAAAATCAAACCCCGTCAGCATGTTCTTTTCTGGGCGGATAACAAACCTTCTCGAGGAACTTTTCATTTGAGTTTTACTCTTGACCCGGAGAAATCGAACTTTGTCGCGTTATTTAATTCCGACGGACGTGCTTTAATTGATTCTATTACCATTCCGGCAGGTCAGCGTGTAGATATAAGTTACGGTTTAATTCAGGATGGTTGGGATCAAAAACGATTGAATGAAGAATTACAACTGAATTCTTTGTACAAAGGAGGTGACAAGCTTTGGGTGTATTACGACGGGACTGTTCCGGCAGGAATGAACCGGGCAAGGGAAGTAACTCCAAGTTCGAACAACGTTATCCTGGACTCCAACGAAAAAGTCGAAAATTTCAAAGAAAACGATAGCACAGGTGTAACAATGACTATAACAGCCATGTCTGTCGTTTTTATTGCTTTGATTATCCTGTACTTTGTATTCAAATACGTCGGTAAGACGGCCGTTAATTTGAGCAGGAAACGTGCAATGAAAGCTTCCGGGCTTTCCAAGGAACAGGCAAAAGAAGTTGCATCCGAATCAGGTGAGATTTATGCCGCTATTGCCATGGCAATTTATGAAGCTACGGACGCCGTACATGACGACGAGAATACCGTGTTGACTATCAAGAATGTAGCACGTAATTATTCTCCATGGAGTTCAAAAATTTATAGTTTGAGAGAATTACCTAAAAAATAAAAATAATGAAACGAGCATGCAAAACTTGCGCCAAAAGAGCATGAACATGATGCGAGTTCCATATGACCATTAAAAAACAAATTATGTACATATGAAAAGTTTCAAATACATTATTAACGGAAATACCTACAAAGTTGTCATCAACAATATTGTAGATACTGTGGCCGAAGTGGAAGTAAACGGTACTCCATATAAGGTAGAAATGGATAAGCCGACAAAAAAACAGGTAGTAACTATTAAACGGCCGGCTCAGTCTGCCGTAGCCCCAATCGCTCGCCCGCAACAAACTGCAGCGGCTGCAGGAGCTTTACGTTCTCCGCTACCGGGTACAATACTGGAAATACTTTGTAAAGCCGGAGATACGGTGAAGAGAGGACAAAAACTGGTCGTACTTGAAGCAATGAAGATGGAAAACGCCATCAATGCTGATCGTGACGGAGTAGTGAAAGAGGTAAAAATCAATAAAGGAGACTCTGTATTGGAAGGAGCGGATCTCATCATAATCGAATAAAGGCTATGAATTTTTTATCATTTCTAACTGAAAATCTGGAAACATTCCTCACATACACAGGATTTGCAAACGCAACTCCAGGTCATGTGGTCATGATCATAGTGGGATTGACTTTCATCTATCTGGCTATAGCCCATGAGTTTGAACCGATGCTCTTAATTCCTATCGGATTCGGTATCCTGATTGGAAATATCCCTTTCAAAGATGCAGGTTTACAACTGGGTATATATGAGGAGGGATCGGTATTAAATATTCTCTATCAAGGAGTCACACAAGGCTGGTATCCACCGTTGATATTCCTGGGGATTGGAGCCATGACGGACTTTTCCGCCCTGATATCCAATCCTAAACTAATGTTAATTGGAGCGGCCGCTCAATTTGGTATCTTCGGAGCCTATATCCTGGCTCTGACATTCGGATTCGAACCCAATCAGGCCGGAGCTATCGGTATTATCGGCGGCGCCGATGGCCCAACCGCAATTTTCTTATCATCAAAACTCGCCCCTAATCTGATGGGCGCTATTGCAATCTCGGCATACTCGTACATGGCTTTGGTTCCGGTAATACAACCGCCTTTAATGAAATTACTGACAACAAATGAAGAACGGGTTATCCGTATGAAACCTCCCCGCGCGGTTTCCCAGACAGAAAAGATTATTTTCCCGATCACAGGTTTATTATTAACTTGTTTTCTGGTTCCATCCGGGCTTCCTCTGCTGGGTATGTTGTTTTTCGGAAACCTGTTGAAAGAATCCGGAGTAACACGCCGTCTGGCGGAAACGGCACGCGGCCCTTTGATTGACACCATCACAATCTTACTGGGAATTACAGTGGGAGCTTCGACCCAGGCAACCCAGTTCCTGACATGGGATTCCATCAAAATTTTCGGATTAGGAGCCTTGTCATTTATTATTGCTACGACAGCAGGAGTTTTATTTGTTAAATTCTTTAACCTGTTCCTGAAAAAAGATAATAAAATCAATCCGTTAATCGGTAATGCGGGCGTTTCGGCAGTCCCGGATTCGGCACGTATTTCTCAAACCATCGGTTTGGAATACGATCCTACCAACTATTTGCTGATGCACGCAATGGGACCGAATGTGGCAGGAGTAATCGGTTCAGCTGTTGCAGCCGGAGTTCTATTAGGATTCCTTTCATAATCCTGAATGGATTAAATATTGGTAGCCCGACGTTGTACATCAGGCTATCAATATTAAATTCGTTCCGAATTTTTAATAAATAATCTATTTTTTTCGCAAAATACTTTGGATATTCAACTAATTCAAGTATCTTTGCCACGACATATGAGTATTTTATAACAGAGATATTTGCATTTTTCGAGTTTTACTTCGTTTTTTTGTTATTTCACTGCGATAATTCCTCATCTGATTATTTTATTTATTTACATTTTATTTTTATTTACAGAATGAACATTTTTATTGCAGGTTTGAGTTTCAAGGTAAACGATGCCGATTTATCAAATCTTTTCGAAGAGTATGGAAACATTACTTCAGCTAAAGTCGTTACCGATCGTATGACCGGAAGATCTAAAGGTTATGGA
Organism: Bacteroidia bacterium; assembly: GCA_025999255.1. Taxonomy (GTDB): domain Bacteria; phylum Bacteroidota; class Bacteroidia; order Bacteroidales; family Azobacteroidaceae; genus BNXB01. Next base: position 59,169 of record BNXB01000002.1, on the reverse strand, counting down.
TTCGTTGAAATGGATGACAACACTGCCGCAGCAAAAGCTATTGCAGAATTGAATGGAGCTGAATTTGACGGAAGAACAATCTCGGTATCTGAAGCTCGTCCGAGAGAAGAAAGACCAAGACGCGAATTCAACAACAATCGCGGCGGAGGTTATGGTAGGGATAGATATTAATCGCTAACTATCAATATGAAGAAAAGGCGGGCCGATAGGTTCGCCTTTTTAAATTATAAATATGAAAATACTGATTTATCAGGTAATACCTCGCCTGTTTGGCAACACCAATACAACCAACAAACCAAATGGGACAATTGATGAAAACGGTTCAGGAAAATTGGCTGATTTCTCAAAAAAAGCCTTGACGGAAATAAAAAAAATGGGATATACCCATATCTGGTACACCGGCTTGATTGAACACGCAACTAAAACAGACTATTCGGAACAGGGAATTGTAAAAGATCACCCAGCTGTGGTAAAAGGTATGGCGGGTTCTCCCTATGCAATCAGAGATTATTTTGATATTGATCCGGATCTGTCAATCCGGGTTTCCGAACGAATGCAGGAATTCGAATCCCTTATAGAACGGACACACCAAGCCGGACTAAAGGTTGTCATGGATTTTGTACCTAACCATGTTGCCCGCCAATACAAATCGGATGTAAAACCCAAAGGCATTCACGATTTGGGAGAAAATGACAATCCTCATACATCTTTCGACATAAACAATAATTTCTATTATATTCCGGGACAAGAACTGTCCCCTGATTTCGATTTATCCGATCACAACGGAATCAAATATGAAGAATATCCGGCTAAAGCAACAGGGAACGACCGGTTCGACGCTCATCCTGGAATTTACGACTGGTATGAGACCATCAAGTTGAATTATGGAATCGATTACCTGGGTGGATACCACCGTCATTTTAATCCGGTACCCGATACCTGGCATAAAATGTTGCAAATACTATTATTCTGGGCTTCGAAAAAAGTAGATGTCTTCCGCTGCGATATGGCAGAGATGGTGCCCGTGGAATTTTGGGGCTGGGTTATTCCTCAAGTAAAGAAAAAATACCGTACCATCAATTTTATTGCGGAAATCTACAATCCCGATGCTTACAGGGCATTTATATTTGACGGCAAATTTGACTACCTGTATGACAAAGTAGGTTTATACGATACTTTACGCGGGATCATCAGGGGAGAACAAAGCGCAGCGGCTATCACACATTGTTGGCAATCCTTAGATGATATCCGGGAAAAAATGTTATATTTTCTTGAAAATCACGACGAACAACGTATCGCTTCGGATTTTTTCGCAAGTAATCCGAAGAAAGCTTTCCCGGCAATGATTGTAGCTGCCGCTTTATATACTAATCCGGTGATGGTTTATTTCGGACAGGAACTGGGGGAGCGAGGAATGGATACGGAAGGATTCAGCGGGAAAGACGGTAGAACAAGTATTTTTGATTATTGGAGTGTCGAATCGTTTCGCAAATGGTATAATGACGGACAATTCGGGACAAAAAATCTAACAAAAGAACAAAAGGAAATCCGAAGTTTCTACGATAGATTATTAAATCTCTGCAATGAGGAGAAGGCAATTTCCAATGGAGTTTCTTACGACCTGATGTACGCTAATTACAATAATCCGAAACTGAATCCGGAGAAACAATTTGCCTTTATGAGGCAATCGGGAAAAGAAATTCTGCTGATTATTGCAAATTTTGACGATAAAGATGTCTGCATAGCAGTAAATTTGCCGGCACATGCATTCGAATATATGAAAATGAAACCTTCAAATGAAGTTATTGCAACAAATTTGTTTTCCGGGGAAAAACGGACCATAGAACTGAATCCGGATTCTCACATCAGTTGTAATATACCGGCAAATCAAGGGCTGATTCTGAAATTTTCCGTCTAAATCTCATAATTTCCATCTATTTCTTCCAGAATCCGGGGGTAAATAGTATCAATACGGTAAATAATTCAAGACGCCCGACCAACATCAGGAAAGAGAGTAGCCATTTCGCAAAGTCCGTAAGTTGTGAGAAAGAACCCGAAGGCCCATGGCTTCCCAGTCCCGGCCCGACATTTCCAATCGATGTAACAGCCGCACCAATAGCCTCATCAAATCCTACTCCGCTGAAAAGAAGGATAGTCGCACCAAAAACGATAATCACAACATAAAGAAAAACAAATGCCAATAACCGTTGTATAACATCTATGGAAACGGCATTACCATTCAAACGTACAGGAATCACAGCTCTGGGATGTATCAAACGGCCAAACTCATTCAATACATTTTTTATCAGAACAACAATCCTAACAACTTTAAGTCCTCCACTGGTTGATCCGGCACAACCGCAAATAAGCATCAATATCAAAAGAATAATCCAAAAGAAAGGCCCCCAAGGAACATAATCCTGGGTTGAAAAACCGGTTGTAGTAACCAGGGAAACCACCTGAAACAAAGAAGTTCGAAACGATTCCAGGCTTCTCATTTCAGGATTTATTACCAACAAACCAACCATCACAATCAAGGTCGCCGCCGTAATTATCCCCAGAAACCAATGTATTTCCTCATCTTTCAATACCCGTTTAAAATTCTTTTTAAGTAAAAAATAATAAATTGAAAAATTTATTGCTCCAACAATCATGAATATTACCGTCACCGTCTCCAGATAAGTAGAACCCCAATAAGCAATACTGGACTGCTTTGTGGAGTATCCTCCGGTAGAAATGGTAGTCATTGCATGGCAAACAGCATCATATAAATCCATTGGCCCCAGAAATAGAAGTAGAGTCAGAATCAAGGTAAATCCCATATAAATACTCCAAATCCGTTTAGCAACCTCAACCACACGGGGACGAAACCTGTCTCGCGTCAGACCGGTAGTTTCCGCATCGAACAACTGAGAAACCTCACCACCATATAAAGGGAGCAACACCAAAGAAAAGACTATCACTCCAAGACCTCCAAGCCATTGCGTCATACATCTCCAGAACATCAGTCCGTGAGACAAACTTTCGACATCATTCAAAATAGTAGCCCCCGTAGTAGTAAACCCTGACATGGTTTCAAAGAAGGCATCCGTAAAAGAAGGAATAGAACCACTGATAAAAAACGGAATAGAACCGAAAGATGAAAATAAAATCCAGGACATAGTCACCGTGAAAAAACTTTCCCGTTTTCCTGCTATTTCTGATTTTTCAGCCAGATTTCCGGATGAAGTAAACAACACACCAAAAAAAAGACAAAGTCCGGCGGAAATAAGCAGGTACTTAAAATCGGATTCCCCATAAATTAGGGAAACTCCAGAGGCTATAAGGATAAAGAAAGATTCCATGACAAGCGTCATTCCAAGAATCTTAGCAATAAATCTCCAGTTTAAGCCGGGTCCGCTCATATCTTTTCAGTAAAGAATAAAATTTAATTAAAATAGTCTTCTATTTTTCTCATCGCAGTATCCAGGCAAAACACCACCACATGGTCTCCATCCTGTATCATTGTTTCCCCATCAATAATCTGAGGGACTCCTTCCCGTATCAAACCTCCCAAGGTCATATCCTTAGGTAAGTTAAGATCTTTAACCGGTTTCCGGGTTATTTTCGATCTGGCATGAGCTACCAACTCCGCCACATCGGCGCTGGCAAAAGTAAGACATTTAACATTAGAAACATCCGCATCCAGCAAAAACTGATAAATATGACTGGCAGCAATCAACTTCTTATTAATAACGGTTCCGATATCCAGTTTTTCGGCCATCTGGATATAGTCGATATTCTCCACTTTAGCTACTGTTTTTTTCACTCCTAAAGTTTTAGCTGCAACACAGGCCAGAATATTGGTTTCCGAATTTTCAGTCAAGGCAATAAAAGCGTCACAACTTTTGATGTTCTCCTGAGTCAGCAGATCAGTATCCCTACCGTCCCCATGGATAATCATTACATTGTTATCTACCTTCTCGGCCAACCTGTAACTTTTTTCTTTACTCTTTTCAAGTATTTTAATACGTATATTTCCCGGAAGGTATTCCGCCACTTTCAGGGCAATCCGGCTGCCACCCATGATTGTTACCTTATTGACATTAATGTTTTCTTTCCCTGCCAAGGCTTTCACATTGTCAATGTGTTCACGGGTAGTAGTAAAGAAAAGAATATCCTCCGATTTAACCTGATCTTTTCCTCTGGGAATAATCGTCTCATTATCCCGTTTAATAGCCACGACGTGATAAAACTTCTCTTCTTTTGAGAGATCATAAAGATATTTATTCACAATCGGCGCATTTTCCCGGACTTTTACTCCTATCAGGATCAGAGCGCCCCCGCAAAGCTCCCACCACTGACGGGTCCATGGCCTTTTCAACGCGCTTACAATCTCTTGTGCCGCCAACATTTCCGGATAAATCAAAGAATCGACTCCTAATTTTTCGAAAAATTCCAGATTTTTCGGGAGGAAATATTCATCATTACTTACACGGGCAATAGTTTTTACAGCTCCCAGATTGGTGGCGAGCATACATGCCGTCATGTTGGTCGATTCCTCGGGAGTAACCCCGATAAAGATATCGGCCTTCCCTACCCCAACCGATTGTAAATCCTGAATTGATGTCGGATTTCCGACAACAGTCATCACCTCAAAATTGCTTAAAAAATTAAGCCTTTCTTCACTCTGGTCTATCAGAATAATGTCCTGCTTTTCACTTGCCAACATCTTCGAAAGGTGAGTTCCAACTTCTCCGGCTCCTCCGATAATAATTCTCATACTTCGTTGATTAGGATTTTAGCAATACTTTCGGCATCCATTCCGCAAAGTTTATATAATTCGAAAATCGATCCGTGTTCAATAAACTTGTCAGGAATACCAATTCTCCGAATCCGGGGAGTATATCCATTGTCGGCCATAAACTCAAGGACGGCAGAACCTAATCCTCCCTTAACGGTACCATTTTCCACTACAACAATCCGGTTATATTTCTTTGCAATTTCATGAAGAAGAGTCTCATCAATGGGTTTCAGATAGATCATATCATACAATGCGGATTCAACTCCTTCTTTTTCGGCCAGTTCAATCGCTTCAAGGGCAATATTTCCGATTGGTCCTATTGTTACGACTGCTATATCTTTTCCATCCCTGATTTGACGTCCTTTACCAACAGGCAACACTTCCAAAGGTTGGCGCCATTCTTTTAACTCTCCTTTTCCCCTCGGATAACGAATAACAAAAACCCCCATATCCGACTGTGTCGCCGTGTACATCAGGTTTCTCAAATCCACTTCGTTAAAGGGTGAAGCAATAGTAATATCCGGAATACAACGTAAATATGCCAGATCGAAAGCGCCCTGATGAGTAGCGCCATCTTCTCCGACCAAACCGGCCCGATCGAGGCAAATCACCATATTCAGATTCTGGAGGGCCGCATCATGTATCAACTGGTCGTAAGCCCGCTGCATAAAAGAAGAATAAATATTACAGAATGGTAACATTCCTTCTTTAGCCAAACCGGCAGAAAAAGTAACGGCATGCCCTTCTGCAATACCTACATCGAAAGCCCGTTCAGGCATTTCTTTCATCAGGTAGCACATAGAACATCCTGTAGGCATGGCTGGAGTAATACCGACAATTTTATCATTCTCCCTGGCTAATTCTACCAATGTATGACCAAATACGTCCTGATAAAGCTGCGGTTCATCCAGCGAATTCCGGGAGATGCGTTCTCCCGTCACTTTATTGAATTTACCGGGAGCATGCCAAAGAGTAGCCTCTTTCTCGGCAGGCACAAAACCTTTTCCCTTGGTGGTACGAATATGAAGTAATTTGGGACCTTCCATTTCCTTAATATCGCTCAATACTTTAATCAAACCTTCCACATCATTCCCATCCACCGGACCAAAATAACGGATATTAAATCCCTCAAACAGGTTATGTTGCCTGGTTAATAAAGCCTTTAAACTGTTATTAAACCTCAAAATCAGTCCTTTTCCCGATTCCTTGATAAAACCTCTGCTCTTCAGCGTATTATATAACCCGAAACGTATCTTGTTATAAGTTTTAGAAGTGGTAATATCGACCAGATACTCACTCAATCCCCCGACAGGCCGGTCGATAGCCATATTATTATCATTTAATATGATAAGAAGATTATTAGGATCGGACGATGCATTGTTCAAGCCCTCAAAAGCCAATCCTCCGGTCATGGAGCCATCTCCGATTACTGCAACTATTTTTCTACTTTTTTCATTCTTCATAGAAGAAGCGATCGCCATTCCCAAAGCAGCTGAAATAGACGTGGAAGCATGTCCGGCAATAAATGCATCATAATCGCTCTCTTTGGGATTTGGGAAACCACTGATTCCCCCTATTTTACGAAGTGTCCTGAAAGCTTCGCGCCTTCCGGTAATAATCTTATGGGCATAGGCCTGATGACCCACATCCCAAACAATCCGGTCATATGGAGTATCCAATACATAGTGAAGAGCCACAGCAAGCTCCACCGTACCCAAACTCGAAGCAAAATGCCCGGGAGTCTCAGCCAATACATCAATGATATATTGTCTCAACTCCGAACAAACTTCTTTGAGTTGATCCAACTTAAGTTTTCTTAAATCAGACGGATAGTCTATCGTTCTTAATATATTATATTCTTTATTTTCAGACATAGTCGTAAAAATCTTTTGCAAAACTACATAATTAACGAGATATAAATGTAATTTTGTTCTAAAAAGTTTTACGTTATATGTTGGGTTTACGCACGACAAAACATATAGCGTAAGGCGTACAACGTGTAACGTATCATGGATTTCAGAACAAAAGTAACAATTCCGGCATTTGATTTTTCAATCAATCATTCCAACAGGATTATGATGATGGGATCGTGCTTCGCAGAAAGCATGGCCATATCACTCCGGGATGCAGGATTCCAAATCGACGTAAATCCTTTCGGAACTGTTTATAATCCCCAATCTCTCGCCTCCGGCATACGGGAACTAATATCAGGTAAAAAATATGCCATTTCCGACTTGTTTCAACATCAGGGATTATACCACAGCTTTTCGCATCACAGCCGGTTTTCCGGTATATCTGCGGAAATTTGCCTGGAGAACATCAACCAAAGGATAGAAACTTCCTCTGACTTTTTAAAAAATACAACTATCCTTGTAGTTACTTATGGTACAGCTTATGCTTACACTTTAGAATCAACCGGAAAAACCGTTACCAATTGCCACAAACTCCCGGAAAATTACTTTATACGAAAACGTTTGTCGGTAGAAAATATTGTGGATGATTGGAAAGAACTCATCGGGGAATTAAAATCTTACAACTCAAACCTGAAACTACTTTTTACAGTCAGTCCCATCCGGCACTGGAAAGATGGAGCCCACGAAAATCAATTAAGTAAATCCTCTCTTTTACTTGCTATTGATAAGCTCACTCACCATTATAATTTTTGTTATTATTTTCCATCCTATGAAATCCTGATGGATGAATTACGGGACTACCGTTTCTACGCAGAAGATATGCTTCATCCGTCCTCAGTTACAATTGAATATATCCGGGAAAGATTTTCGGAATCTTTTTTTTCAGTACAAACCCGAACCAAAATCCAAGAATGGGGAAATTTACACAAATCGCTGAATCACAAGCCTTTTAATCCGGACTCGGAAGAATACAAGGAATTTATACAAAAGACTCAACAAAAAATCAAGGACTTTAGATTTTAAGCTCTAAAGCGTATCAGCTTAGTACCCTGCGCCTGCCTGATAAGGCAGAACTGTAAACGTAGTCGAAGTTCTGCCTTTCAGGCAGCAGCAAAAGGTCAACCAATAACCGTAAACCGCGCTTCGCTTGTATGCGGTTATGAAAATCAAGCCCTTTCAGGCTATCAGGTACAACATTGAGTATTCAATAAAAATATATATTTTTTTATTATATTTTTTGGGAATTAAGCAGAAATAGCGTAAGTTTGCACTTACATTTCAAGTAATAGTTTAGGATTATGAGGTATTTATTGTTTGTCTTGTCTCTTTTATTGAGCGTTCATATTGCCGTATTATCCCAAAGTAACCGGATTGACCTGAAAGAGATTGTGGAGGGGAAATATTCTTCCAGAGGAACAGCGGAAATGCGTCCCATGCCTGACGGAGAGCATTATACTATGCTGAGTACGGATAAAAAATGTATCCTGAAATATGCTTACAAAACAGGTAAAATAACAGATACTCTTTTCAACGTAAATACCGTACGGGAAACTAAACTGAAATCTTTTGACAATTACTGGATCAGCAATACCGGATATCGTATCATTATCTCAACAGATAAGGAAAATATCTACCGTCGTTCCTGGAAAGCCAATCTATACGACTATGATGTGAGGAGAAATTTTCTAAAACCATTCTCGGACACTCCCGGAAAACTGATGGTTCCTACATTTTCTCCCGACGGAAGGATGTGCGCCTTTGTCCGGGATAATAATATCTGGTTGAAAAAATTTGACTACGACACGGAGTCCCAGGTCACAACAGACGGTTCTCCGGGAAAAATCCTGAATGGTATTACCGATTGGGTCTATGAAGAAGAATTTAAAACCACGAATTTAATGTCATGGTCTGCAGACAGTAAATTCCTGGCTTTTGTCAAATCGGATGAAACTGCCGTTCCAAGTTTTAGTTTTCAAGAATACGACGGAAGTCTCTATCCCGGATTTATGACATTCAAATACCCTAAAGCAGGGGAAAACAATTCTGTTGTTACCTGTCATGTTTATCATGTGGAAACAAAAAATATCAAGAAAATGAATATCCCGTTGAATACAGACGGATATATTCCCCGGATTACTTTTACGGAAAACCCCGAACAATTGGCTGTGATGACCCTCAATCGTAACCAGAGTACATTCAACATGTACTATGCCAATCCGAAATCAACCGTATCACGTCTGATTTTGAAGGATGAAAACAAGTATTACATCGACTCGGATCTTATTCATAAAATACATTTCACAAAAGACAATTTTCTATACATCAGCGAAAAAGACGGATTCTCCCATATTTACCTTTATACTGTCAATGGAATTCCGGAGAAACAGATTACCTCAGGTAATTGGGATGTAACAGATCTTTACGGAATAAATCCTCTCACGAAAACCGTTTATTATCAGTCGGCAGAGGAGAGTCCTTTACGTAGATCCGTATATTCAACCGATGTAAAAGGTAAAGTGACCAAATTATCTTCGAAAACAGGTACAAACTCCGCTAATTTCAGCGCCAATTTTAATTATTTTGTCAATAATTATTCCAATACAACAACTCCTAATCTGTTCACGATGAACGATGAAAAAGGGAAGGAATTATTTGTTATAAACGATAATGCCGCTTTGAAATCAAAGATAGGAGAAACAACTTTTCCTCAAAAGGAATTTTTCACATTTGAAACCCCACAGGGAATATCCCTCAACGGATGGATGATGAAACCCACAGATTTTTCAACCTCAAAAAAATATCCGGTTTTAATGGTACAATACAGCGGCCCCGATTCACAATCGGTACTGGATGCATTTGGAATCGGATGGGAAAGTTTCATGGCTTCCAGCGGATATATCGTAGCTTGTGTGGACAGTAGAGGAACAGGCGCCCGCGGGGAAGAATTCCGGAAATGCACTTATATGAACCTAGGGATACTGGAATCGGACGATCAGATTGCTGCAGCGAATTACCTCGGTAGTCTTCCGTATATAGATAAAAATAAAATTGCTATCTGGGGATGGAGTTACGGGGGATCAATGACCTTGATGTCCATGAGCCGGGGTAACGGAATTTTCAAAGCCGGTATTGCTATCGCTCCGGTAACAGATTGGAAATTATATGATTCGATCTATACCGAACGTTATATGCGTACTCCAAAGGAAAATTTCACAACTTATGAAAAAAATTCTCCTATTGCCCTGGCTTCCGGTTTACAAGGACGTTTGCTGTTAGTCCACGGAACTTCGGACGACAATGTTCATTTCCAGAACTCCATGTATTATTCCCAAGCATTAATCGAATCCGGAAAACAATTTGAAATGCAGATTTATCCCAATAAAGAACACAGTATATTGGGTACAAAATATCGTTTCCACCTCTATATGAGAATTGTAGATTTCTTGCAACGCAATCTATAAAAAATGGACGAAAGAAAAACTTATATAAAAAAACCGGATTGGTTGAAAATCCGACTTGGCAATAACGACAATTTTTCAATGACGGGAAAAATCATTGAATCAAAAGGCCTTTGTACCATTTGCCAAAGCGGTAGGTGTCCTAATCTCGGAGAATGTTGGAACAAAAGAACCGCAACTTTCATGATTGGAGGAGATGTTTGTACCCGTTCCTGTAAATTTTGTAACACGAAGACAGGGAAACCGCAGCCATTAGATCCGGAAGAATCCATGAAGATAGCAAACTCCGTACACCAACTTGGCTTAAAACATGCTGTCATTACGTCAGTAGATCGCGACGACCTGCCGGATTATGGAGCCGGACATTGGGCGGAAACTATCAGAAAAACAAAAAAACTGAATCCCGATATTACTATTGAAGTTTTGATTCCCGACTTCAACGGAAAACAAAAATTACTGGATTTGATTATCCAAGCGGCACCGGATATTATTTCGCATAACATGGAAACAGTTGAACGACTAACTCCCCAAATACGGAGCGTAGCTCAATATCAGACCAGTTTAGATGTCCTGAAACACGTATCCCGGTTTGGAATTCCGACAAAATCGGGACTGATGCTTGGCTTAGGTGAAAAACAGGAAGAAATCATATCCTTGATGGATGATTTGATTGATTCCAATTGTTATTTGCTCTCTATCGGACAATATCTGCAACCTTCAAAAAAGAATATTCCGGTTACAGAGTATATTCATCCGTCCGTTTTCGAAAAACTTAAATCCATCGCAGAAAAAAAAGGATTCAAACATGTTGAGAGTGGTCCGTTGGTGCGATCTTCTTATCACTCGATCGATTTTTTGTGACAATCTATTATTCATGTACCGAAACATTTGAAAAAGTTTTTACGTTATATTTCAGAGATAACACATAACGCTTGTTTCTTGTTGATGATTTAATTATGAATTTGAAAAGAGTTATTGAACCTTTGTTTAATTCTGCAGGGGAAATTTTCCCTCTTGTTTTATTAATAGTTACGAGTTTCTTCGTACCTTCTGGAATCGCTTTTGCTGTAAGCATTACATCCTATTTTCTATATTTGTTGTTAACTTTAGTGGTTACAAAGCATGTACCTTCTTTCATGTTTGTAATATCAGGTATCATATTGATTGCTTTTTTTGTGGTTTTTACAGTAACTCTGTTTGACTCTCTTTACCCGGAACATATTGCTATCGTATCGGAAGTGGCTTTGATTGCCAGTTTCTCAATATCTTTGGCTCTTAAAGATTTTTTCATAGAAAAAAGCAAGAAAAAAACAAATAAAGATAAACGCATGTTTTTTATGGTTCGTATCAGGGAAATTCTTTTAATTACTAGAATTCTACGTGATATATTGACCATTCACTTAATAATCATCTTAATATATAAAATTTTACCGGATCAATTCCACTCTACAACAATGGATAAGATCATTTTCCCGGGATTGTTATTTACTTTTATCTTTTTCGTCATGGTATTTGATACAATCCGAGTGTCAATTATGAAGAAAAAAATCAATTCCGAAGATTGGTTACCTATAGTGAATGAAACCGGAGGAGTCATCGGGAAAGTAGCTCTAAGTGTCAGCCTGACATCTCAGAAATCGTATCTACACCCCATTGTGAGAATCGCATTGATATACAAAGGTTTATTCTACCTGTGCCAACGTCCTGAGCACTACAACATCAATCCGGAAAAAATAGATTATCCTTTTGAAAAATTTGTTTTTTACAATCATTCACTCGATGAAGCTATCGGTAATGCCCTTGAAAAAGAAACAGAAAAAAAAGATTTACCCGTCAAATTTGTATTCAGATACTTGTTTAGTAACAGTACAATAAACCGTCTTGTATATCTTTATACCTGCAAAATTAATGATGAAAAAACAATGAATGAACTTAACCTTACCAAAGGTAAATTATGGACTGAAAAACAAATCGAAGAAAATCTCGGCAAAGGAGTTTTTTCAGAATGTTTTGAAAAAGAATATGAAATATTAAAAAATACGGTTTTAATGGCCGAAAAGATATTGAAAAATAATATTTCTTCTAATTAAATAAGGCTAACCTTCAAATTTTCAAAAACAACATTCAAGACTTGTTTCGCTAATTCATAATCTTCCTTCGACACTCCCTCAAATGCTTCATTCATAGCCTTTAAAACTACTTCATTTGCCAAACCTTTTGATTCTTTGCCCAAACGTGTCAGATAAATCATATTAGTACGGCGATCGGAAGCATCTGCTATCCGAACAACATAATTCTGCTTCTCCAGATTATCAATTAAACGGGTCATACTAGGTTTATCTTTGAAAGTTTTGTTACAAAGTTCCTGTTGAGTCACTCCGTCTTTATTCCAAAGACAATACAATACGGTCCATTGTTCCGGAGTAAATTCAAGATCCGCAGACTTAAAATCCCGATATAGTTTACGATTGATAGCCATTGACACTTTACCGACCATAATCGAAAACACTAATCCAATATCTCCTTGATTTTCAAAATTTTCCATTGTCATTGAAATTATTGCTTAAACAATTATACAAAAGTACGGAAAAATTTGTTGTGTTATGGATACTATCTTCAAGAATACCTTTGATTAGTCCCCTGACCGGGACTATCCATGGTGGTAATCAATACTCCATTTTTCTCCTCTATATGTAACACAATGCGTAATAAGAATCCTTGTATTTTTAACTTTCCCGACCATTCACCGACAATGGATTCCGGAGTTTGAGCCAAACAAATAACCGACTGCAAAATAATTACAGTCAATAAAAAATATTTCTTCATAAAAATTTAAAGAATATAAATCAATAATACTATGGAAATAATCTCACTGATTATCAATCCTGTTGCAAATGACCATCCGCCTCTGGGGCCTTTAAGGTTGGAAGATACGGAATAGGCATTGTACAAAACAACGATATACCATATGACGACTGCAATAGAAAACAGTCCTGTCCAGACCAATAATCCTACTTTATCACCCAAAATAGACATAACAGCCTCGGTATCAAACGGATTGATTCCTTCCATACAGGGGTGGACATCCGGGTTAAATCCCCACAAAGCTAACAGAAACAGAGGGAATCGAGCCATGGCCAAAGTTCCGGCCATATCGATAAAACGCACAGAGGAAGACGAGAATATCCTACCCATCGGATATAAAACCATAACGAGAGAAAACCAGGCAACTAATTGATATACTGCATGAACCCATGCCTGATCTTGCTTCGTCAGGCAGACATAATGGGCATCCAGCACTCCATTAAAATGGGTATTACTCCAATATCCCAAAACAAATAACAATGCCAATACCGCCAACCCGATAAATAAAGATTCTTTACCGGCTATAAACCGGAACGGCTTGAATAAATAAGCAAAAACACTTCCATTACTCTTCATGATGATTGATTTTTTCTATGATTTCATCTAACAAATTTCTCACTGTAGGATAACTTAATCCCAACTGTTTTGCCATATCTTTCAAGCTTCCGCTACATCTGACAAAACGCAATATAAAATCCTGTTCTTCTGCTGATAAACGTGCCAAAACAGGCAAAGAATACAGTCCGGATACTTCCGTGCCGCAACTCTCACAAACCAGGCACCTGACTTTCAGGACAGACCGGCAACCGGGACAATTACATGGTAACATAATTTTATCATAATTTATTTTGCAAAGATGAAAATAAAATAAATAATATACAAATATATTTCAATAAAATTAAAATAAAAACATATATTATTAAGGTATTTTTCATTACACGTTTTACGTTAGGTTTACGCACGACAAAATGTAGAACGTAAGACGTAAAATAAAACAAAATTTACAAGTTTTGACAATTTATCATATCTTTACACCATGAAAAATTTAATAGAATGATAAGGAATATATTGAGACAATTCATAAAGATATTTTTAGTGTCTTTTTAAAAATAATAGTATAATAAAAAAATATTACAAGAAATGTTCAGATTCGGAAGAATAGCAATCAAGATAGGGAGCAATGTGTTGACCCGGAAAGACGGGACACTGGACCTGACGAGAATATCGGCACTGGTTGACCAGATTGCGGAATTACATAAAAAAGGAATTGAAATCATTCTGATTTCATCCGGCGCCGTGGCTTCGGGAAAAAGTGAAATTAGGGTCAAAGGAAAATTGGATAATGTGTCTTCACGCCAGCTATATTCGGCCGTAGGACAAGCCAAATTAATCAATCGGTATTATGATTTTTTCAAAGAACATGGAATCGCCTGCGGACAAGTATTGACCACCAAAGAAAGCCTGGGAACCCGGCGTCATTACCTCAACCAGAAAAATTGTATGAGTGTAATGCTGGAAAATAAAGTCATTCCCATTATGAATGAAAATGATACCATCTCCGTAACGGAACTGATGTTTACCGATAATGATGAACTTTCAGGCATGATTGCTGCTATGATGAATGCGGAAGCTCTAATTATCCTGAGTAACGTAGAGGGGATATACAACGGATCGCCGGACGATCCCAAATCAGAAATTATCCCTGTGGTCGAACCGTCACAAAAAGACCTTTCGGACTACATACAAACCTCCAGGTCATCATTCGGCAGGGGCGGGATGATTACAAAATACCGTATAGCACGGAAAGTATCCGACGAAGGAATCGAAGTGATCATTGCTAATGGGAAAAAAGAAAATATACTCCCTGAATTAGTTAAAAAAGGTTCGACAGCAGTTTGTACCCGTTTTTTGCCATCAGCTAAAGGTATCTCAGGGGTAAAAAAATGGATCTCCCATTCCGATAGTTTTGCAAAAGGAGAAATTTACATCAATCAGGGAGCTAAACAAGCTCTGTTTGGAGAAAAGGCCAGTTCCCTGCTTCCGGTAGGTATTATAGAAGTAAAAGGTATTTTCGAAAAAGATGATATTGTCAAAATTTTCGATGACTCCGGTATTCAGTTGGGTGTCGGCCGCGTTGGATTCGATAGTTTAAAGACAAAAGAATTAATCGGACAAAAAGGGAATAAGCCTATCATACATTACGATTACCTGTACCTGGAGCAATAATTAATTCAGGCTAAAAAGTTGCATAACGTTGATTTTCCATTTCTTTGACTGCAATACATTCAATTTCAATCAGCCAACCCGGACGACAAACAGGCGCCCAAACGATGATTCTGGGAATATCAGGATATTTTTCATCCAGACACAATAAAACAGCGCTATAATCGGCAGTATCACGCAGATAGACAATCATTTGAGCGATGTCCGTCATCGTCGCACCTCCTTCGCGAAGGAGTACGTTAATGTTTTCAAGGGTGCGTTCGGTTTGCCTGCCTATATCGAGCGGATGAAGAATGTTACCACTGTTATCAATACTCGCTGTTCCGGATACGAAAATATGGCGCCGGTCGCCATAATCGACTGCAGTAGCCCGTTCGAAAGTTACGCCGTATTCGTGTGTGGGATTAAGGTGGCTTGAGCCTTTGAGATAGGTAATTTGTTCGTCGCCGATACCCGCCACCGCATAGGCGTCCATCAATACGGTGATCTCCGGGTGAATGTACTTGCCTTCGATGCCTGTACTGGCGATGTAATGTGTGCGTTCAGTCAATCCCTGTTCGTAAAAATGTAGCTTGCGGGCTTCAACCATACCGGCATAGCGGGTATCTACGCCTTGTACGAAAATCCACGTTCGAATGGCATTGTCTCCAAGCGTGCAACCTTGCTGTTTCAACTTGTTAGTGTAATTGTTGAAAATTTCTTCAGTTTGTGCAAACTCGTCATTGTTATGGCTATAAAGTTGCATATCAAACAGATGGCGATAGGCGGAACGTTGCATTACAACAGCGTTTTCGCCGTTATTACTTACTTGCGTATTTTCCACGAAATACGCCCATAACACCGTTTTTGAACCGCTCAACGGCGGTTGCTGTACAATGGAAACGGCTACATTCTTCTCTTTTTCATTTTTTAGGAATGCTTTGTGGTTGAAGGCGTCGCTTACAAACCAACGTTTCAGCACAAGCGTTGCCTTGCAAGGCAAAATTTTTTCAGCGAGATGTTTCAGTGCGGTTTCAATATTATCATACTGTTTTTCGGCTTTCAAAAGCGTATCATTACACTCAATAACGGCATGATATTCGCCTGCATTTTCTTTTTCAAAAGAAGACAAACGAATATTAACGAATAAATCGTTCAATATTAAAGTTGTATATTTCATTATTTTTTATTCCTCATTTTCCGACATAATCCAAGTCCTAATCAAATTTACGTCATCATTGGCATCAAGTGTAGAGAGCGTGGTGTGGTTGGTCGTAACGGTCGGCGGGCGAGTAGTTAGTACGTCAAGCAGGAAACTGTTCTGAAGATTGTATTTTGTAACACGGTTTTTGGGCGAATTGTCTGCATTGGATGGTACACCCACCAAATTCGAATAAGCATTCCCCTCCGTCAGATCCAAACCTGCGGCAAGTCCTCCCGCACCATGGCACTGAATGCACTGGGGCGTGAAAACCTGCGCCTGCACACGTTCGAATGTCGCCAAATCGATCGTTTCCGAGATATTCATTTCCGTAGAAGAATTATCCGGAAAAAATTTCTTAAAGACGTACTTTACTTTGTTCTCGTTTTTTTCCACTAATGCCAATGCCATATGGGTTGTTCCTTTCGGAACAGTTTGTAGAGAAGCGGCGCGCCACGTCTTTGCCGTAGGTTTCCCAACAACCTCACAGACAAGCGGATAGGGCGATGTGCCGACAAATGCACCCCAAATAATACGATAATTTTGCGGAAATGCTTCATCATTCTCAAAATGAAAAACGGCATTGACACTCATTTTCATTTCTTCAATGCGTTTTTCTTCGGGATAGATGTCACCGCTATCGCAGGAAATGAGTAAAAGACAGGCAAAAAGGATTGAGTATCGTATCATATTACTGTTATTCTTTTATTAAAACGAAAACTGCAACATCACCTGCGCCGAGTGTTGCGCCATACCCAGATCATCATTGTCGCGCTCTATCTGGTCGGTGTGTCCCCACTTGCCGAGATATTGATACATCGCTTGTAATTTCAGGTTATATCCCGCAAGGAAATAATTGAACCCTATGGCAGGCGCATTCAAATAACCGTCGGTACGTGTGGAGTTACGGTCGAAAAGGTCGTAACGCATCGCCAGTTGTATCTTGTCTGTAAAGAAATAACCTCCCTGTAAGTATCCTCCGATAAACTGATAAAGAGGCGAGATATTCTGACGTTCCACAAATTTCATACTCAGATAATAAGCCTCAGCGCTCAGATACCAACGATTGATAAGCCACGAAAATTCCAATCCTGCACGGAAATCGTTACTTGCCTGCCAGTTGGCTTCCACGTTGTATGAAGTCGAGAGAGCCACCAGCCATTTATTGTTATTCAAATCGGAAGGACTGCCCTGATGTGTGGGAATATTGCCTTTGGGCATATAAGCGAAACGCGCGGCATAAAGCAAAGAAGGAATACCCAGGTCGTCGCTCAAGGTTTTCCGTGCGGCGTTCACTCCAATACCCGTGCCGTTGAAAATGCCGAGACGGTATTCCCATTTTTTGGAAAGAACGCCATGCATCTGTACCCCGAGATCGAAACCGGTGGCAAAGTTAGGATTGACCGAATTGAGCGAAAAAGGAATATTCACCGGTGTGGTAAGCGAGAGTGGCAAGGCAGGGAAAAGTGTTTCGCCAAGTGTTACCAAATACGCTTGTGCAAAAGGTGTTTTGAACTTTCCGACGCGAAAACGCATTTCATCTCTCAGGTTCAACTCCACCCATGCCTGCTGAAGGAGCGCGTCCCCACTCTGTGCAGCATTAAGCGTAAGGTTAAAAGTCAGTTTATCAAATGCTTTTCCCGCAAAACCAATCAAAGCGTTACCCACTTCAAAGCCGCTGTTAGCAATATTGTCCTGATCGGCAAGATCGAGACCTTCGTCGTCATAATAATTTAGCTTGGCGGAAGTTTGTACCAGCACAAAAGGTTTGATCGTTAAGTCACCCACACGGGTTTCAAAGTTGAACCCTTTTTTCCCGGTAAGCGGTATTACGCCACTTTCAATATATTTGTCGTCTTTTTCCTGCGATTGTGCAACAAGAAGAATAAACAACATGGAAATTAAAACAAATATTCTCTTCATTTTTTTCATTCTTTCATTTTCTTCATTCCTAAAGACTATTCAAAAAAGTAACTAAAGCATCGCGATCTTCTTTATTCATACGGTGAAAAATTTCACGCGATACAGCGCCTTCACCGTCATGCCACATAATTGCCTCGACAAGGTTTCGCGCTCTGCCGTCGTGCAGGAAATGTGTGTGTCCGTTCACTGTTTCCTGCAAACCGACACCCCA
This sequence comes from Bacteroidia bacterium, assembly GCA_025999255.1. GTDB lineage: Bacteria > Bacteroidota > Bacteroidia > Bacteroidales > Azobacteroidaceae > BNXB01. Next base: position 40,613 of record BNXB01000002.1, on the reverse strand, counting down.
GAGAGGGGTGGTACGCCATTCGTAACTGTAAGCCGAACCGGCGGGTACATGGTTGTCCAGACCCTTACCCATATCGTGCAGCAGGAAATCGCTGTACGGATGTATGGTTTGATTGCAGAGCCAGGGAAGGCGCGTGCCGTTGAGCAACACGGGGGCGTTTTGCCGCGTATGGAGCGTAGGCGTATGGCAAAGATGACATTTGGCTTTGTAAAAATTTTCCTCTCCCCGTTTCACTAAGGCGTTGTTCACATTCCGCCGGGCAGGTACGCCGAGCGTACTCATATACAAATCGACATCTTCCATGTCGCGGGTAGAAATTTGTATGCCGTAATGACTGTAACCTATGTTTTGGGATTGTCCTTCGCACACTTCGAGAGGATAGCGATCGCTGGTAACTCCCAGGTCGGAAGAAAAACCGAGTTCAACGGTCAAATCAGCGTGGTGAGCTTTGTTACCGCCGACACCGACGTATTGCTTGTTTCTTTCGGTTATAACACTTAATCTACCCGAAATACCATATTCGGGATAATTGCTTTGCGCGGCAAGACGGCGAAGTTGGTCCACGTCGAGCGCCATGATTTGTCCCATACCGACGTGGCGTAACGGGACATGCACGTCGATAATCAGGTCTTCCGGTCTGATGCTGTCGGCATACCATTCACTGATACTGTAATGAGGGGTGATAAGCGAGTATTTTTCGCCGTCGGGAAAAGAGTATTCTTTTTCTTCAAATGTGGCTTTGAGTTTTCCTTCCGCCTTTTCTCCTACAATAGCCTGGTCGTGCAATACACGTCCATATTGACGGAAGAATTTTCCATTTTTTCTCGTAATATAAACTAACTGCGAAGAAAATCCTTTTCCGCTACCGCCATCCGAAAACAACGAAGGATAGGTACGCCCGGCATTGTTGTGACAACTACCGCACGAAAAGCCTACATACAAGGGCCCCAATCCCCCCACTGCCGGATCATTCTGGTCGGAGGTACGGGGATCGTCATAAAGCTTGTCACCATGTAAAAAACGGTCGAGCAATGTACCCGTAACCCACGGCGCCGGCGTGTCGTAAGCTCTGATACTGGTCATAAATACCGTAGCATTACCTGCCGATAATTCTGCAGGTAATGCCACTTTTCCGTTTGGTTTCAGGATCATTTCAGGTTCGTCGTTTGTACAAGCGACGAATAAAACGGAAAAGAATAAAATGATAATTTTACGCACTTTAATTAATTTCTGAGTGTTTTAATTTTCTCCAAAACACGTTCCAAATTCCCGCAAGCATCCATAGCATTGTCAATCGTAGAATTTTTACCTCCTTGAATAGCATTACGGAAAGGTTTGGGCGTGATACCGTCAATGGCATTGATAGCCGTTTCGATAGCATTGGTTATCTCTTGATCGAGCGACGCATTTTTACTTTTCACGAAAGCGGATATGCTGTGTTGCGAAGCGTTTGCAGCCGTTTTTCCACGTCCTCCGAAATAGGAATTACGAATACTGATAACATTGTTATGGTAATCGTCGAGCGAATTGAAACTATACCAAGACTCCACTTCAAGCACCGCTTGCTCGTAATTCACTTTTGCCGTATTGTAAGGCCCGCCAATCTTTTGCGCTCCGACTTCCGAAGAAATATCGACGCAGCCGTCGATAATCTGGTCGATGGCGTCGCTTTGCGAAAGGAAAGTACTGCCTGCCTTACCGGCGTTTTTAAATTGCTCCGAGAAATTAAACTGTACATCAATTTCCGCTTCTTCCAACGCTTCGGCAACTTCTTTGCTGACGTTGTCCGCACCCACCCAGTTAGCATAAAGCTGGTAAGTATCGTTGCGCAGATATTCGACAGCAGCTTGCAGGTATGCCAATTCGCGGTCACTCAGTGGAGTAGTTTTCGGATTTCCACCGGCAAAAATAAGATATTCGATGGCGTGGAAACCGTGAACATTCGGAGAAGCAATACGGTCAGCGTCAATTTCGTCCGAACCGCTCAAAACACGATCGATACTTCCTTTATCAAGGGGCCACGAATCAAGTGACGGATCTAAACTCAAAAGTGCGGCAGGCCCGAAGAGAAAGCCTTCGCTTTGTTCCCAGGGAATACGCATCGCACGCCATTGAGCACATACATTGTTCAAATTATTTTGAGAACGGTTTTCGACATATTCTTCCACAGACTCATAAAGAGCAGTCACATCATCTTTCATCTCAATGTAGGTATTAATAATCACGTCATCGACATAAGTTTTGATAACGTTACCGAACTCATATCCATAACCGTCTTCGTCTTCTCCTGTGGGATCATCCTTGTCACTGCAAGAAACCATCATTACGCTTGCGAATAATGTAAGTAAATAAAAAAATTTATTGTTTGCTTTCATTTGAATGTTATTTATTGATTATTGATCTGTTATTTCCGAATAAACCAACCCGTGTATGCCACCGCAATGCCAAACGTATTTTCGCGGTTAAAGTTATCGTTATCCAACCGGCGAATATTGTAATCAGCTTTCAGCAGTAAGTTTGACAAAAGCGCGTAGCTCGCTCCGACAGTAAAAACGGTCCTTTTATTGATGGGCATTTCAGACATTCCGGCAGGGACTTTTTCAGCGCTGTTATAATATTCGTAACGCACAAAAGGCATTAATTTTTGTTTTGATCTAAAAAATGATAATACATTATATCCTGCCTCGAAAGCGTACGTCAACGCATTTTCGGCAATGGGCGTACGGGCAAACTGCGTAGCTTTAGAGATATTCCTATTGATTTGGCTGAGGCGCAACGCATCCGTGAGATGTCCGTACACGAAATTAGCGCGCACGACTGCATTTTTGCTCTGATATTGCAAATCAACCGAACCGATAGACACCGTAGCATCAATACCTGCCGTTTTTTGGGGAATACTTGCATTTTTTGCCGTTTTATTGTAGTAGCCCGAAACTCCCAGCCGCAAGCCTTTAACCGGCGTATATTCCAACCGGCCTGCGTAAGCGGGACTTGTCATCACAGCAGTCTCAAAAATACCCTGTTTACCGCCTTGTATCCAGTTGGAAGACGAAAAACCATTAGGGTCTAAACCGTTAACAATCATTACTTCGTACTTTAAACCTTTGTATGTGCCAAGAACGGAAAGCCCCGTCTCATGCCATGTACAGGGGAGAATAGTCATTTCGCCTTCAGGGCGTGTAGCGCCAAAGAAAAATATCGGTTCGTGGTGAGCATTAGTCAATCCGACCGGAACAATGAAATGTCCTGCACGGATATTAAACCAGGACGCGAAGCGCTTGGTGATGTGAAATTGTTCCAAAGCCACCTCGCCGCCTTTTTCCACTTCCATTTCGTATTCGCCTGCCTCGTCATACTCAAGTTCCATTGCCGTACCGGTGCCTCCGTATTCAAATTCGATTTCCGTACTGAGAACAATATCATCACGAAATTTATAATCCAGCGCAAAAATCGTACGCGGAATGGAAATGTAGGCGCGATTTTCACGCGGCGCACCTGAAGGATCTTTATAGCGGTCTGCCCCATAGTTCATCCGTTGGAAAAGTATTTCGCCGTAACCACCAAAACGGAAATGCTTGTATTCCGTACTATCTGTTTGCGCAAAAGCGGCCGAAGAAATGAGTATTACGCTTAGAAAGAGAATGACTTTTATATTAACGTTCATACTTTTTTTTAAAATAAAATTTAACGCGACAAAAGTACAAGTCGTGTAATCGCTATACAATCCCCGAAATCAGGTAATTTACAGCGGCGATATAACTATTTGTTGTGATTAAAAAACGAAAAAAGTGATTTTTTTAGTTAAATGGTCATTGCATTATATATTTTTCCATATTCGAAGAATATTTTACGCCGAGATTTCCTTCTTCATCACTGAATATAAAATAATAAACCAATTCGGGAATGTTATCTCCAATGGCGCACGCTTTTTCCAATCCGAGCGTCATAAAAGCCGTGGCATAAGCGTCAGCAGTCATACAGTCCGGCGCTATGACCGTTGCGCTAAGCATTTCATTTTCTGCAGGATATCCGGAGAAGGGATCAATTGTATGCGCATATTTTTTACCGTTCTTGATATAAAAATTCCGGTAATTACCCGAAGTAGCCAATGCGCGATCGCATAACCCCAACACGACGAATCGATCTTTTTTCAATCCGCTCCGGTCGTCATCAGGCCTGGTGATTTCAATTTTCCAACAAACTCCATTCGGATTTTTACCTTTTGCACAAACTTCACCCCCTATTTCAATCATGTAATTCTTAATTCCATAAGATTCCAAAAGTTCAGCCACCACGTCACAGGAATAACCTTTAGCAATAGCCGACGCATTCAAGATGATCTGGGGATCGTCCTTAACTATTTTACGCCCGACAAGATGAACTTTCCGGTATCCCACAAAGGATTTTATACTGTCTATTATTTCCGGCGTTACACTGTCAGTTTTATCGAATCCAAAGCCCCACAAATTTACGAGAGGAGCACAGGTAATGTCAAACGCCCCACCTGAAACTTCCGAGACCTCCTGCGCTTTGTTAAAAACAGTTACAAAAAAATCGTCAACCTCTATCGGTTGGTTATTATTGACTTTACTGATAACGGATTTCTCATTGAAAGGATTCAACGATAAGTCAAAACTATCTAAAACCACCTGAATTTGTTTTCCAAGAGGCTCCTTGTACTCGTACTTTATATGATAAGAAGTATGGAATATTTCACCCTGGGACAAATAATACTCCTGTTTTTTTTGACAACTCAGGATCATCATTACCGGAATTACCCATAAAACGAGTCGTTTCATCACTCCCACTCGATTGTTGCAGGCGGTTTGGAACTGATATCATACACTACGCGGTTTACACCTCTCACTTTATTGATAATATCGTTGGATACTTTAGCCAGGAATTCATTTGGTAACCGGGCCCAATCGGCAGTCATGGCATCCGTGGAAGTCACGGCACGCAATGCAACCGCATTTTCGTAAGTCCGCTCATCACCCATTACACCTACGGACTGTACAGGTAAAAGAATTACGCCGGCTTGCCAGACATCGTCATATAAATTCCATTCCCGTAAACCATTAATAAAAATATCGTCGGCATCTTGCAATATCCGTACTTTTTCGGGAGTAATATCCCCCAGAATCCGCACCCCTAAGCCCGGGCCCGGAAACGGATGGCGTTTGATCAGATGTTCTTTCATGCCTAATTCGCGACCGACACGCCTGACCTCGTCTTTAAACAACAAACGTAAAGGCTCGACTAACTTCAGATTCATCTTTTCAGGCAAGCCTCCGACATTGTGATGCGATTTGATGGTCGTTCCGGTAATTGAAAGCGACTCAATAATATCGGGATAAATCGTACCTTGCGCCAACCAGCGAATATCCTTTAATTTCTGCGCTTCGCGGTCGAAAATATCAATAAACCCCTTACCTATAATTTTACGTTTCTTTTCCGGATCGGTAACTCCCGCCAACTCTTTATAAAAATAATCCCCGGCATCAATACCCAAAACATTCAATCCCAGATGTTCATAATCCGATAAAACTTTTTTGAACTCGTTTTTTCGCAATAAACCGTTATCAACAAAAATACAAGTCAGATTTTCGCCGATGGCCTTACTGAGCAGGACGGCGCTCACGGAGGAATCAACGCCTCCGGACAATGCCAGAATGACTTTATCTTGTCCTAACTGTAACTTTAGCTGTTGTACCGTCAATTCGATAAAATTAGCCGGAGTCCAGTCTTTCTTGACTTCGCAAATATCCAGAAAATTGTCCAATATCGTCATTCCGATTTCCGTGTGGAAAACTTCCGGATGAAATTGTACTCCCCAGGTTTTTTCTCCTTCAACCTTATATGCCGTTACCTTTACATCCGCAGTTCCGGCAATTACCCTGAAATGTTCCGGAACAACGGTAATAGTGTCACCATGCGACATCCATACCTGGGAGTTTTCTTTTACTCCTCTCATCAAAGGCTCATCTTTACAAACAGAAGTAAGTATGGCTCGTCCGTATTCGCGGGAATCCCCTTTTTCTACCTTTCCTGCAGAACTGTAAGCAATATATTGAGCGCCGTAACAAATACCCAAAACCGGATATTTTCCACGGATACCGGATAAATCCGGTTTGAAAGCTTCCTTATCGTTTACGGAAAACGGACTTCCGGACAAAATAACCCCTTTGACCGTCGGATCATTTTCGGGGAACTTATTGTAAGGGATAATTTCGCAATAAGTATTCAATTCCCGGAGTCTTCGTCCGATTAACTGAGTAGTTTGAGAACCAAAATCAAGTATGACAATTTTTTCGAGCATGATAGTAAAATTTGCATGCAAATTTAAGCATTTCATTTAAAAAAGACTTACTTTTGGCAACTTATTGGATTTACAATTTGTTTAAAATTAAAGATTTTCAACAGGTATATTCCATCTGACCATGAACATAAAAATTAATAATAAATGAACTCAGAAAATGCAAAGCTGATTCTCGGTTTGGCGATCGGGGCTGCTGTAGGCGCTGCTGTAGGTTATTTTCTTGCTTGTGACAATAAAAATGAAATCATCGACCGGATTGGTGAGACTGTGGACAAGGCTAAGAAAAAAATATCCCAGGTTATTAATGAAGGGATTGAAGAGTTGGACATTGCTGTGGATAAAGTTAATACATTAGCTCAAACCGCAATTTCCCGGGCAAAAGCAGACCAGACAGAAGGAGATGTATGATGGAGAAGGATCTCGGATCTTTTTTTCAGGAAATAAAGAAAGAGTTGACAGGTTACTTCACTGCCAAACTCAAATTATACCGGTTAGATTTGTTTGAAAAAACAAGTAAGACGGCGTCTTTCTTATTCTTTGGGTTAGCAGTGTTGTTGATTATTTTCTTTTCTATTTTCTTTATCTTTCTTGCTATCGGTTTCTGGTTGGGAGAGTTATTGGGAAGTATTGCAGCCGGAATGGGTCTTGTTTCTCTGATTTATCTAATATTACTACTGATTTTATTAGTGAACAGGCAAAAAATACGGGACAAAATAGCAGATTTGTTTTTAGGTGAACTCATTAAAGACGAAGATAAAAATGGCGAAGAAATCTCCTAAAATATCGTATATAGAACGTTTACATATACAGAAGATCAGGTTGAAAGCAGAAGCGGATGCTCATCTACAGGCTTTAGATAACCACTGGGATTACCTGCAGAATAACTTCGGGGCACTGATACTAGGTAGTGCATTCCAGGCTGTCCGGTCAAAACTGCCTCCTGTATTTTCAGGCCTGTTTTCCACTCCGGAAGAAAAACACAAAGATAAAAAAACTGCCGGTAATAAATCTTCAAACCTGGCAGTTACAGCCGGAACATTATTAGATATGGCTCTGGATGTGGTCCCGCTCTTTTTCAAAGGACGTAAACCGGTAATTATTGCTTATGTCCTGAGGGAATTAAAAAATCTATTATTCAAAAAGAACTGATATCATGAAAAATCTATTATTATTTCTATCGGCAATTATTTGCCTTTCTACCTGTAAAAATACAAAAAAAGAAGAAATCAACACGACATCCCAGGAAGAAAACTGGATTCAATTATTTAACGGTAAAAATCTGGACGGATGGATTGTTAAAATCCGGGGACATGAAGCTGGAGAAAATTTTGGGAACACCTTTCGGGTTGAAGATGGAATATTAAAAGTGAATTACGATGCCTATAACGACACCTTTAACAACCGTTTCGGACATATTTTTACGGAAAAAGATTATTCCCACTACAAATTAAGAGTCGAATACCGGTTTGTAGGAAATCAATTGTCCGACGGGCCCGGTTGGGCTTATCGTAACAGCGGGGCCATGTTACATGCCCAGGCTCCGGAAACTATGCATCCGGATCAGGATTTTCCGGCATCAATTGAAGCCCAGTTTCTTGGAGGAAACGGAACCAACGAACGGCCGACAGGTAATGTATGTACACCTGGAACAGACATTTATATTGGTGGAGTTCCTTATGGTCAACATTGCGCTTCGTCCTCCTCGAAAACTTATCATGGAGACCAATGGGTAACTATCGAAATGGTCATCCTGGGAGACAGTATCGGGCACCACATTGTCAACAGAGATACTGTGATGACTTATACCCGGATGACAGTGAACGGAAAAGGACTGAATCCCGAAGCGAATGTAATCCCCGGACTTTTGAAATCCGGACGAATAGCCTTACAATCGGAAAGCCATCCGGTAGAATTCAGGAAAGTGGAAATACTGGAAATGAATAAGGAATAATAGGCTTCGCACGAAAACTTTATTATTCACGGATATTCGCTAAATAGCAAAAAAAAAGATTCTGGGAGCCATTAAGATTTTTCAGGTCTTTATATTCTTTCGGATTTATGATTTTCTCTCTTATCGTTTCTATTTCTGGATGTTTATTGGGGTTTTTAGCCATAACAATCTGAAGGACAGATATTTCTATTCTTTTTTATCAGGATTTGGGAGTTGTTTGTTATCCGGCTTGCCTGTGCACTTTTTCCTGAGCTTTGTTAGCCAGGCTAACCGCGTTTGCAGTGTGTATACCGAAAAGAATCCAGAATATCTCAGTTTCTTTGGTTCGGGCTTTGATTTTCCTTAAATTGTAGTGTTCTTTCTCCGTACCAAAGCTACCTTCGAGCCGGGTAGCACGTTCCAGGGAAAGCAGGGAACGGATTGATGCCTTCTCCGGTTCATCCTTCGCTTTCCTGACAAACTACTATAATTCTTTAATACCATCACTTGCCCTCAGGTGGAAAATAGGAATTGCGGCCCAAACGACTCGCCTTCAAGCCAAAGTCTTTGGCTAATGACCTAAAGGGAAACTGACGGTAAAGACGGCCTATGGAGTTACTAACTTGTTTTTTGCCATTGCTTTATGATTTTCTATATTTTTATTTCTCTTGCTAAATTACGTATTTTCTTTGACTCTGCCATAAAAACGGGTAAAACTTGTTCTAAGATATTGTGAGACAGCCTCTTTTTGTCTTCCACGGAAATTTACTAAATTTGCACTTTCTCTATCTTAAAATTTACAAATGATAACAGCGCAGGGAATAACCAAAAGTTTCGGAGATTTGCAGGTGTTGAAAGGAATTGATCTTTCTATTGAAAGGGGAGAGATTATATCTATTGTTGGTCCGAGTGGAGCTGGTAAAACGACATTATTACAGATTCTGGGGACGCTTGACAAGCCGGATGGAGGTGATGTTTTTTACGGACAAAACAATATCAGTGGAATGAAGGATAAGGATATTGCGAGCTTCCGCAATAAGAAGATCGGTTTTGTTTTCCAATTTCATCAGTTACTGCCTGAGTTTACTGCGATGGAAAACGTGATGATCCCTTTGCTTATAGGAAGAGTAAAACCCGCAGAAGCCGAAAAACGTTCCCGGGAAATATTGAAGTTTATGGGTCTGGCAGATCGATTGGAACATAAACCGTCGGAGTTGTCGGGAGGTGAAAAACAGCGGGTTGCAGTAGCGCGCGCCCTGGCAAATGAGCCGGATGTTGTTTTTGCTGATGAACCTTCAGGAAGCTTGGATACCCGGAATAAGGAAGAATTACATCAACTCTTTTTTGACCTGAGAAAAGAATTGAATCAAACATTTGTTATTGTTACCCATGATGAGCATTTGGCGTCAATTACCGATCGTACCATTCATATGTTAGACGGACGGATTAAGTTGTGATTCGTCGAATGATAATGGTAACAGGTTTTTGATACTTTCAATAATATAAATCTTTTTCTTTCCGTATAATAGGATACGTACAGGGCTTTTATATCGATTCTCTGCTTCCAGAATAACTTGTCGGCATGCTCCGCAAGGAGTGATGGACAACTCTGTAAAATTATCGTTGGTAAAGGCTGCAATAGCCATCATAAGGGGTTTTTGGTCGGGATAACGTGAATTAGCATAGAACAAAGTCGTTCTTTCTGCACAAATACCGGAAGGAAATGCTACATTTTCCTGATTATTTCCTGATATTATTTCGTTGTTATCCAGCAGAATAGCGCATCCGACCCGGAAATTTGAATAGATTGCATAAGCTCTTCCGCAAGCTTCTTTTGCGGTATTGATAAGTTTTTTTTCCGTATCATTTAGTTCATCATAATTACAAACGACTATCTTTGTATTCAAATTAATCTGTTCCATAAGCGTTCATTTTATTATACAAATATAATCTATTCTTTTGGTATGAAGGTATATTCTTCCTTAGTTTTAACAGTATTGTTATTGGTTTCCGGTGGGTTATATGCACAGAAAAAACTGGTTTCTTATGTCAATTATGCTGGGAAGTATGGGGATTTAGCGGTCGGGCACATGAACAAATATAAAATTCCGGCCAGTATTATTCTAGGACAAGGTCTGTTGGAGTCAGGTGCAGGTTTAAGCGAACTTGCCAGGGCTTCTAATAATCATTTTGGAATTAAATGTCATTCCGACTGGAGAGGCGATAAAGTTTATAGAAAAGATGATGGACCGAATGATTGTTTTCGTAAATACAATAAGGTCGAAGATTCGTACGAAGATCATTCCCAATTTTTACTTAGAAAGCGTTATTCCCAGTTGTTTGAATTGGATGTAAAAGATTACAGAGGTTGGGCAAAAGGTTTGCAGGAATGTGGATATGCTACGGATAAAGCATATGCAAATAAATTGATTAAGTTGATTGAGGATTATGAATTATATCGTTATGATTCCGGAAAAGCCGGAATCTCGAACTCTGGCAAAGATTCGAGAAAGATTGAGAGATCGAGACGGGAACGCAATATTTTCAAAACTCATGGATTGATTTATGTAGAGGCGGGACTAAATGACAATTTTGATGCAATTGCGTACGATATGGGATTCAAAGTGAAAGATTTGATTAAATACAACGAGGTTCCGGAAGATTTTCCTTTGAGTCCGGGGGATAAAGTCTATTTGCAGAAGAAAAAGAAAAAAGCGGATAAACCTTATTATGAACATATGGTGAAAGTCGGCGAATCAATGCACAGTATCTCGCAAAAATACGGCATACAACTATCCCGTCTTTACAAAATGAATAAAAAAGCGGATGATTATGTTCCGGAAGAAGGTGATGTGCTACGTTTGAGGTAACTCCTTGTAACTTTAAAAAGAAAAAGGGAATTCTCACGAACTCCCTAATCCAATCTTTGTTAACCTTAAATCTAATACTATTATGAAAAAACCACGATACAAAGGTAAAGGTATTTCAATACTGAATGCAAATTTTTCTTTATAATAAGTGTTAATAAAAGGCCACTTGAGTATAAAAAAAACTTAAAATGGTATTTTATCCATCAAATCGAATAATTCTTCCACTGTATTTGCCCGTAACATGGCAATTTTTTTCGGTTTGAAATCCGGTATTCCTTTGAATAGGGGAGTGACTGCAATATGTCTGCGGGAATGAATAATTCCACGGCGTTCGTCGAGACGTTCGACACTTTGCAAGACTTGTTTTTTCAGAATTTCCAGATACCATTGAAAAGACTCTTTAGGTAGTAATTCTCCGGTATTCAGGTAATGTTTCATCTCGCGGAATATCCAGGGAGCTCCAATGCCGGCGCGACCAACCATTACCGCATCCACACCGTAGCGCTCGAAAGCGGTTTTACAACCTTCCGGATCGGTAATATCGCCGTTTCCTATAATGGGGATATGCATCCGCGGGTTATTCTTTACTTCGCCAATCAATGTCCAATCGGCTTCTCCGGTGTACATTTGAGCGCGTGTACGTCCATGGATAGTCAGGGCGGCAATCCCGCAGTCCTGTAATTCTTCGGACAGGTCAACGATAATTTTGGTGTTGTTATCCCATCCGAGACGAGTTTTGACGGTAACCGGAATTTTTACGGCTTTGACTACTTCACGCGTAATTTCAAGCAATAATTCCGGATTTTTCAACATACCGGATCCGGCGCCTTTATTAGCCACTTTTTTTACCGGACATCCGAAATTCAGATCCAGAATATCGGGATTGGCTGTTTCGCATATTCTGGCGGCCTCTACCATCGAGTCAATATCCCGGCCGTAAATCTGGATTACCACAGGGCGTTCTTCATTGGAAACTTCCAGTTTGGCTTTTGTCTTGTTTACATGGCGTATCAGTGCATCGCTTGAGACAAATTCGGTATAAACCATATCCGCTCCGAACTGCTTACAAAGCAGCCGGAACGAGATATCGGTCACATCTTCCATTGGAGCAAGGAAGACGGGATATTTATCAAATGTAATATTTCCTATATTCACACGACTCCCTGCGCCATCATTGCCCGGGCTACTTTCATGAAACCGGCAACATTAGCGCCTTTAACATAATTAATGTATCCGTCGGGTTGTTTACCGTAGATACAACATTGTTCATGAATACTTTTCATGATCTGGTGTAACTTTTCATCTACTTCGGCTTCCGTCCAGTTCAGGTGCATGGCATTTTGAGTCATTTCCAAACCTGAAGTGGCGACGCCACCGGCATTTACTGCTTTTCCGGGACCGAACAAAACCTTCTTTTCGATGAACAAATCTACAGCTTCCGCAGTACAACCCATATTGGAAATTTCCGCAACGCAGGTTACTCCATTGTCTATAAGGGTTTTCGCATCTTCTTCATTCAATTCGTTTTGGATTGCACAAGGCAGGGCAATATCTACTTTTTGTTGCCATGGACGTTTTCCCGGGAAGAATTCTACTCCGTATTTTTCTGCGTATGGAGCCACAATGTCTTCTCCTGAATTACGTAATTCAAGCATGTAGTCGATTTTTTCTCCGGAAATTCCGGCAGGATCGTAAACATAACCGTCAGGGCCTGAAATGGTAACAACTTTTGCTCCCATTTCCGTCGCTTTTAATGTAGCGCCCCAGGCCACATTACCGAATCCGGAAATAGCAACGGTTTTCCCTTTGATATCTATGCCTTTTGTTTTCAGCATTTGATATACGAAGTATAACCCTCCGAAACCGGTTGCTTCCGGACGAATCAATGATCCTCCGTAATCCAGTCCTTTTCCGGTAAGTGTTCCGGTATTTTCCAAAGCAAGTTTGCGGTACATGCCGTATAAGTACCCTATTTCCCGTGCACCGACACCGATATCTCCTGCAGGTACATCCGTATCGGGTCCGATGTGACGCCATAATTCCAACATGAAAGCCTGACAGAAACGCATGACTTCCGCATTTGATTTTCCACGGATGCTAAAATCGGATCCTCCTTTACCTCCACCCATAGGTAATGTAGTCAGGGCATTTTTGAAAGTTTGTTCAAAACCCAGGAATTTGAGAGAAGAAGGGGTTACCGAAGCATGGAAACGGAGACCTCCTTTATAGGGTCCGATAGCGTTATTAAATTGTACGCGATAGCCCAGGTTAACCTGTACATTTCCTTTATCATCGACCCAGGGAATTTTGAATGTAAATATACGATCGGGTTCTACCAAACGTTCGATAATACCCGCTTTTTCGAATTCCGGATGTTGGTTATATACATCTTCAATCGAATGGAGTACTTCTTTTACTGCCTGCAGGTATTCGTGTTCTCCCGGGTGTTTGGCTTCCAATGCCAATAAGATATTCTCTGTTTTCATGGCTCCTGAATTTTATTTTATATTACTTAAATTTTAATTTTCGATTTCTAAAATATTTCTTTATTTTTGACGATGCAAACGTAAGAAATTAACTTGATATAAACAACGATATTTGCGTTAAAATATTGTCATTTTATCAGTGTTTTCACGAAGTGAAGATTTTTTTCTTGTTAAACTTGGTTAAATTTTCTACTTTAACTTTCAAATTGACAAAAAATGCTGCAGAAAATAGATATGAAGCAATTGGTATTTAAGGATACCTCATTTGCTAATTTAATGAATAAGAGGATTTTAAATATTTTGCTTATTGCTACGAAATACGATACTTTCATGTTGGAAGATGACGGACGGATTGATGAGCAGATTTTTAATGAATATACTTCTTTGAGTTTGCGTTATCCTCCCCGGTTTACCCAGGTGAGTACAGAGAAGGAGGCGATGGAAGTTCTTAAGAAAACCAATCTTCATTTCGATTTGGTCATATGTATGCCGAATATGGACGATTCCGACACATTTGGAGTTGCCAACCGGATTAAGGAATTATATCCTGAAATTCCGATTGTAGTTTTGACCCCCTTTTCCCGGGAAGTTTCAAAACGGGTTTCACAGGAAGATTTGAGCTCCATTGATTATGTGTTCAGTTGGCTTGGAAATGCCGAGTTATTGCTTGCCATTATCAAGCTGATTGAGGATAAGATGAATGTGAAAGATGATGTAGCTTCAGTGGGAGTGCAAACCATATTGCTGGTGGAAGATTCCATCCGTTTTTATTCTTCGGCATTACCTCATTTGTATAAATTTGTATTACAACAATCCAAGGAATTTTCCCAGGAAGCCCTGAATGCGCATCAGAGGACTTTGCGTATGCGGGGACGTCCTAAAATCTTATTGGCCCGGACTTATGAAGAAGCTGAAATGCTTTACAAAAAATACCGGAACAATATGTTAGGTATTGTCTGCGACATGAGCTTTAATAAAGGTGATAGAAAAGACAAAATTGCCGGATATAAATTTGCTAAAAAGGTCAGGGAATATGACAAGTATGTTCCTGTTATTTTTGAATCGTCCGAATGTGCTAATATTGTTTACGCAGAAGAATTACACTGCAGTTTTATAGACAAGAATTCGAAAACTTATCCTCAGGATTTGCGTAGGGAGATTATGGATAATTTCGGTTTTGGCGATTTTATTATCCTCAATCCGGATACCCGGGAGGAAATAACGCGGATCACTTCCCTCAAAGATTTACAGAAGAAAATATTTTCTATTCCGGACAATTCGCTGGTTTATCATCTTTTCCGTAATCATTTTTCCCGTTTCTTTTATTCCCGGGCGATGTTTCCGGTTGCTGAGTTCCTGAAGGGAGTTGATGTGGAAGATTATGAGGACATGAATCAGGCCCGTCAATTGATTTTTGATGCGATTGTCAGTTATCGTCGCATGAAAAACTCCGGTGTAGTAGCTGTCTTTCTAAAGGATCGTTTCGACGAATATTCCAATTTTGCCCGTATCGGGGAAAATTCTTTGGGAGGAAAAGGCCGTGGGTTGGCTTTTATGGGACAAATGGTAAAACGTCATTCGGTAGAAATTGATAATACTTTTCACAATGCATCCATTAAAATTCCTAAAACGGTTGTTTTGTGTACGGATATTTTTGATGAGTTTATGGAAACCAATGACTTGTATAAAGTCGCATTGGAAGATTTACCGGATGATCAGATTCTCCGGTATTTTCTCAAAGCAAGTTTACCTAAACGTTTGATTGAAGATCTGATTGCTTTTTTTGAGGCAGTCAGAACCCCTATTGCCGTTCGTTCGTCTAGCTTGCTGGAAGATTCTCATTATCAACCATTTGCTGGAATCTATTCCACCTATATGGTTCCTAAAGTAGATGATAATTATAAAATGCTGGAAATGATCAGTGATGCGATCAAAGGAGTGTATGCTTCTGTGTTTTATAAAGATAGCAAGGCATATATGACGGCGACACAAAACCTGATTGACCAGGAAAAAATGGCCATTGTACTTCAGGAAGTAGTGGGACAGACACATGGAACGAGGTGTTACCCCTCTTTTTCAGGGGTGGCGCGTTCTCTTAATTTTTATCCGGTGGGTGATGAAAAGCCGGAAGAAGGAATTGCCAATGTGGCTTTGGGATTAGGAAAATACATTGTTGACGGTAATACAACCTTACGATTTTCTCCTAAACATCCTCACAATATCATCCAGACCAGTTCTATGGATATTGCTCTGAGAGATACCCAGACCCGTTTTTATGCTTTGGATATGCAAATATTAATGGAAGATAGATTTTCTACGGACGATGCTTTTAATCTGTTGAAATTACCGGTAAAAGAGGCAGATGTAGATAATACGCTCAAATATATATCTTCAACTTACGACCATTGTGATCAGGTATTGATGGATGGTTATTATCCGGGTCCGAATCGAAAAGTAATTACATTCTCCGGCGTTCTGCAACACGAAGTTTTCCCTTTGGCAGAAGTGCTGGGATTTGTACTTCAATTAGGTCAGAAGGAAATGGGGCGTCCCATAGAAATCGAATTTGCAGTTAATCTGGACGAAAAAGCCGATGGAAAAGTGGAAGGAACTTTCTATTTGCTTCAGATACGTCCGATTGTGGATAGTAAGGAGATGACGGATGAAGATATCACGAAAATGGAGGAAAAGGATTGTATTTTATATTCGAAACATGCGTTAGGACATGGAATTTCCAGTGATGTTTACGATATTGTTTATGTGAAAACGGGAAATTTTGAGGCCTCAAATAATCAGGCGATCGCTTATGAAATAGAAAAAATCAATAAACAATTTGTAGAATCGGGACGGAATTATGTTTTGGTAGGGCCCGGACGTTGGGGAACAAGCGATCCGTGGTTGGGAATTCCGGTCAAATGGCCTCATATATCAAATGCCCGTGTGATTGTAGAAGCAGGGTTGGAAAATTACCGTATCGAACCTAGTCAGGGAACTCATTTTTTCCAAAACCTGACTTCGTTTGAAGTTGGTTATTTCACAATTAATCCTTTTATTCCCGGAGAAGGATACTTTGATGAAAATTTTTTAAATGCCCAATCTGCTATCCAAGAAACGGCATATTTACGCCATGTGAGATTCGAAAAACCGATTTTAATTAAGATCAACGGGAAGAAGAATTTAGGAGTTGTGTTAAAATGAACGTTTCCTCAAAAAGCAGAATCAGGCAAAATATAGCGAATTTCCCTATGAAAATAACAAATGTCCCGATTCTGATGAAGGTGATGAATATCTCCCAATATTGTTTCATTTCAACGTGTACGGCGAACACTTTTTGCCGGTCCCGATTCTATTTTCTGTTCTTTCGGTTTGGATTCTGTTTTCGGTTTTTCTTCTTTGGTATTATTTGTTTCTTTTTTGGAATTTTTCTTAGAATCTTTTTTATTTCCTATAGCGATTGAATCAACAGGAACCCATAATTCTTTCTCAAAGAATTTCAGCTGGGTTTCTATACTGTCCTGAGCCAGTTTCAGCTTTTCCGGATCGTCTCCGACTACTTCGGCCAAATCGCGGTTCATCATATTAGTCGTTTTTACAATACCTCCATCATACATTTTTTTGTTGAAAAAGTCGTCGATAGTATAAGTCAGAGCGTTGTTAATATCCGAAGTCATAATAAAAGACCTTGAAATATACGGACGGATATCCTCATAGAGCAACCAAAATAATGGAATTTGCACAGGGTCTGCGAATTCATCATCCTGACGGACAAGTTTCGGAGCAATAGCCAATACTTTGGTACTGAACATCCCTGTGGCCTGATCGAAATACCAGGCTTCTTTGATGGTGTACCTTAAAACTTCGTTGCTTGGAATGTCACTGTCTTCGACAGTATATCTCACCTGATTCCCCGCTCCTTGGGAGGTATATGTTATCTGGTAATTTTTTAGTATATCTTCGGCAAAATTAATCTTGTATTTGTCCGTGAATATCTCACGTCCATCCAGATATTTATATCCCGGAATTTTATTCTGGGACATTAATTTGAAGATCAGTGTAAAGAAATTCATGCGGTCTCCGAGAGGTTGTTCCGGGTAATAAAGGGGAGAATTTTTCTCATCACGGAGATCAATATCGCGATAGACTTCCCGGATCCAAACCATGTTGTTGATATTCTTGAATTGATCCTCGTTTTTTGACGTTGCTCTTACCGTCAGTACGGGCAGATCGTCATTTCCGGTTTCTGCAGCACGCTGGCGGGGAGTTTGCCGTCTTTGAGGCGGGGTTTGCGTCTGCGATAAAATGTCCTGTGCAAAAAGACAGGCAATGAATAGCAAAACAGTATAATAAAACGATTTCATTCGAATATAATTTTATAGTCTGATCAATTAATAGTTATTTCCATTGGCGCTATTTCACGTTCCAAACCATCTTGGCCTTTAACAACGATCCCTCTGATGTAAACCACTTTTCCACGGGTCAGGTCACGGATACGGTCTTTTTGTTTCTGGGAAAAACGGGGGCCGTCGGATGTTTCCTGAATAAGGTTGCCCATCGAGCCGCTTAACCTGATATCAAAACGGAGTACGGTGGATGGAGTATCCAGGATTCCGTCGTCGATGGCGGCTTTCAGTTCGGTCGCATTCATTAATATGGATCTCGACAGACGTCCGGATTTCTGGAATCGCACCGGATTTCCGTTTGCATCCGTGTATTCGATGTATGGGGTCGGGTCGGGTAATTTTCTGACACGACACGTCTTCTTCACAATCTCCTGGACACGTCCGTCTCCTGTTTTCGCCGATACTGTAAATACAACGTCGGTTCCGATTTTTGAAGGAGTTGCGTTCCACATATTCCCTGAACGAACGATAGTTCCGTTAGTCATTCTTATATCTACATTCTGACTGGCGACTCCGGGAACGGCGATATAGATCGGATTCGGAATACCGGCATACAATACGTTCATCATGACAAGCTCTATGGAAGCGGTTTGTTCCTGAACGATATATTCCGTAGAGAATTCACTTTTCACGGAAGTTCCGTTACTTTGAGTCATTTCAATGTAGCCTCTTACCGGGAATGTTCCCGTAGAACCGGCTCCGACCGCGAATCTTCCGTTAGCTTCTTTCGGCAGAAATCCTCCATTTACGAATATTTTGGGTTGTTGGGTAGAGTCTATGGCTGCAAGTACAATGTTTGCAGTATAAGTTCCTCCACGCATTACGATTTGCGATTGAGGGATAACGAAAGCGCTTGTTTTATTTACCCGGAAATCCCGGAGATCCACGTTATTAATCAATTCGCTCAGGGCTTCACCTTCGGCATAACGCACATCATTCTGCATTTTGGTAAGCAATGTTACTGCTGCTGCCATAGGCATGTTTCCAAACAGAGATTCTTCCCAGGTTTGCTTGTTTTCTTTTGCTTTTTTGGAAGGTTCCGTACTGAAGTTACTTCTGAT
This sequence comes from Bacteroidia bacterium, assembly GCA_025999255.1. Classification (GTDB taxonomy): domain Bacteria; phylum Bacteroidota; class Bacteroidia; order Bacteroidales; family Azobacteroidaceae; genus BNXB01. Next base: position 21,547 of record BNXB01000002.1, on the reverse strand, counting down.
AATATTTCTTTTAACTGTATCGGAAATTAAAGAAGTAACATAGTCCCGGTATTTGTTGATTTCTCTTTTCAGGATTTCAGCTTCTTTTTCTTTACTCCTTTTATCCAGCATGATCTCATATGACGCATTCAGGTCGTCCGGATGTTTCAAGCTGGTAGGATCACCTCTTTTTCCATCGGCTTTCTTTACTATTCTGACTTTGAGATCCTGGGCATAATTAAATAAGGAATCGGATTTTTCTTTTAATTGTTCCGCCAGTTTGTACCAAACTTCGGTTTTTTCCGGGTTTGTTTTATAGTGTGATTCTAAATCGCTGAATACTAATTCGTTACGAGTTGATGTCGCATTTACTGAACGAAGTAGGCTTTCTTCCACCAATTCAAATCCGTCCAACACCTCGGACGAGACGTTGAGGGCTAGCATAGCGATGAATACCAGATACATCAGGTTGATCATCTTTTGCCTTGGGGAATTCGGACTATTTGCTGCCATTTAAGTTCTAAGTTTTATAAGTTTCCTCCTTGTTTTCCCGGATTGTTATTTCCTCCGGGATTGTATCCTCCCGGGTTGAAACCCATTCCTCCATAGCCATGCATATTCATAGTCATGGCATCCAACAAGCGGTTATAAACGCCGTTAAGAGCATGAAGTTGCTGCGCCATTTTTTCCGTTTCACTACGGAACACCGAACTATCGACGATAGACCCTTCATAAAGGTCTCTGATACGCATTAACCCGGCATTGATCCGTTCGATGGCGTCAATTTGTGAACTTACGCTCTTCAATTGGATTTCGTAAATGGTATTCAAACCGGAAATATTACGATTAAGAGCTTCCATTTGATGGACATAACCCCTCGAAGATTGGTTGATACCGTCGGAATTGTCTGTAATACTCCTGTATGAATTGAGCAGGATATCGGAGACATCGGTTAAATTATTGGTTACATCACCGAATTTCTGCATACTGTCGGACATGCTGGTCAATTGATCAAGGTATTGTTGAGTGGCGTCTGCCAATTCAGCCATTCTGGAAATCTGGTCGGCCGCTCCGGCTAATTTTTTGATACTTTCGGACAAAGCGTTACTGTCTTCTTCCGAAAGATTAATGCCCGAAGGAATTCCGAACGATTGTTTGATTTGTCCTCCTGCTCCACCTGCAAATGAACCGGCTGCATTTGCTGCAGCCATTTCATCGCTTCCTGCAGATTTACTTCCGCCATTTCCACCGATGACAACATAACCATTACCATTTCCGTTACCATTACTGCCGAATACCGGACGGTCGTCCGAATCGTTGGATTCAAGTACAGGAAATACACGTTCCCACTGGTATTCTTTAGCCGGAGTATCGAATGCGGAAATAAAGAACACTAAAAATTCCGTGACCAACCCTACAGTCAGCAGAATACTTCCCATGCCGTACGGCCAGTGTTCCAATTTTGCGAGAGCTCCGATGATTACGATAGCGGCTCCCCAGTTATAGAAAAATTGAAAAAATCTTTTACCTTGATCTCTCGATAAAAATTTTTCAACCATATTTTTATATCTTCTTCTTATTCCCATATAAGTTTTAAGTTTTGAGTAGGGGCTCAAATTTTTGAACCCTTACAATATTATTTTACCTGTTATTTTTTCCCTTTTACCTTGCTGAGCCCTATTTGGGTGCGGACACAGCGGAATCCAATGAAAGAACGTTGTTCGTTCTGATATTCGGAAGTTCTGGTATCCGAACGGATGAACTTCGCCACGTCTTTCCAGGAACCACCGCGGACAACTTTTTTCTTCATAGCGTAAGGATCTTCTTTCGCAGCGTTATACCGGTATTCAGGGTTCATGTCACTCATGATCTCAGGACCGGATTCCAGGAAGGTCGTGGATGTCCATTCCGAAACGTTTCCTGCCATATCGTACAATCCGAATTCGTTAGGAGAGAAACTTGCCACTTTCGATGTAATCAGGTGACCATCTTTTAAATAGTTTCCTCTTTCCGGTTTGAAGTTGCCGAGAAAACATCCTTTTTGTCCGGTCAATAAATCTCCTTGCCATGGGTATTTATTTTCTGATTTTCCTCCACGAGCGGCGTATTCGAACTCCGATTCGGTTGGTAAGCGGTACGGTTCAATCACCCTTCCGTTTCTCAGATTAAGCGATTTTATTAAAAAATCCGTACGCCATACGCAGAATGCCGTTGCCTGTTCCCATGAAATTCCGACTACCGGATAATCGTTATAGCCTGCATAAGAGAAATAGTTTCTCATATAAGGCTCATTGTAAGCATTATTGAAATCATTGACCCAACAAGTTGTATCGGGATAAATGTTGACAATGTATGTATGCAGGAAATCAAATAATGAACTTAAAGGACGCGTAATGGTTTCGGTTACTATACGGCCGTCTTCGGTAATATAAGCAGTGTCTTTTGAAATCATGACAGGATTCGGATCAGCGGGAAGATCCGTATTCCGGTTTCGTTCCAGGGGGTTCACCCGGTTTTTACGCAGGGCGGCTTCGGTGTAATCAAACCATTCGTAACGATAGTTCATTTGTGTGTGATCCAACTTCTGTTCCTTTGTAATCGGATGAATATAATTAACACTGCTGATTGCCGCCAATTCGTCTTCGTTAGCCCTTCTTTCCGAGGGAATAGGACGTTTCCAATCCAAAATGGGAGGATCAATCGGATTTCCATCTTTATCTTCTTCTATTTTAAATAGTTCATTTCCTCCATAGGCAGGATCATATAAACGTTCACGGATGATGGAATCTTTTACCCAATACAGGAATTGCCTGTACTCGGCATTGGTGATTTCCGTTTCGTCCATCCAGAAACCATCAATAGAGATGGCCCTGGGGTCTTGATGAATACCCCATAAAGAATCTTTATCGGCCGGTCCCATTTCGAATGATCCTCGTTTTATGAGTACCATTCCGTATGGATTTGGTTCGCTCCATGAAGAGGCGTTTGCCCCGACAAGTTCTCCTCCTACGCCTTGCATCGGTTTTCCGCAGGATATGCAAACTATGGCCGTAATTGCCAGGTATATTATTTTTTTCATAAACTATTACAATATTCGAACACTCTTATGTTTATTTTTTTTCCCTTTTTTCTTGTCTAAATTGACGACAAATTTAAGAAAAATTTCGTGACTTCCAGTACTTCCTTTTAATATAGTAGATATTGGGAAATCGTAAGCGTATCCGGCTTCAACCATGCTGAATTTTCCTCCCAACATCAATACGGCGGCGTCTCCTTTTCTCCATCCAAGACCACCCCAATAAGTTTTGTTGTATATCATCCTTAGTGAAAGATCCAATTGTGCCATGGTCATCATTGCTTTAACGACATTTCCTGTAATTGAGTCTCCTTTCACTACAGGTCCCATCTCGGTTGTTTTTACCAACAGCGACGGCCGTAGTTCTAATAACGGATTCTTTAACAGGATATTGTATCCGGCCGTTAAATAATATGCACGGGGAACTTCCATCGTGTAACTTTCCCCCAATGTGAGTTTTGAACTCAGAAGGTGGGTTGCAGAAAGCCCGACATACCATTGTGGTTTGTAATACATTAAACCGAATGCAGCATCCACGCCTGCCCCGGTAACATCGCTTGTAGGGATGCCTGCATCAACCAACTGGTGATAATCGTCGTTTATGTCCTTCGGATCAATTTTTGATCCCTTGAACGTTTCAGCGATGTAACCTATTTGGAGACCGGCGCTGAAAGTCCCTTTCCCGATGTTTTTTTTATATGCATACTGACCTGATATGATTGAGTGCTCAAATAGTCCTATTCTTTCGGAGAATAAAACAGCGCCGACACCATGTGTTCTGCCCAGTAAACTTAAAGGCATGTCGGCCAAGATTAATGTTGTCCCCGGGGCCCCATTGATACCCAACCATTGCTGACGATACAGAGCCATAGTCTCCAGGTTCTCTGACCTGCCTGCATTAGCCGGATTGAAATAACCGGTTGCCGTCCAGTAATTACTCAACTGGGCGTCGTACTGGGCAACAGCAATGGAAATGCTGGATAAACAGGTAATTACTATTAAAAAAAGCTTTCTCATCCATAGATATAAACGAAAGGAGGCTTAAATAATTGTATCGGCCGGATGTAATTTTGGGTGCATTTGTGAAATATAATTAATAAAAGTTTAATTTTCAAATAATAATTTGTAGAATCCGTCCTAAATATCTATCATTGTTGTGAATTTATATTTTAATGAAAAACTCATGAACCGTTTTGGTGGTTAATATTTATAATATTGTGCAGAAACTACTGTTTACACTAACGTTTGTATCGTTTTGCCTTATTTATTCATGTACTTCTCATGATAAAGATTTGTCTGACTATACGGTATCGCATACTGATTTTAAGCAAATTTTGAAGATTGACGGATTTGTAGAACCTGTCAAATCAATGACGTTGGTCTGTCCTCCTGAGATTGAAGCAACTATTATCTTTTTACTCGAAGATGGAACCATGGTCGAAAAAGACGATACGGTGTGTGTCCTGGAATCGAAGGATATGGAAACAGTCTATAACCAAATAATTGTTGATATGGAAACGCAAAGGGCAGGGTTGAATAAGATCAAAGCCGATTTGGCGATGCAGTATGCTTTATTGGAAGCCCAGGTAAAGAATAATGATGCCGATACAAAGATTGCTCAATTAGATTCTTTTCAATTGGAATATGCCACACCTTCGCAGAAAAAAATCAAACAATTGGAGTTGGAAAGGGTAATGATAGAGAAAAATAAACACGAGAAAAAATTGAAATCTTTATCCGTTATCCAGCAATCGGAAATAAGGAAGGCGGAATTGAAAATCCAGAGGATGGAAGTCCGGTTAAAAACAATGGAAGAGCGGTTGGATGGGCTTGTTATTAAGGCTCCACAAGAAGGTATCGTTACGCGTGCGATTAATTTTATATCCGGAAACAAAGCACAAATAGGCGATTTAGTTTTTGGGAATATGCCGATAGTCATTATTCCCGAGATGAAGGATATGAAAGTTAAAATATCCGCTTCCGAACGGGACTTTAAAAATATCAATGTAAATGATTCCGTTTATTATAATTTCGATGCCATGCCCGGAAATATGGCATGGGGTAAAATCCTGAAAAAATCGCCTGTCGGACAACAATATAAGAAAGGATCTAAAGTGAAATTTTTTGAAGTGGAGGCTTCCATTGATAGTGTTCTTGAAATGCCCGATCCCGGCTTCTCAGCCGTTTGTAATATTGTATTGAAGGTAGTCAAGGATACCATTGTAATCCCTCAGGTTGCTATTTTTGAAGAGGATTCAATGAAATTCGTATATGTAAAGAAAAATAAGCATTACGAAATGCGGCAAATACAAACAAGTATTTCCTTTCCGAAGGAAGCGGTTATTTCAGTCGGTTTGAAAAAAGAGGAAATCATTTCTCTTTCAAAACCCGGTATATCGATGGTCAAAGATAGGGTTTTGTTGCCTGTAGAATCCAGGGATTCGGTGTCAAAAGAAGAGAAAAATAATAAGGAACAGATTGTTAAAAATCATTAATATGTTGAAAATTTGCAAAATCGGAGTATTACTTGTATTGGTGACCCTTTTTTATTCGTGTGGGAAGAAAGAAACTCAGGAAGTGCCTCTGGGAACAGTAACAAGGGGTACATTGTATCTGGATCTGTATGAAGAAGGAGAAGTGGAGGCAATCAATTCCATTAGTATTACTGCTCCGGCTATTTCATGGAGGTATGGCAATCTGAAAATAACCCAGATAGTTAAAGATGGAGCTGAGGTAAAGGCGGGGGATACTCTGATTGTGTTTGATCCTTCGGAAGTGCAGAAAGGGATTGTTGAAGCCGAATCGCGTCTGGAAATTAGTAAGGCCGAGCTTGAAAAAATGATTGCTCAACAGGAATCGGATATGGAAGAATTGAAAGCGGATTATGAAGTGACCCATATTTCACAGGAGATTTCCAAAATCCGTTTTGAATCGGCTGCTTATGAATCAGAGATTAAAAAAAAAGAAATCAAACTGAATCTGGATAAAGCGGATATTGCGCTTGAAAAAGCAAAAGAACAGATAAATAACCGGCAGAAAATACAAAAAGAAGAAATCAAGCAGAAAAATCTTTCTATGGCTCAGGATCGCGGACGTCTTGACGAGGCGCATGAAACGCTTGAGAAATTATTTGTTGTGACCCCGTCTCCCGGTATTGCAATTATCAGCCGGAATTGGAGTAGTGGAAATAAATTCCAGATTGGAGACCAGTGTTGGTCGGGTTTTCCGTTGATTCAACTACCTGATTTATCAGCCCTGAAAGCAACCGTGAAGATCAATGAAGTAGATATTGCCAAGATTACCAAAGGATTACGAGTAGAGATAAAACCGGATGCATTTTCCGATAGCATTTTTCATGGTACAGTCAATTCCGTAGCAAATCTGGCTGTAAATAAAGAAGGTTCAACCAAAATCAAGGTTTTTCCGGTGGAAATCCTGATTAATGGAACCAATGAAAATCTTTTACCGGGATTGACCGTCAGTTGCCGGATTATACTGGATCAGATTGATGATGTATTATACGTTCCTTTAGATGCTGTTAAACTGGAAGGAGATAAGCAATATGTCTATAAAAAAACATCCGGGGGATATGAAAAGACGGAGGTAGAGACCGGAGCGAATAACTCGGACTATGTAGTGATTACCAAAGGATTGAATGAGAAAGACAAGATTGCATTGATTGATCCTTTTGTAAAAAAAGATGAAAAGAAAAAGGAATCCGCTAAAGAAAAATGAAAATGGGGAAGAAGGATTTATTTAAGATAATGTTGTTTTTTTCGTTTTTTTCGTTTTTTGTATCTTGTGGAAATAAAGAAAAGGGAAAAGAAAATACGAAAGAAAATACATCCGGGAAAATTGTAATTGAAACGGGCGAACTGGCTGCCGTAAATTCGAAAGCTTTTGTTCTACAGCGCTACGGACGTTACTGGTATGAAATGAAGATAATCGGAATCCTGGAACATGGTTCTATCGTGTCGGAAGGAGATTCTGTTATGCAGTTGGATCCGACGGATATCAAAAAATACATCATCGACCGGGAAAGTCAATTGGAAACAGAGTTGGCAACTCTTCAAAAGATGTATGTCGATCAGGACAACAGACGAAATGAATTAGAATCCCAGGCTAAAAGCGAAAAGGCATCTTTCGATTTGAAAAAAATAGAGTTGGAATCTTCCCGTTTTGAACCGGACAAGACAAAAAAAATCAAAGAACTGGAGTTTAAACAGGCCGAAATTACATTGGCCAAGGAACAAAAAAAGAGGAAATTGCTGGATATTATTAATCGTAATGAAATCCGGATACAGGAAATCAAAGTAGCACAGGTACGTAGTGAAATAAAGAGTGCATACGAAATTATACCGACGTTGACTATCAGGACTCCTATTCCGGGTGTTTTTCAAATTGCTAAAAACAGGAGGACAAATACGTTGGTAAAGGTTGGGGACAATCTCTATACCGGTAATAATCTGGCGAATGTGCCCGAACTGAAGTGGATGAAAGTAAATACTCAGGTGAATGAGACTGATTTTCTGAAACTTAAATTAGGACAAAAAGTCGATGTTCGTTTGGATGCCCTTCCTAAAGTTGTTTTTGAAGGGAAAGTGGCTTATATTGGTAAATTATGCCACAGGAAAGATGAGAAGTCGCGGCAAAAGGTATTTGATGTGGAAGTGAATATATTAAAACCGGATGAAAGATTAAAACCGGGGATGACGGTAAGTTGTAAATTTATAGATTCTAATAGTTGATTAAGTATGCAGTACGAAGAAAATATACGATTAGCCCTCAGGGGATTAGCCGACCATAAATTCCGTTCTTTCCTGACGATGCTCGGCATTATTTTTGGAGTGGCATCTGTGATTACGATGCTCTCGATAGGCGAGGGCGCTAAACGTGAGGCTATTGCCAAATATCAGGATTTGGGGGTAAATAATGTGATTATCCGGGAAAAAAATCTTTCGGACGAAGAATTGGAAGAAGTAAGGGCAAAATTCTCTTTAGGTTTGTCTCTCCAGGATGCCCGTGTAATAGAAGAAATTGTACCGGGTGTTGTGAGAACTGCCTCCCAGGCGGAAATAGATTCGGAAGTCAAATATCTTGATCGTTCGGTGAAATCCACAATTATAGGAGTGACTCCGAATTTCCTCTCCATGATGAATTATAAGGTTTCGAAAGGAGAATTGATTAGCGACAACCAATATGGGGAACGTCTCAGGGTCTGTGTTCTGGGAACAAGCGTAGCTACTACGCTTTATAAGAATGAAGATCCTATTGGTAAACAGGTAAAAATAGAGGATCAATGGATGGAGGTTATTGGAGTCCTGGAATCGAAAGCTCTTTTTACGGAGACTGTCGGAGAATTGGCTGCCAGGGATTTGAATATGGATGTATATGTTCCTTTGACTACTTTTTTGAATCGTTTTAACCGGAAAAATGAATTAACGAGTGAAATTCAACAGATAACAGTTCAGGTGGATAATTCCGGCCGGCTGCTTGAAGCTTCCAACCTGATTGGGGAAATCCTGAAAAGACATCATTTCAATAATGATGACTATGGGATTGTAATCCCTTATGAGTTATTGAAACAAGAGGAAAAGGAAAGACAGATTTATAACTTTTTGTTGGGTGCAATTGCTGCTATTTCCTTGTTGGTAGGGGGTATCGGCATTATGAATATTATGTTGGCCACGGTGATGGAACGTACCCGTGAAATTGGTATCAGAAGGGCTATAGGAGCCAGGAAAGTGGATATTATGAGTCAGTTTGTGACCGAGTCGGTAGTGATCAGTATAACAGGAGGAATTATCGGCGTTCTGCTTGGTATTTCTCTATCCTTGACAGTTTCGTTGTTTACGGATGTCAATACTTACATACGTCCGTATTCAATCTTTATAGCATTTGCATTTTCTGTGATTGTCGGTATCAGTTTTGGATATTTGCCTGCTAAAAATGCGGCAAATCTTAAGCCTGTGGACTCCATACGTTATGAATAAACATTCTGTAATTATGTTAATAGAAATAAAAAATCTGACGAAAAATTATTCCATGGGTGAGAATGAAGTGCCTGCCCTGAAAAGTATCAATCTCAGTATAAATAAGAATGAGTATGTGTCTATTATGGGGCCTTCCGGTTCGGGAAAATCCACTCTGATGAACATTTTGGGTTGTTTGGATACGCCTACCGATGGAATTTATAAATTTAAGAATGTGGACGTAAACAGTCTGGATGATGATGCTCTTTCTGCTATGAGAAACAAGGAAATCGGTTTTATTTTCCAGAATTTTAATCTGTTACCCCGTTTGAATGCACTTCAGAATGTGGAATTACCCTTGGTGTATTCCGGAGTACCTACTGCAGAAAGAAAGAGCCGGGCATTGAAATCGCTGGAACGGGTCGGATTGGCCGATCGTATCGATCATAAACCCGGAGAATTGAGTGGAGGACAGCGTCAACGCGTGGCTATTGCCCGCGCTTTGGTTACCAATCCGGGGATTCTTCTTGCCGACGAGCCGACAGGAGCCCTTGATTCCAGAACGGGAGAGGATATCATGCGTCTCTTTCATGATTTGCACCAGGAAGGAAATACTATCATCCTGATTACTCATGAGCAGGAGATTGCCGACCATGCCCATAGGAATATCTTTATTAAAGATGGAATGATTCATTATGATCGCCCGAATGAAAATAAAAAACAAATAGTATGAAAAAAATATTTTTGGCAGCTTCGATTTTAATGTTTGGTTTTGCTTTTGCTTTTTCCCAAACCCAGATGTATTTGTTGACTCTGGAGAAAAGTATAGAAATTGCAAAAAAGAAGAGTTATACCATGCTCCAGTTAGAACAGGACCTCAAAATAGCGGAGTATAACCTGAAAGCCGCTACCAACCGTCTTAAAACGCATATTAATCTAAATCTTACCCTTCCGGAATATACGGAAACCGTCAGGCAATTCGAAGATAGCCTGGGTATTTCTTATTATCCGGTCAAGCAATTGAATTATTCCTCCAATCTGTCGATTAATCAGCCTTTGCCTACGGATGGAAATATTTATATACGGGGAGAAGCCAGGGGACTTGACGATTTGAATACGGATATAAGATCCGCGACCCTTAATACCCGTATAGGATTTACTCAACCGCTCGATGCTTTCTATGGATATAATAATATCCGTTCGTCGTTGAAAAGATCGCAACTGGCATATGAGCAATCATCCAAATCCTTGAAAAGGGCTGAATTGAATCTTGTTTATCAGGTAAGTAGCGCATATTATAATTTATTATCTCTCCAGAAGAGTATGGATATTGCAAAATTAGACCTGGAGCGACAAACGGAAGCTTACGATATCTCCCAAAATAAATATAAAGCCGGTCTGATTCGCGAAGTGGACGCCCTGCAGATGGAGGTTGATTTGGCCGAAGCGCAGAATAATTACGACATTGCCATACTGAATCAGGAATCGGCTGTGAACTCGTTCAAAGATTTGCTTGGTATCAGCCTACAGGACAGTATTTCCTTGAGTGATGAATTGAAATATAAGGTTGTGATTATAGATACGGATAAAGCCGTCCAACTGGCTCTTAAGAACAGATCGGAAATTAAAGAACAGGAAATTCAGATAGAGTTGCAAAAACTTTCCCTTAAACAACAAAAGGCTCAGGGAATGATAAAAAGTAATATCAATGCTTATTTCGAGAAAGTCGGTGTGAGTCAGCAGGATATCAATGCGAACTATTTCGATTCCTTTAATAATTCTTATAATAATCTGTCCGGCCGTCCAGCAAATTTTGGAATTGGGTTTACTATTTCCATTCCGATTCTGGATTGGGGTGAAAACAGGGCTATGGTACGGGCGTCCGAATCGAGGTTGAAACAAACGGCTCTTCGTAAAACAGAAATTGAACGGGAAATAGAAACAGAAGTTAAAAACCTGGTTGCGGGAGTCGGTAGCAGTCTGAAGCGTTTACAATTGCTTGAGAAGAATGTTTCTGTGGCTGAAAAAAGTTTTGAAATTACTCTCAGCCGGTTTTCAGACGGAGATATAGACAGTCAGTCACTGGCCTTGGAACGTAACCGTCTGAATACGGCTTATACGTCTCATTTACGTGCATATATCAACTATCAACTGGCTTTATCCGATTTGATGCGGAGAACGCTTTATGACTTTCAAAACGATGTGGGAGTTGAATAAACTATCAGTTAATATTCTTCTTCGTTGAAGAAAAAATCTTCTTTGCTGGGATAATCCGGCCAGATGTCTTCAATACACTCGTATATTTCTCCTTCGTCTTCGATTTCCTGCAGGTTTTCAATCACTTCCAAAGGTGCTCCGGAACGTAAAGCAAAATCGATCAACTCATCCTTTGTTGCAGGCCAAGGGGCATCTTCCAGCTTTGAGGCTAATTCTAATGTCCAATACATAAATTTTTATTCTGAAATGTATCTTGGTGTTACTGATTCAAATTTTTGCGCAAAAGTATAATAATTTATTCTATTTGCAAGTTTTTTGCCAGAAAACTTCTTCTCCATTTTTGTCGAAACACTCTTTTCTGGCTAAAATAAAGAAATAATCCGACAAACGATTCATGAAGATTAATATTAAATTTCCCGAATCGGTATATTCGGGAATACGGTAAATATTTCTTTCCGCTCTTCTGCAGATACTTCTGCAAACGTGTGCCAAAGCGGCGCTTTTACATCCTCCCGGAAGGACGAAATTATTCAGTCTGGGTAGATAGGCATCCATGTGATCCATTTCAGTCTCAAGCATCTCAATCTGGGATTCATCAACCGAACAAATTTCTTCTCTGTCTTCCTCGCTTGCTAAAGCACAACCTACATTGAATAAAATGGATTGAATTTTAAGGAGAATCTCGCGATTGTGATGGTCTTCGATTTCTTCCAGAAGCAATCCGATGAATGAGTTCAACTCATCGACGGTTCCATAAGCGTCCAGACGAACATGTGTTTTAGAAACTCTTTTTCCTCCGACTAAAGAAGTGGCGCCTTTGTCTCCTGTTTTTGTGTATATTTTGCTCTTTTCCATGATCAAAATAGGCTTTATAATGTTGTTTATAAATATTGTTCCTTAAAAAGAATATCCCTAATGAATACAAATCGATTGAAACCGAAACCTGGTGATTTTGAATGATATTTTTCCACAATTTTTTCATCGTTAAATTGTTTCGTATTCCATTCACGACGAAGATACATTCTTTCCCTGATTTGGATATATATCGGTTGAGAATATCAGGACAATTGTCACATTCGGGAATATTGATAAAGATCAAATCGAATTTTTTCTCCTTCTGAAATATATCTTCAATTCCCTTTGAATAATCTGCACATTCGACACTCAGATTATTTAATCCGGCTTTTTTGGCCAGTTCTTTTGTCTTTCGGCAGCATATCGGATCTTCTTCCAACACTGTACACATACACTCGGAATGGGCTGAGGCAGGATACAGACTTATGATTCCTTCCGGCGATCCAATATGAAGAACAAGTTTACATTTAAAAAAGTTTACCAAACGAAAAAGCAAAGTTCCATACTTATGCAGTGGTTCAAAATCTTGAACCCCTATTATTGCTCTTATTTTTTCGAAAGCATAATAAGGCGTTTTTTCTTCAATAACTTTGGTTATCAGGTCGTAAACAAAAGGAGAATGAACTCCATACCCTTTACGGTAACGAAGTTTTCGATAAAGAATAGCGCCTTTAAGAAGTCCCGGCAGCGTTTTCACTATATCCAATGATTTTTTTTGTACCATTCGATACATTCCTGCATTCCCCGTTCCAGGTTATAACCGGCTTTGAATCCTAATTCCTGTGTTAAAGGACAGGGGTCACATGTCCAGTCGCGTTGTTTCATAATCTTGAACTTATCACGATTAAGTGTGGAAGGTTGTTTTGTAAATTTAGACAAATCTTCGGCTATTGCCGAAATCCATTTCAATAAAAACAGGGGTACCCTGATTCTTAAGACAAATTTTTTACCTAATACTTTTTTGACGATTTCAGTATATTCTTTATCAGTGTAAACGTCTCCGTCGGCGACAAAATAAGTTTTTCCCGAAACCGGTGATTCCAAAGATAAGAATACCGCCTTGACAAGATCCTTGACGTATATGAACGTTAGTTTTTGGGGTTTAAGTCCTGCCGTCATATCGAATCCGGCCTTAATACTCTTGATCATCAGAAAATAATCCTTTTCACGTGGGCCATAAACTCCTGTCGGGCGGAGTATTATATATGGAAATTCCTTTTGTGTCTGTAAAAATTGTTCTGCTTTGAGTTTGCTTTTTCCATAGGCCGTTTCCGGATTAGGCCGGGCGCTGAGGCTACTCATCAGTATGAATTTCTCAGGAACATTCCGGGTTTGTTCCAAAGCGTCAATAAAGTTCCGGGTAAAAGTGTAATTTACTTTATCAAAATCATCCCGGTAAAGGCATTTTGTTACTCCGGCGTTGTGGATGATATAATCCCATTTCCCAAAGTTCTTAACATGTTCGGAAATTTGTTTTTGTAATTGTTCCGGATTGGAAAAATGGAGATCGATAAACCGGATCCTGGAGTCGGTAAGATATTCTCTATTACTGGTTTTCCTTATTCCCGCCCAGACTTCCCATCCTCTTTCGATAGCCTCCTCGACCAGGAAACTACCGATAAATCCGCTTGCTCCGGTGACTAATATTTTTTTCATCTTCGTTCTTTAAAAAAACGTTTCATTAATTCCGAGGCTTCATCTTCCATAATTCCGCCTTTCACAATTGTTTTCGGATGTAACACTCCGGTTGAGAATTTTTGATAACCGCGTTTTTCGTCCCGGGCTCCGTAAACCACTTTTGTTATCTGCGACCATCCCAGAGCGCTTGCACACATAGGACAGGGTTCTACTGTAACGTAAAGGGTACAATCAATCAAATATTTCCCTCCCAGAACGGATGCCGCGGCTGTAATCGCCTGCATTTCGGCGTGGGCAGTGACATCGTTCAATGTCTCCGTAAGATTGTGGGAACGGGCAATGATTCGATTCCGGCATACGATAATTGCGCCAATAGGAACTTCTCTCTTGGCATATGCTGTCTGCGCTTCAATCAAAGCCTGTTTCATGAAATATTCATCGCTGAACAACTCACTCATAACGAATTATCGAACTATTTTCTTTATTTTTTAGTAATTTTGAGAATATAGACCTCGCTAACCGGCCAGTCGCCCGGTTCGGTAGGAACAGATGCAATTTTATCCACAACATCCAATCCTTTGGTTACTTCGCCGAAAACCGTATAACTCTGGTCTAAAAATGGAGTCCCTCCGATATTTTTATAAACATCGCGTTCTACTTGGTTGTATTTGACAAGGTGTTGATTATCTATTTCGTTCAATTCACTTTCCGAATAAGTACGACCTTGTACAATATAAAACTGGGACGAAGAAGAACGCTTTTCAGGATTGACTTGATCTCCCATGCGTGCTGCAGCCAAAGCGCCTTTTTTATGGTAATAAGAATATACGATTTCCGCAGGAATGGTATAGTTCAAATCTGTCTGACCCAGTATATGTTCGCCGGGGGCGAGTTTTTTAGTACTGCCGTCTCCCGCTTGAATCATAAAGTCTTTAATTACCCTGTGAAATTGGACGCTGTCGTAGTAGTGTTCGGCTACTAATTTTTCAAAGTTCTCACGATGAAAAGGAGTTTTTTCATATAATTTCACTTCGATGTTACCCATTGAAGTTTCAATGATATATACGGGTTCATTGGCATTTTTTTGACTTGAACCGGAACCGCAGGAACTGAGTAAAATTACAAGAATCAATCCGAAAGAATTGATAATTGATAATTGACAATTGATAATGTTTTTCATACCTTCGTTATTATATTTATGTTTATTCACCGTCTCATTTCATTTTCACTGAAAAGCGTAGGATAATCCTGTTCCAGAATTTTGAGGATATGAGACAGGATAGTTTCCCGGTACCAGCGGGAGCGGTTTGTAATTTTATACTTCGTCAGGTAATTATTGATCGTTTTATACTCTTCTTCATTGAGCATAAACGCAATCCTTTGAGTCCGGGGCATGTCCGGAACGGATTGTCCATATTTTCGCGTTTTTTTCATCTGCCTGCAAAAATAGCGTCTTCTTAGGAATAAAAAAAGAAAATACTATATTTGTGCAAAAAAAAATACCATGGCCGACCATAATACCTTAGGAAAAGACGGAGAGAAAGCAGCAATCGAATATTTAATAGAACAGGGATATCAAATATTACATACCAATTGGAGAAAAGGGCGTTATGAATTGGATATCGTTGCCAAAACAGATGAAGAATTGGTTGTTGTAGAAGTGAAAACCCGTTCGGGAAGTAATTGGATGAATCCGGAAGAAGCTGTAGATGCAGGGAAAATCCGGCATATTGTAACTGCAACGGATATTTATATTAAAATTTTCAATATCGATTTACCGGCGCGGTTCGATATCATATCTGTTATCGGATCCTATCCGAATTTTGAAATTGATCATATCGAAGATGCTTTTTTTCCTCCTTTAAATACATACCGGTGAGTCGTTTCATCGTATATTATTATTGATTTGAAAGGAATTTTTTGTAATTTTGCAAAAATAAATATTGATTATGGAAACATTAGTAATTCGTGTAGAAAATCATGAAAGTGCAATGAAACTTCGTAAAGTTTTAAATTTGTTTCGTGGAGTTGTGGAAGTTTCGGAACATTTAACGGAAAAAGAAATGGAAACACTGGAAAATAAGAATATGATAAAATCTATTCGTAGAGGATTAAAAACAAAAAGTGTTTCAAGAGAAGAAGTCTTCAAATATCTTGACTGAATTTTTATAACGATTTCCCATAATTGATTTATGAATATAGAAGAACTTCATGATTATTGTCTTTCTGTTAAAGGAGCAACCGAAAGTTTCCCTTTTGATGAAGTATCGCTCGTATTGAAAGTCCGGGACAAGATGTTTGCCCTCATACCTTTGGATAGTCCGGAACTCTCGATTGCCCTTAAATGCGATCCTGAAAAAGCAATTGAACTCAGGGAACAATATAGTTGTGTGGAACCGGCATATCATTTTAATAAAAAATATTGGAATACGATCTATCTTAATCGTGATATGGATGATGATGAAGTGAAATTCTGGATTCGTCATTCGATGGACGAGGTGATAAAAAAACTACCTAAAAAAGTACAAGATGAATATTATCAGAATTAAAGAAACGACTTCAACGAATATTGAGTTACAACAAATGATGATGGACGGGTACTTGGAGGAAGGGACAGTACTTGTTGCGGAAAATCAGACTTCCGGAAAGGGACAAGCCGGAAATCACTGGGAATCCGAACCAGGTAAAAATTTGTTGTTCAGTATGTTAATTTATCCGGATTTTCTGGATTTAAAGCAACATTTTCTTCTGTCGGAGTTGACGGCAAATAGCATCAAACAGGTTCTGGATAAATATATTGATCATGTAACGATTAAATGGCCGAATGATATTTATTACCAGGATAAAAAAATCTCCGGAATATTGATTGAAAATAATATTGTAGAAAATGTCATCAGACAGTCCGTTATTGGTATCGGGGTGAATGTAAACCAGGAAACTTTTGCCGTGGAAACGCCGAATGCCGTATCATTGAAACAGATTCTGGAAGCAGGTATTGATTTGGATTTACTGTTAACGGAAATAACGAATCAATTGCTTTCGGATTATAATAAATTGAAAAATAAAGAATGGGATGATATCAAGCAATATTATCATGATTCTTTATACAGGAAATCCGGAATGTATGTTTTTTTCGATAAAAACGGGCAATTTACGGCCAGGATCGATTCTGTTGCAGACGATGGAATCTTGTCTCTTGTAACGGAAACCGGTGAAATAAGGCGGTATCTTTTCAAAGAAGTTTCATATGATCTTTAAAACTAAATTATGTACATATGAGTAGATACAAACGTATTCTCTTGAAATTGAGTGGCGAATCCCTGATGGGAGATCAACAGTATGGGATCGATGAAAACCGTTTGGAAGATTATGCCCGTCAAATTAAAGAAATTGCCGGCATGGGCATTGAAATCGGAATTGTGATAGGAGGTGGTAATATTTTCCGTGGATTGAGTGGGACATCCAAAGGTTTTGACCGGGTGAAAGGCGATCAGATGGGGATGCTGGCTACGGTGATCAACAGTCTCGCCCTCAGTTCGGCTTTGACAAAAGTAGGTGCTGATAATCAGGTTTTTACAGCCGTCAGGATGGAACCTATCGGCAGGTTTTATTCAAAATGGGATGCCATAGCTGCCATGAAAAAAGGAGAAGTTGCTATTATTGCCGGAGGAACAGGGAACCCGTTTTTTACCACTGATACGGCATCAGCATTGCGTGGAGTGGAGATAGAAGCCGATGTGATGTTAAAAGGCACTCGTGTTGACGGAGTATATACGGCCGACCCGGAGAAAGATCCCACAGCGACTAAATTCGATAAGATTTCATACGATGAAATATATAACAGGGGGCTGAAGGTCATGGATTTGACTGCAACTACCCTTTGTAAAGAAAATAACCTGCCTATTATCGTTTTTAATATGGATACTGTTGGAAATTTGAAGAAGGTGTTATCGGGGGAAAATATCGGCACTCTTGTTTTTTAATGCATGATTTTTTGAAAAGAAGATGAGACAAATTCATTTTTATAATGTATATTTGCGCTATTAAACCACAAAACAATAAAGATTATGATCGACATTAAGAAGATTGAGAAAGATGCTGAGGAAAAAATGCAACATGCTGTAACTTTCCTTGAGGAGTCTTTATCGCATATCCGTGCGGGGAAAGCTAATATCCGTATCTTGGATGGGGTGAAAGTGGAATATTACGGAAGTCATGTGTCGCTTTCCAATGTAGCTTCTATCAATACTCCTGATGCCAAAACGATTACGGTTTTACCTTGGGAGAAACCGATGCTGAAAGTAATTGAAAAGGCAATTATGGATTCGGATGTGGGTATAACTCCTGAAAGTAATGGAGAAATTATTCGTTTGGGAATTCCTCCTTTAACTGAAGAACGTCGGAAACAATTGGTAAAACAATCCAAACAGGAATCGGAAAATGCTAAAGTGAGTATTCGAAGCGCTCGCAGAGATGCTGTTGAATTTGTGAAAAAGGCGGTAAAAGAAGGTGTTTCCGAAGATATGGGAAAAGATTGTGAGGCTAATATCCAGAAGATTCACGATAAATATATTAAAAAAGCGGATGAGGCATTGGCTAATAAAGAAAAAGAAATAATGACGGTTTGACAATGAGGGGACTTGTTGTTAAAAACACGGGGAGTTGGTATCAGGTTTTTACGGATGAAGGAGTCCATATTGATTGTAAAATCAAAGGTAATTTTCGTCTGAAAGATATCCGAAGTACCAATCCTGTTGCTGTAGGCGACAAGGTCATTATCGAACTGAATAATGAAGGAACGGCGTTCATAACCGAAATAGAAGATCGTAAGAATTATATTGTACGCCGTTCTTCCAATCTTTCCAAACAATCGCATGTTATTGCAGCCAACCTGGATCAGGCCTTATTGATTGCAACTGTAAACTATCCGATTACAACTACTACCTTCATCGACCGTTTTCTTGCCACAGCCGAAGCTTACAGTATTCCCGTTCATATTATCTTTAATAAAACGGATCGTTATAAAGACAATGATAAGGAATATCTGAATGCCTTGATAAATTTATATGAAACAGTTGGGTATCCCTGTTATAAAATTTCGGTACGAATGGATGAAAATCTTGATGATATCAAGAAATTACTGATAGGAAAAACAACGTTGTTTTCAGGCCATTCCGGAGTTGGGAAATCGACTCTGATTAACCGGCTTATTCCGGATGTCGAACTTAGAACGGGAGATATATCGGAATACCATAACAAAGGAGTGCACACCACTACGTTTTCGGAAATGATATCAATTCCTGAAGGAGGATATATAATTGATACTCCCGGAATTAAAGGTTTTGGAGTGTTCGATATGGATGGAGTGGAAATTTCCCATTATTTCCCTGAAATCTTTCAATTCTCACATCAATGTAAATTCAATAACTGCACGCATCGTCAGGAACCCGGTTGTGCTGTCATAAAAGCTGTTCAGGATGCATACATCAGTGAATCCCGATATCGAAGTTATCTTAGCATGATGGCCGATGAGAAAGAGAGTAAATATCGTGAAGCTTTTTAATTTCAAACATGGATGTTTCAATTTAACCATAAAAATTTAAAAATCAATAACAAATGAAGAATCTGAAAGTTGATAAGGCTTTGTTGAAACAGGAACTGAAAGATAATTTTTTTGTTTTCATCGGGTTGATGTTATATGCGGTTGCATGGACAGGATTTTTGCTTCCTAATCAGATTACTACCGGAGGAGTGACCGGAGTTGCTGCAATTGTTTACTTTGGTACTGAAGTTCCGGTTGGGATTACTTATTTTTGTATCAATGTGGGACTTTTAGTGGTTTCAATCAGAGTCTTGGGTTTGAAGTTCAGCCTTAAAACAATTGCTTCCGTTTTTGTCCTTACCTTTTTACTTTCTTTTTTCCAAACGGTTTTCAAAGAACCTCTTGTACATGATGAGCCTTTTATGAATTGTATCCTTGGAGGGGTTATCTGTGGGATGGGGTTGGGTCTGGTTTTCAATTTCAAAGGAAGTACCGGAGGTACGGATATTGTTGTCCTAATTATTAATAAGTATCGGAATATATCGATTGGGAAAGCCATGTTAATTATCGATCTTTTAATTATCAGTTCTTCTTACATTATTTTTCACAGTATAGAGAAAATCGTGTATGGCTTGGTTGTGATGGGAGTGATGACCTATACCGTTGATATGGTGTTAAATAGCGCACGGCAATCCGTTCAATTTTTTATTTTTTCCGATAAGTTCGAAGAAATAGCAACGGCTATTAACCAACAAGCAAAACGAGGTTGTACGATTTTGAGCGGAATGGGGTGGTATTCCAGAAAAGATGTGAAAGTAATAGTCTTAATGGCAAAAAAAACAGAATCGGTTATGATTTTCCGGATTGTAAAAAATATAGATCCCAATGCTTTTATTTCTCAAAGTTCTGTTATCGGAGTTTACGGACAAGGATTTGATCAAATCAGAAGTTGATTATCGGAAGGACGCCGCCACCGCGAATAATTTTTGGCACGATTTTTTCTGATTTTAAAAATAAATGTTTACATTTGTGAAATTTCATACAGGCTTAAAACATTAAGCCCCTACATTAATACAACATACAATGCAACTTACTTTCGCTGGTATTTTGAATCGTTTTTCTTCCAAATTTAACACTTTGAATTTGGTTGATTCGATATTTATGTTAGAGAGAGAGAGAGAGAGAGAGAGAGACTCACCTAGCCTCCCTCGCGCGTCAATATAATCGAAAATTTCTAAAAAACAAATACATAGCTTTCTTAAATTCTTTGAATTTAGGGAAGCTTTTTTTATTGACAATGAATTTTCATGCGAAGTTCATTATCAATTATCAATTGTCAATTGTCAATTATAAATTGTCAATTATAAAGTCTGCCGATTTCCCCGGCCTTATTTCCCTTGTTTCATTGAAAGAATCTTATTTGAAGTCAGTCTTCCCGTTTGTGAAAACAGGACGTACTATGTTTATTCAAATCGGAAAAAGTATGTGTGTGTTTGTGAATGTTTGCGGGAGAGTGATGTCCGGGGATTGGCAGAGTTTTCAGCGGGCTGAAAGCCCAATATATTCCAGCCCAAGGCATCGCCTTGGGGAATGGGATGATTGCGGATAATCATTTATTTACATATAAACACATGAAACAAACAATTACAACACGACACAACACGACCCGGATGGATCAGCTACGGCTGTACGGGTTTCTTCTGATGTTTGTCCTGTCAGGTTTTATCCTGCAGGCGCAAACGGTTTCCTGGACTTCGACATATCCCCTGTTGAGTCCGGCGACATTGACGGCCTTGGACGATCCGGGCTACCTGGATGTTTACTTTACCCCGACGGTAGCCGAGATTGCGACTGCCAAGCTGGAAGTAACGCTTCCTGCCGGAATCAGCTATGGTGGGATTGAAAACGGTACTGGACATACAGGTTCAATAACTTATGGACCCCCGGCTGTTTCGGGCCAAAAAGTTACAGTGAGCTTCACCTCGAACACTAACACGCTGAAAGTCGGAGAAGCGGTATTTATACGATTAAAAGTGAGTGCAGCCTGTTCGGCAGTGAATAATTCCACTGCGACGGTAAAAGTATTGTCAAATACGATTCCGGTAACCGGTGGAGAAAAAACTGTTACAATAGGAGTTCAAGTACCGAATATTCGGGTACAGAGCGATGCACCGACACAAAATTATGCTGACCAGAATGATGAAAAATACTTTGAATTGAAGTTGGACGCCCAGAACGGAGAAGCCTCGTCCTTTATTGTGACGTTGA
>BNXB01000001.1 GCA_025999255.1 Bacteroidia bacterium | reverse complement strand
TGAGCATTTCAATGAAAAAGCTCTGATTGCCAAAGATTTATGGAAGATAGTAAGACCTGGAGGTAAAAATGTACAGTGGGAACTTTACAATCTTAAAACGGACAGGACTGAACTGAATAATATGGCAGATACTTATCCTGAAAAGTTAAATGAATTGATTAATAAATATGATGAGTGGGCAAAACGCTGTATGGTAGTTCCTGCTCCCTGATTGTTGAAACATAATGGAAAATCGGTATATCAAATAGGCTTAATAATATAATAATAATATTTATAATAAATGAATAAAGATAAAATATATCTTTTATCGGCATTGGTTACCGGAATGCCGGTGTTGTTACATTCGCAAAATGCAGGAAATAAAACTCCGAACATCATCCTGATTATGTCGGATGATATGGGGTATTCCGATATCCATTGTTTTGGAGGCGTTATCCGGACTCCGAACCTGGATAAGCTTGCAACTAATGGTATTCGTTATACTCAGTTTTACAATACTGCCAGGAGTTGTCCTACCCGTGCCAGTTTGATGACGGGACTCCATCCGCATCAGGCAGGAATTGGCCACATGGTGGACAACCCTCAGAAACCGGAAGGTTACCGGGGAGAATTGAATGAGAATTGCGTAACGATTGCCGAAGTGTTGAAAACTGCCGGTTATAAGAATTATTGTGTCGGTAAATGGCATTTGACGGGTAAGGCAAAAAAAGGACAGGATAACTCCGGATATCCTTTGCAGCGCGGGTTTGACGAATATTACGGAATAATCGGAGGCGCCGCTAATTTCTTTGATCCGCATACTCTTTGCCGTGGTAATACATTTATTTCTCCTGAAAACGATCCCGGATATCGTCCTGAAAAATTTTATCTTACGGATGCTATTGGCGACAATAGCGTGAAATATATCAAAAACCATAAGGAAGATAAGCCTTTCTTTATGTATGTGGCCTTTACTGCTGCACATTGGCCGATGCAGGCTCCGGAAAAAGACGTGGAACCTTATTATGGTAAGTTTGATGCCGGTTGGGATGCTTTGAGAAAGGAAAAATACGATGCTATGGTGAAATCCGGACTGATAAAAAAAGAATGGAAACTTTCATTTGATGAGTCGGTAACTCCATGGGAAAAAGAAGATCATAAAGAATTCGAAAAGCGGTGTATGGAAGTGTATGCCGGAATGATTACCAATATGGACAGAAATATCGGTAAAATCATTCAGGCATTGCAGGAAACCGGACAATTAGAAAATACTTTGATATTTTTCCTGCAAGATAACGGAGGATGCGCCGAAAATCTGGGAAGGGAAAATGGGAAGGTACAAAAGAAAATTCCTGAAAATAAGAAATTGATTCCGATGGCTCCCGATGAATTACAGACATTCATGATTCCCTGGCGGACTCGCGACGGAAAACCTGTTTTTGCAGGTAAGGATGTGATGCCCGGAGGTCCGGATACTTATGCTTCTTATGGTAAAGGTTGGGCTTATTATAGCAATACCCCTTTTCGTGAATATAAGCATTGGGTACATGAAGGTGGAATTTCAACCCCGCTTATCGTACAATGGCCTGTCGGAATCAAAAAAACAGGTGAAGCCCGTAGTGTTCCCGGACAGTTAATGGATATTATGGCGACCTGTGTCGATGTCGCGAATGCAAAATACCCTGCGGAGCTGAATAGTAAACCTATTGTCCCTATGCAGGGAAAAAGCTTGGCTCCATCTTTCGGGAAAAATATCAAGGATGATCGTTATTTATTTTGGGAGCATGAGTCCAATAAAGCTATCCGGAAAGGGAAGTGGAAATTGGTGTATAAATCGACCGGAAAAGAAAAGGATCGTAATCTACCTACTCCCTATGATTCATGGGAATTGTACGATATGGAAAAAGATAGAACGGAAACGAATAACATCGCTTATGCTAATCCCAGGATGGTAAAGGAATTGGCCGATGCCTGGGAACGGATTGCCTGGGAAGCAAAGGTAAAGCCTTATCCTTGAGTTCTGATAATGTATGTCCTGTTTTTGTCGGCTTTGAATTGGTGAGCAAAATATTTACCTTTACGTGTTGTGACAACCATAGCTCCTTCAATTTTTACAGGTACATTCGTAAGAACTATACACCGGCCTCCTACCTGGGATTTTATTATAGCCTGGGATAATTTATTATCCTTCCAGTTTATATCGACTTCAAAGCCGTCGCGGGCTCTTAATCCCTTTACACTTCCGTTTTCCCATACATCGGGTAATGCCGGTAACAGATGGATGTATCCGGTATGGCTTTGTAATAACATTTCTGCAACTCCAGCCGTGTATCCGAAATTACCGTCGATTTGAAAAGGAGGATGTGCATCCAGCATGTTTTTAAATAATCCTCCGCTTCCTTTACGGGCTGATTCTCCGAAACCTACAGGATTGAAGAGGTTTTTGATTATTTTGTAAGCATGGTTACCGTCAAGCATACGCGCCCAAAGGTTCACTTTCCATCCCATAGACCAACCGGTGGCTCCGTCTCCTCTTAATTCAAGAGTTTTTCTGACAGCCTCAAAAAGTCTGGGAGTAGTGTCGAAGGTTATTTGATTACCAGGGTGAAATCCGTATAAATGGGATAGATGCCGGTGTTGAGGCTCCGCCTCTTCAAATTCATATTCCCATTCCAGTAATTGTCCTTTACTTCCTATCTGATAAGGTAGTAAACGCGACAATTTATTTTCAAGTTCCTGCATCAAGACACTATCCATTCCGAACATCTTACCCATATCCAACGTACGGATAAAAGTTTCTCTTATAATAGCCATATCCATTGTAGGTCCCATACTCACGGAAGCATGTGCTCCGTTACTGATGAATGAGTTTTCCGGAGAAACGCCTGCCGGAGTTACTAAATAACCTTCTTTACCGTCAATCAACCAATCGGCATAAAATTTAGCAGCGCCCAAATACAAAGGATAAGCTTCATTTTTCAGGAATGTTGTGTCTCCCGTAAATGAAAAGTGTTCCCAGAGATGACTACATAGCCAACCTGCGGCCATAGGCCAGAAGGATGCCACAGGGGCATTATCGTTAGGATAGGTTTCACGCCAGATAGAAGTATTATGATGAACTACCCATCCGCGATTATTGTACATGTCTTTTGCCGTATGACTTCCGGCTTCTGCCAATTCTTTTACCATCCGGATAAAAGGTTCGTGACATTCGGAAAGATTTGTCGTTTCTACAGGCCAGTAATTCATTTGTCCGTTGATGTTGATGGTATATCCGCAATTCCAGGGAGGGATTACTTCTTTGTTCCACATACCCTGGAGGTTCAGGGGTTGTCCTCCGGGTCTGGAACCGCTTATCATCAGATATCTTCCGTATTGGAACAATAAATTGGCCAGACCATTATCATTTTTTTCTGCAAATTTCTCTATCCGTGTGTCCGTAGGTAATTTTTCCTGTTCGGGATCGGTGTCTAAAGCCAAGGAGACCCGGTTGAAAAGTTTCTTATAATCATCAGTATGCCTTTTTTTCAATGCATCATAATTGAATTCAGAGGCTCTTTTTATCATTCCTGCAGCCTTTAAATACGGGTTAACTCCTTCCTGTGAAGGACTTTTGTCGTATCCGTTATAACTGGTCGCCAAGGCTAAAAGAAAATAAACTTCATCCGTATTACGTATTTGTATGGTTGAGTCGGTGATTGAAACCCTGGCCCTTTTATGCGTTACCGGTTTCAGTTGAGCCGCAAATGTCATACCCTTACCTTCAATTTTGCTATCGTAAAGTACTCTTTTATCCGTCTTTCGTTCACCATTTTCATCATATAACTCCGGATGTTTATGTTGATCCCCCCAGCTTTCAATCTGTTCGAATGTTCGTCGTTCCACATAGCCCGGAGCTTTTCCTCCCATAATTAGGACACCGTTTCTTTGTCTGAACCTGACGGTTGGGTGGATCGAAGAAAAATGAAGTGTTATGTTTAATGACTTCGGTTTACTGCTTGTCAGGCGGATGACAATCAGATTATCGGGATTGGACGCAAATATTTCACGTTCAATCAATACTCCGTTTTGTTTGTAAGATGTTTTCTGAATAGCTTCGGAAATATTTAATTCCCGTTTATATTCCGTAATTTTCCCGGAAGTATTACTTGTAATAAAAAGATCTCCGAATGGTTGATAATTTTGGTGTAATCGTCCCAACCAGTTTTTTTGAATGATATCGGTGACTTTTTCATATTTTTTATTTCTTAAAAGATTTACGACTGTATCGAAAGTCCCGGTTGAAATATTTACTCCTTTATATTCGGTCGATGGTTCTCCGCTATACAATGTATTCTCGTTCAATTGCAATTGTTCCTGTTCGATTCCTCCGAAAATCATAGCGCCTGCATGTCCGTTTCCGATAGGCAAAGCTTCATTCCAGTTTTGTGCCGGCTGTTGATACCATAATTTTTGTATGCTTTGAGAAAAGCAGGAACTTGTTGTAACAATAAAAAAACCGATAAGAAGAATATATCTTTTCATATCACATTATTGATTGTTTCCCTCGCGAAATTACATATTATTTTGGATTATTACAAAGGTTTAACAAATAAGAACAAAGATAGTTTTTTTATCTTTGCAAAAAAATAAAATATTAATCTATGAATGTACTATTGATTAACGGAAGCCCTCGTAAATCGGGTTGTACTTATACTGCTCTTTCGGAAGTTGCCGGACAGTTGAATGCACAAGGACTTGAAACGACTATTTTCCATATTGGAAAAAGTCATAACAGGGGATGTACGGCTTGTTTATCGTGTCGGGAGACAGGGTATTGTGTCTTTACGGACGATAAGGTAAATGAATGTATTGATTTGATAAAAAAGGCCGATGGGGTGGTTATCGGTTCTCCTGTTTATTATGCATCGCCAAATGGGTCATTGATCGCTTTCCTGGACAGAGTCTTTTATTCGAGTAGTGCAAAATTTGCTTATAAACCCGGAGCTGCTGTTGTCAGTTGTCGTCGTGGAGGTGCGGCAACTGCTTTTGACGTGTTGAACAAATATTTTACCATATCAAGTATGCCTGTTGTGCCTTCCCAATATTGGAATGAAGTGCATGGAAATACTCCTGATGAGGTAAAACAGGATGCCGAAGGTTTGCAAATTATGCGAACTCTCGGTCGGAACATGGCCTGGCTGTTGAAATGTATTGAGTTTTCGAAAGGAACGATACCTTATCCGGAACAGGAAGCCATACGGCAAAGAACTAATTTTATAAGGAGTTGATAGAAAAAATCGTGCCGAAAATTATCCGGAACGGATTAAATATGGTAAGAAAAATTGTCGCACCCTAAATCCGGGATTTCCCGGGAAATTATTTACCTTTGTTGTTTAAATGCTCGACCAACTAACCATAGAACGAATTCAATCGGCAGCTCAAATAACAGATGTCGTGTCGGATTTTGTAACCCTTCGTAAACGAGGGGTTAACTATGTTGGATTGTGTCCTTTCCATGAGGATAAAACCCCTTCATTTTACGTATCTCCGGCAAAAAATATCTGTAAATGTTTTGCCTGCGGAGAAGGAGGAGCCCCGGTTCATTTCATAATGAAGCATGAACAACTGACGTATTACGAAGCCCTGAAATTCCTGGCAAAAAAATACGGAATTGAAGTAAAGGAAATAGAACTGACCGATGAGCAGAAACAGGCTCAGGGTGACCGCGAAAGTATGTTCATCCTCAATGGATTCGCTCAAAAAATATTTTCCTCCAACCTGTTCGAACACCTCGAAGGAAAAACAATCGGACTCTCCTATTTCAAAGAACGGGGATTCAGGGAAGATACCATCAAAAAATTCCAGTTGGGATACTCCCTCGAAGAACGGGACGCTTTTACGAAACAGGCTTTAAACTCCGGATATAAAAAAGAATATCTTGAAAAAACCGGCTTGAGCATTATCCGGGAAGATGGTTACACCATCGACCGGTTCCGGGGCCGGGTCATATTTCCCGTCCATTCCCTGGCCGGAAAAGTAGTGGCATTTGGAGGCCGGACATTAAAGAAAGATGATAAAACAGCCAAATATGTCAATTCACCCGAAAGCGAAATCTATCATAAAGGAAATGAATTGTATGGAATTTACCTTGCCCGCCAAGCGATTGTAAGACACGACCGCTGCTTTCTTGTAGAAGGTTATACCGACGTCATTTCCATGCACCAGGCCGGAATTGAAAATGTAGTGGCTTCTTCAGGAACAGCATTGACACAAGGACAAATCCGCCTGATTCACCGGTTTACGTCCAATGTTACAGTACTTTATGATGGTGACGCTGCCGGTATCAAAGCCGCTGTGAGAGGAATTGACCTGTTGCTGGAAGCCGGATTGAATATCAAAGTCGTCCTGCTCCCCGAAGGTGAAGACCCCGACTCCTTCGCCCGGAAACAAAATGCCAGTTCATTCATCGACTATATCAAAAAAAATGAAACCGATTTTGTTCGTTTCAAAACCGGTCTGTTGATTGAAGATGCCGGAAATGACCCGATAAAAAAAGCCCGGCTGATCAATGAAATTGTAGATACAATCGCAATCATTCCGGAAGAAATCATCCGTTCCGTATATATCAAAGAATGTTCATCACTGCTGGATACGGACGAACGTATTTTAGTCAGAGCCATTTCAAAAAAAAGGAAAGAGGTTGCCGGACAGAAAATAAAACCGGGACAACAAAGTAACGATCCTCTTGCAGAAAACAAAGAAGATATAGAAAACCAAGTTCGGGGAAGAAACCGTCCGGACGAATTTTCGACTTCAACGGTTTCCCCATCAGGATACCCCTTCGATAGTTTCGAAAAAGCAATCCTACATTTCGTGATCCGTTACGGAGAACAAATTTTATATTCAACGGAAGCAACCGAGGATCAGGAATCGGTATCGGTAAGAGTTGCAGAATATATTATCAGAGACTTGGAACAGGATGAATTAAAACTCGAAAATCCAACCTATCGACGAATCCTGGAAGAAGCCTCTGAAAGATGTAAACAGGAAGATTTCATTGCAGAGCGATATTTTTTGAACCATTCCGATCCCGAAATCAACCGGATTGCTGCCGATCTGGTCAGCGACAAATACCCTCTGAGTAAAATCCATTCCAAATTAAAAAAAGTGGAAGAGGAAGTCGATCGTTTGGTTGAACTGGTTCCATACGAAGTATTAAACTATAAAGATGCTGTTCTCAAAAAACGGATGGACGATCTCAATTATCAAATCAAATCGGCTCAGGAACAAAATGATACGGAAAAGTCCACCAAACTGATTTCCGAATTGTCCCTCTTGTGGCAGGAATCAAAAAAACTGTTAGCCAAGCATCTTGGAGAAAGAATTATATTAAAATTCTGATGTTAGAAAAAATATTTAAACTCAGCTTCAAGATTGTCATGGATTACTGTATGACATAAACATAAATATATATCGATATGTATTTTTTAGAAACCAAAGACGTTGTAAAACAATATGCTGCCCATCTGGCATTAGATAAGGTAAGCATCCGTGTTCCGGAAGGAAAAGTTTTCGGACTTTTGGGCCCGAATGGAGCCGGAAAAACAACATTGATCCGGATCATCAACCGGATTACGGCTCCCGATAGCGGAGACGTGACTTTCCATGGCCATCCGTTGGCGGAAAACGATATTTATAACATCGGATACCTTCCGGAGGAACGCGGACTATACAAAAAAATGAAAGTAGGAGAACAATCCCTTTATCTGGCCAGACTGAAAGGCCTGAACCGTGATGATGCAAAAAAACGCCTCACTTCATGGTTCGAAAAATTCGATATTATGTCGTGGTGGGATAAAAAACTGGAAGAACTATCGAAAGGGATGCAACAAAAAGTACAATTTGTTACAACCGTTATCCACGATCCCCAACTATTGATATTCGACGAACCCTTCAGCGGATTCGATCCGGTAAATACCGAATTACTTAAAAACGAAATTCTTGGATTGAAAGATCAGGGTAAAACAATTATCTTCTCTACTCATAACATGGCTTCAGTAGAAGAAATTTGTGACGAAATTGCACTGATCAACCGTTCCCGGGTTGTCCTGAACGGAAATGTGGACGAAATCCGTTCAAACCATAAAACGAATATCTTCAAGGTACAAATTGCAGGAAATTCACCGAAAGTCAATTCCAATACGTGCCGGATTATCGAAGAAGATATTAAATCTCATACCTCGGTTTTACTCAGGCTACAAAAAAACAATGAAATGTCGAATTCGGAATTCTTATCATACCTGTTGAAAGACAACGAAATACTTTCTTTTCAGGAAGAAATTCCTTCAATGAACGATGTTTTCATCAAAACAGTAAGTAACTCTTAAATTATCTATTATGAACAAGTTAGGAATAATTATACACAGGGAATATTCTATAAGGGTTAGAAAAAAATCATTCATTATCATGACCTTTCTAATTCCGGTTCTTTTCATCGGGCTGGTTATCGGTACGTTTTTGCTTTCCTCCATCAAGGATGGAGAAACAAAAGTGATAGTCGTTGCAGATGAAACAAACCAATACTTTGATGTTTTAAAGAGTACGGATCAATATCAATTTATCAAGGCCCAGGGTGGATTTGAAGATTTTCGGAAAAACTCGGATGAAACCGTATATGCGACACTGGTTATTTCGGAAGATCTCCTGAAAAATCCCTCTGCTATAGCTCTTTACTCTGAGAAACAGGTAACTAACGATTTGGAACGAACCATTTCCAACCAGTTGAACGAATTTCTAAGTAATAAAAAAATTGCAAGTTATGAAATTCCCGAACTCAAAAAAATAATGGAAGAAAGTAAAGTTTCTATTCATTTGCAAACCAAACGACTAAGTTCGGACGGGAAAGAAACCGAATCTTCCGCAGCAATAGCCTCAATTGTTGGAATGGTCTTTACCATAGTTATTTACATGTTTATTTTCATTTACGGAGCAATGGTTATGCAAGGTGTTCTGGAAGAAAAAACCAATAGAATCCTGGAGGTAATGGTCTCGTCGGTAAAACCTTTCGACCTGATGATGGGCAAAATCATCGGAATCGGACTGGTAGGTCTGACTCAATTTTTTTTATGGATGATACTGATTATCGGATTCAATATATTGGGAGGAGCATTATTGATGTCTTCCACGCCCGGTATCACCGCTACTGCAGAAATGACCGGCAATCCGGGAGTAATGCAGCAAACGCTACAGATACTATCTACTATCAATATTACAGAAATTATCATCGGTTTCATCATTTATTTTATAGGAGGGTTTATGATCTATGCTTCCTTGTTTGCCGCCATCGGAGCGATGGTCAATAGTCCGGAAGATACGCAGCAATACATGACTCCAATTACTTTTTTGATATTGTTTGCATTGTATGCCGGTATCTATAGCGTAGAAAACCCCGACGGACCATTGGCATTCTGGGCATCCATGATTCCATTGACCTCTCCTATCGTTATGATGACACGAATACCTTTTGATGTTCCATTGTGGGAAAAATTGGTTTCCATAGTTTTACTCTTCGGCACCATGTTGCTACTGGTTAAATTATCTGCAAAGATTTACCGTGTCGGTATTTTAATGTATGGGAAAAAACCGGATTTAAAAGAGATTATAAAGTGGCTGAAATATCAGTAAGTGTGGATTAACTGTCAATAGTTGAGGGATTAAAAATCCCTAATGAAAAAAGCCGAACCATTTACGGGTCGGCTTTTTATATATAAAAAAGCAATTCCTTTTTTAATTGAGCTTGTTTACACGCAAAGCCAATTTAGACTTGAGATTACCGGCTTTATTCTTATGAATAACATTTTTCTTCGCCAATTTATCCAACATTGAACTTACTTTTTTGTACAGTTCCAAAGCCTGAACTTTGTCTGTTGTATTACGAAGATCCCTCACCGCATTCCTTGCCGTCTTTGCATAATAACGATTACGCAATCTGCGTGTTAATGTCTGCCTAATTCTTTTTACAGATGATTTATGATTTGCCATCTTTTATGAACTTCTTTTTTTTCTGTTTATATTGTAGCCCATAGGGGAATCGAACCCCTCTTTCAAGAATGAAAATCTTGCGTCCTAACCGATAGACGAATGGGCCAAAATTTCGCTTAGCGGGTGCAAATATAGATCTTATTTTTAAATCTGCAAAATATTTCAATCCTTTTTTTTCTACAATATAAAATTCTACCTTTGCAATGTTTAAAGGTCCGGCATGTTATACAAAACACGAGGAATAATACTCCATTCAGTAGGTTACAGCGATGCTTATTCCATCGTCCAAATCTTCACCGAAGAATTTGGGCGGGTATCTTATCTTACGTCCAAATCGAAAGGAAAAAAAACCAAAGTAAACAAATCCCTTTTCTATCCTTTGTCTGTCCTCGATCTCGAAGTTGAACACCTCAACCTGCGTGATATACACAGGATTAAAGAAGCCAAACCCCACCGGCTCTCAACAAATACCCTGTTTGATCCTGTAAAAAGTTCCATCAGTATCTTTCTGTCCGAATTTATCAGTAAAGTGGTAAAAGATATACAACCGAATCCTCTTCTGTTCAATTATATCTGCGACTCTATCCGGGTTCTGGACTTACTCGAACGGGGCGCCGCCAACTTCCATCTGGTATTCATTTTCAGATTGAGCCGTTTCCTCGGATTCTATCCGGATATGACCGAATACAAAAAAGGGATGTTTTTCGACTTGCAGAATGGAGAATTCGTGAACTACAAACCTTTTCATCCTTATTTTCTGAATCCGGACGACAGCGAAATATTTGCTCTGCTTATGCGTATGGACTACAGTAACATGCATAGTTTCAAATTCTCCCATACCGACAGAATCAATATTATAAACAAAGTCCTGGAATATTACCGGTTACATTTAACTGATTTCCCGGAACTAAAGTCCCTCGAAGTATTACAAAACCTCTTTGCAACCGTGTAGTAGTCGCAGTGCACAATTTATACTTACAACTTATTTTGTAAATCCGGATAATTATTCTATTTTTGCAGCGCCAAAACGTTATCCTGCCTCTGTAGTTCAATGGATAGAACGGAAGTTTCCTAAACTTTAGATTCGGGTTCGATTCCCGGCGGAGGTACTAATTACCCCAGTTTGCTGATTTTACGAAGCTTTTCTTCGTCAATGATCTTTATCTTCCGGCCATCCAAAGTAATGACCCTTTCCGTTACAAAATTCGATAAGGTACGAATCGCATTCGAGGTTGTCATATTGGAAAGATTGGCCAAATCTTCCCTGGCAAGATATATGTTAATCGTAGAATCTTCCTCCAATCCATAACTATCAATAAGAAATACCAACGATTCGGCCAGACGACCGCGGACATGTTTCTGCGTAAGATTTACCGTCCGTTCGTCGGCAATACCCAAATCAACCGACAATTGGTGAATGAAATATTTACAAAGCGCAAAATTATGTTTCAGAATATCTTCTAGAACCAACATCGGAATCAAACATACCGAACAAGGCTCAAATGCCGAAGCGGCAGTAAGGTATTTTTCTCTTGCAAAATAGGCTCGATATCCAAAATACTGGATCGGCCTGATCATCCGGATAATCTGGCTGCGACCGCCCACACCTTCTTTAAAAACCTTTACCTTCCCCTTCAACAAACACATCAAAAACTTAGGCTCATCACCTTCGCCATAAATCATTTGATT
This sequence comes from Bacteroidia bacterium, assembly GCA_025999255.1. Classification (GTDB taxonomy): domain Bacteria; phylum Bacteroidota; class Bacteroidia; order Bacteroidales; family Azobacteroidaceae; genus BNXB01. Next base: position 68,306 of record BNXB01000001.1, on the reverse strand, counting down.
TTTTTTAAAATGTTGAACCGAAGCGCCCTTTCGAAGTAACTCGCGTTCCTTCTCATTCAACAAGCGCCATACATCGCTCAGGCTACTTGAAAAATCTACGACTTCCTGATGTCTTCTGTCCATAATGTGTTTTATAACAATGTTATATAGCACAAAAGTACAAACTATTTTTGGAATTTTGTACAAAACACCGTTTTTTTTATACAAAATAGGATGTATCTGATATCAAATGATTAACTTTGTCATTACTATTGTTCAAAAATGAGTTATAAGCATATAGTTGTTTTTTTAATTTCATGGTTCTGTACTTTCGCAGAATATTCATACTCAAAGGATAAAGACAAAGACGCTTTTGCAGACAGCGTCATGACCGAAGTTTTTCAAAGAACCGAACTATATGGAAAATATATCGTGGAATATAACGCCCGTGCCTATATCAAAGGAACTACTCAGGTACTGAATAAAAACATTCTTCTCAGGTTTGCGTCTTACCGAAGCAGTCAATTTGAAAATCCAAGATTCCGCATTGACCGGAGAATCCGTCCCGGAAGAAAAGTTTACGGAAGCAATCGAACAGGAAAACACTCCTTTAGGAGATCGGGACAATCTTGGGTTCTCATCAAGTATTGTTACTTACGGACGTGGTAAAGGTATCGTAATCGGTACCGGAATGAATACGGAAGTCGGGAAGATTGCTTCCATGATCCAATCGGTACCGGAGACTCAAACGCCCTTACAAGAAAAATTGGATAAACTCGGGAAATTCCTGGGAGCAGGAGCTTTGATTATTTGTATAATCTTGTTTATAGTCGGTGTCCTTTACGGCAAAAACATGATGGATATGTTCATGACTGCCGTTAGTCTTGCTGCAGCTGCTATTCCGGAAGGATTACCGGCCGTTTCCACCATTGTTTTAGCTGTAGGAGTACAACGCCTGGTGAAGAAAAACGCCATAGTACGAACACTCCCTGCCGTTGAAACTCTTGGAAGTACTACCGTTATTTGTTCCGATAAAACCGGAACATTGACACAAAACCGGATGACTGTTGTTAAAATTTACGTCAACGGATCTGTTTTGGATATTTTCAAAGAAACAGGAGAACTCAACAATGAAACCGATGTTTTATTGAGATCGTCAATTCTGGCAAATGATGCCAAATTGAGCTACGATAACGGTTTATGGAAAACACTGGGAGACCCGACAGAAACTGCTCTATTGGATGTCGGAATCAAATATCGGTTGATTAAAAACGAATTGGAATCGAAGTATCCCAGGATCGCTGAAATCCCATTCGACTCGGAACGAAAAATGATGACTACGGTCAACAAAGATGAAAACGGGACTCTGAATATTTATACCAAAGGAGGACTCGATGAAGTTTTGAGTTGTTGTGATCATATCCTTATAAACGGTCAGGTGAAAGTTTTGACGGAAGATATTAAAACGGAAATCCGAAAAGCCAATACGGGCATGGCGGAAAAAGCCCTCAGGGTATTAGCCTCCGCAACGAAAGAAATTCCGGAACTTCCGGGTAAAGTTGAACCGTCCACATTAGAAAAAAATCTGACTTTTATCGGCATGTTGGGTATGATCGATCCTCCACGGGAAGAAGTCAAAGAGGCCGTTGAAAAATGCCGGACTGCCGGAATCAAACCGGTGATGATTACCGGAGATCATAAAATCACAGCAAAAGCAATTGCTATGGATCTCGGAATCCTGAATCCGGGAGAAGAATCCCGCACAGGAGCAGATGTTGAAAAAATGTCGGATAACGAATTGTTGAGAAGCATCCGTTCCATCTCGGTATATGCACGTGTATCCCCCGAACACAAAGTGCGTATCGTAAAAGCATTCCAACACTCAGGAGAAATCGTGGCAATGACGGGCGACGGAGTAAACGACGCTCCTGCGCTTAAACTGGCCAACATCGGTTGTGCGATGGGCATTACCGGTACCGATGTATCGAAAGAAGCTGCCGATATCGTCTTAACCGACGACAACTTCGCGACAGTAGTCACCGCAGTGGAGGAAGGAAGACGTATTTATAACAATATCCTGAAAGCTATTCAGTTCATGTTGTCCACCAATATCGGAGAAATTATCGTGCTGTTTTTAGCTGTATTGGCAAACTGGGTTTCTCCATTATTACCAATTCACATCCTTTGGATTAACCTGGTGACCGACAGCTTACCGGCTTTATCCCTAAGCGTTGATCCGGCGGATTCGGATATCATGAAACATAAACCTGTTGATTCCAAGCAAGCGATTATGAATAAAGGATTTGCAACCAGAATCTTCCTTCAGGGGACAATGATTGGATTGTTGTCATTAACCGCTTACGTGATTGGAATTTATACTTCAAACGATATTGAGAACCTTGGATTTATGGACTTTATAAATCAAATGTCGTCCTTCCCGAATGTTGTTGCCGCTCAAACCATGACATTCGCAGTATTGGCGCTTTCGCAAATAACGCATGTTTTTAATGTTCGTTCAACTTATAAATCCGCTTTTAAAGGACTATTTTCCAATAAATTGTTGTGGGGCGCTATTTTGATTGTTGTTGCCCTTATGTTGACTGCCCTGGAGGTTCCTGCGCTACACAGTATATTTAAAATTACCCGATTAACCGGAGAACAATGGATATGGGTTACCGGATTGTCTCTGGCTCCCCTTTTCATTATGGAACCGGTTAAAAGCATAGGAAGATTAATAATTAAAAAACAAGTTATTGACGTATGAAATTAAAATATTTCTTTTCAATATTGATATTTGCCGGCCTTTGTTCTTGTGTCGGTAAACCAATTGATGAAAATATTTCCAAATACTACCGAAAAAGCTGGGGATCGGTTTATTTTACCGACAAACCTGCTAAAACTATGGCTATCTATGGTAATAAAATTAAGGGTGCAAATGCAAAAACATTTACTCCACTGGCAGAAGTCATTGCAAAAGACAAAAATAGGATCTATTACATGAATTTTCCGCAACCACAAGTCGATAAAGAAAGTTTCCTTGTCAAAGAAGACGGAACTATGAGAGATAAAAATCATATCTATTTCCCTTCTCTGAAAAACAGGAATGAATTTGTTTTGAAAATATTGTATAATGTCGATCTGGAAACTTACGGAAGTTATAAAGGACATTCGGGTTGGGCCTATGACAAAAGCCATGTGTATCAAGGATATAGTAAACCGGTAGATGCAGATCCTTCTTCTTTCGCATTTCTTTCGGAAAACTTTATGAAAGACAAGGATTTCCTATATACATTATTTTTAGACGAATTGAAAAAACTAAAAATTGAGACCGATAGTTTAGTTGTTCTTAATGAAACTTACGTACGAGACAATCAACAGGTATATTTCTTTGATGCAGAAAACACAAATGATTTCGGACTTATCCCGTTCCATTCGGCCGACAGTATTACAATACTAGCGGAACCGTTTATTATAATAGAAAATAAAGTCTATAATAACGGACAATTATTAAATAATGGAAATATTGATATTCCTACATTTAGGGTTTTAGGCGAAGGTTATTGTCGTGATACCAGCCATATTTTCTATTCGGGAAAAATAGTCCCGACAATCGATACGCATAGTTTTGAGCTTCTGACAGAAGGTTTTGCCAAAGATAAGCAATCTATTTATTTCATGGGACATATTCTCAAAAATGTAGATTCAAAGTCATTCAAAATTATCAATCCGCTTTATTTTACAGATAAAAACCATGTTTATTACATATATTCTTCCCCAAAAACCGGAAAAGAATTCTTTTTGATTGTGGACAAAGCAAACCCGGAAACTTTTTATCATAACCCAAAAAAAAGTGAACTTTATGGAGCTGATGATAAAAACGAGTTCTACAATGGAGGAATAATTGTTAAAAATAATTAAATTTTCTTCTATTTTTCTAATATTTATTAAAACATTTTTTATTTCCATATTTTGTTAGTCAGAAAATGAATAGAATAGATATTTCTAAATGAAATTTCGAATTCTAACAATCTGATAATAAGGTGTTTCAATTCATTTCTATTTCCTGCAAAAGTATTCTATACCACTGAAAACCACCACATTTTCCTTAAGTAAATTGTAATTTTTCTGAAATTTCTTTAACATTAGTCAATTTTATTTTTACGTTTTTAAGTTTTCTTGGACTAGAATTTGTTAGTGAGTTATTATACAACATCATACAACATATCACATATAATTTCGATCATGGGAAAGTTTATCATTGCCAAACGAAAAGATGGCGAATTTTATTTTAATTTAAAGGCAGGAAACGGATTGGTAATTTTAACCAGCGAAGGATATACTTCCAAAAATGAATGTCTGAATGGTATCGAATCTGCAAGAAGAAGTTCAATGGATCAATCAAAATTTGAAAAACTAACTTCTCAAAATGGTAAATTCTATTTTAACCTAAGGGCAACAAACGGCCAAATTATCGGTTCAAGTCAAATGTATGAAACGGAAAACTCAGTAAAAAACGGAATTATATCCGTAGAGATGAATGCTCCTGATGCCGACATCGAAGAACTGGATTAAGTTTAACACGTCTGTTTTTAAAAGATAACACGGGCATCTTCATTTTAAATAAATTATAATTAATTTTGTAACCATAAAAATATAATATGGTTACTATTCAAATACAAAATACGGATACTATTCAAAAAGCTGCCCGCGAGTTCATTGCTTTCATTAAAGACAACACTGTTTTTGCATTCAAAGGAAAGATGGGAGCAGGTAAAACTACCTTTATCAAAGCAATCTGTGAAGAATTGGGAGTAATTGATGTAATAAATAGTCCTACTTTTGCCATTATTAATGAATACAGATCAAATACTACCGCCGAATTGATCTATCATTTCGATTTTTATCGTATCAATAGCATACGTGAAGCCTATAACATTGGTATAGACGATTATTTCGAAAGCGGAGCTCTCTGTTTTATCGAATGGCCGGAAAAAATCGAAGAACTCCTACCTGAAAATACGGTCTTTGTAACTTTTGAAGAACAAGAAAACGGTTCAAGGCTCGTTACTTTATAACTTCAATCCACGAAACCTTTACGTTCTTGCGTTTATATATTATACTATATATCGCCTCCCTTCATTTTTCTATCAAATATACAATGCTGCCTATTTTGAGTTATTAAACCAAGATTCCATATTTTCTATTCTGACTTAAGACAAATAACATATTCCAAAATCAACAAATATACACCTCAAATTTTTAAATATACACTTTTTATCAATTTCAAAAATCTAATTAATTGATATAAAACAATTTAATTTTATGACAATATACAAAGAAAAATGCAGGATATACACTGTACTTTCATAACTAAATTGTATATTTGTGATGTTTTTAGAACGTAATATCCTAACCCACTTAACCTTTATTATGGAAATATTAAGACGTTTTTTTAATTTCAGATTAATTTAATTAATTACTCATTTTAGAATTAAATGATCAAGTCAATTTTGTATTGATGAATATTTAGTTAACTTTAATCATCGAACCCGTTCTCTTGTGAAAGATGACGGGTTTTTTTGAAAAAGACGCATAAGACCATAAGACATGTAAGACCGTAAGAGCGTGAGTTTTTTATAAAATATTGATTAACTTTGCACTTTGAACAAAAATCACGCGATTATGGCTTATAATTTTAACGAAATTGAAAAAAAGTGGCAGAATTATTGGAAAGAGAATAATATTTACCGGGTAAAAGAAGATCCGAACAAATCCAAATTTTATGTTCTAGATATGTTTCCCTACCCTTCCGGAGCCGGACTACACGTAGGACATCCTCTTGGATATATTGCATCCGACATCTATTCCCGTTACAAACGGCTGAAAGGATTTAATGTTCTGCATCCAATGGGATACGATGCTTATGGTCTGCCGGCAGAACAATATGCCATACAAACCGGTCAGCATCCCGCTATCACTACTCAGAAAAACATTGAACGTTATCGCGAACAAATGGACAAAATTGGGTTCTGTTATGATTGGGATCGTGAAGTAAGAACTTGTGAACCGGGATATTACAAATGGACTCAATGGGCTTTTATTCAAATGTTCGAATCGTATTATTGCAACGATGCACAACAGGCACGACCGATTTCAGAATTGATTGAAGTGTTCAGCCTGCAAGGGACAAAAGACTTGAACATTGCCTGTAGCGAAGAACTACATTTTACCGCTAACGAATGGAATTCAAAGACAGAAAAGGAACAACAGGAAATCCTTCTCAACTACAGGATTGCATATCTGGCCGATACTATGGTAAATTGGTGCGCTGCCCTGGGAACAGTCCTGGCCAATGATGAAGTCAGTGAAGGTGTTTCCATTCGTGGAGGATATCCGGTCGAACAAAAATTGATGCGTCAATGGTGTTTACGTGTATCAGCCTACGCTCAACGCCTGCTTGACGGTTTAGATAAGATTGATTGGACGGAATCGTTAAAAGAAACGCAACGAAATTGGATTGGACGAAGCGAAGGTGCGGAAATGCAATTCAAAGTGAAAGATCTCAATTTTGATTTTACCATTTTTACAACGAGAGCCGATACGATATTCGGCGTGACTTTTATGGTCTTAGCTCCTGAAAGCGAATTGGTCGATATTGTAACTACCAATGAACAACGACAAGAAGTTCAGAATTATTTAGACCAAACAAAGAAACGCACCGAACGCGAGCGTATCGCTGACAAGAAGGTCACCGGCATTTTCACAGGATCGTATGCGATTAATCCGGTGAATGGCGCAGAAATTCCTATCTGGATTTCCGATTATGTATTGGCCGGTTACGGAACAGGCGCAATTATGGCTGTTCCCGCTCACGACAGCCGAGACTATGCTTTTGCCAAACATTTCAATTTGCCGATTATTCCGCTGATTGAAGGCGCCGACGTTTCGGAAGAAAGTTTCGACGCTAAAGAAGGAATCGTGATGAATTCGGGGTTTTTAGATGGTTTGACAGTTAAGGAAGCCATTACCAAAGCCAAAGAATACATTGCGGACAAAGGACTGGGTAAAGTCAAAGTCAATTTCCGTCTGCGGGATGCAATTTTCAGCCGTCAACGCTACTGGGGAGAACCGTTCCCGATTTATTACAAAGACGGAATGCCATATCCCGTTGATGAAAAAGATTTACCAATCGAACTTCCTGAGGTAGATAAGTTTTTGCCGACCGAAAAAGGAGAACCACCCTTGGGACGAGCAAAAAACTGGACCTATAACGGATATCCGCTTGAGTTATGTACCATGCCGGGATTTGCCGGTTCTTCAGCCTACTACATCCGTTATGAAGACCCGAAAAACAATAAGGTTCTGGCCTCTAAAGAAGTAAACGAATACTGGCGTAATGTCGATCTGTACATAGGAGGAACGGAACATGCTACCGGTCACCTGATTTACAGCCGTTTCTGGAATAAATTTTTATTTGATTTGGGAATTGTCTGCGAAGATGAACCATTCAAAAAGCTGATTAATCAGGGAATGATTCAGGGGCGCAGTAACTTTGTTTACAGGATTAAAAACACCAATACATTCGTTTCTTCCGGACTGAAAGACCAATACGACGTGATGCCTATTCATGTCGATATCAATATTGTTTCAAACGATGTGCTTGATGTTGAGGCTTTCCGCAACTGGAATCCCGAATACAAAACCGCCGAATTTATCCTGGAAGACGGAAAATATGTTTGCGGTTGGGCTGTTGAGAAAATGTCAAAATCCATGTTTAACGTTGTCAATCCCGACGACATTGTAGAAAAATCCGGAGCCGATACTTTGCGTCTCTACGAGATGTTCCTTGGCCCGATTGAACAGTCGAAACCCTGGGATACAAACGGTATCGACGGTGTTTCCCGTTTCCTGCGTAAATTCTGGAATTTATTTTTCCAGGACGAAACATTTACCGTTTCGGACGAACAGCCTACTGCTGAAGAATTGAAATCAATTCATAAATTAATCAAAAAAATCGGACAGGATATTGAGAATTTTTCATTCAATACTTCCGTAGCTGCATTTATGATTTGCACGAACGAACTAACGGCGTTAAAATGCAATAAACGTGCGGTTTTACAGGATTTCGTCGTAGTTTTATCTCCTTTTGCTCCGCACATTACCGAAGAATTATGGCATAAATTAGGAAACGATTCAACCGTTTGCGATGCAAAATTTCCTGATTTCATCGAAGAATATCTGAAAGAAAGTAATGTGACCTACACCATTTCATTCAATGGTAAAGCAAGGTTCACAATCGACTTTCCGGCGGATGCTTCCGGTGAAGAAGTTGAAAAAGCGACTTTAGCCCATGAGAATTCTCAAAAATGGCTGGAAGGAAAAACTCCGAAAAAAATAATCGTCGTACCGAAAAAAATAATAAACATCGTTCTTTAACATTTATAATCGCTATGTTTATCCTGCTGAAAGGAGTCTCCAATGAAAAATTCTAATTGTATTAAGCCTCAACCCTGTATCCAATGATTACCGGACGGTAATTGCTTTTTCCACATTTCAAAATATTTTGTGCCTGGTTGATAAAGGGATTGATGAGTTCCCTCTTCAACCAGGTTTCCATTTTCAAGGATGGCGATTTTATCCGCATCAATTACCGTACTCAAACGGTGGGCGATAATAATTATCGTTTTTCCCTGATTTTTCAAATTTAATATCGTATCTTTAACATATTGTTCCGATTCCGAATCAAGTGATGAAGTGGCTTCATCAAAAATGATAATTTCAGGATCGCGATACAAAGCCCGCGCAATCGCCAAGCGTTGTTTTTCTCCACCGGAAAGAGTCGCTCCGTTTTCACCTATATCCGTTTTAAAACCCTCTGGCAGTTTCTCAATAAAAGACATCAGTCCCAAATCCCCGGCAATTGATAAAATCTTATCCATATCGGGATTAAATTCTCCCACGGATATATTTTCCATTACATTCCCCATAAACAGATTCAATTGTTGAGGAACAGTACTGACTACTTTTCGCAAACTTTCATTAGTAAAATAGTTAATATCCATTCCTCCAATCGTTATTTTACCGGATTTCAAGGGATAAAGTTTTTGTATTAAAGAGGCCAATGTCGTTTTTCCGGAACCGCTTTCCCCGATAATTGCCGTTAACTTTCCGGATGGAATCGTAAAAGAAAAATCCGAAAAAATTTCCCGGCGCGTTCCATAAGCAAACGAAATGCGGTCAAAACAAATATCCCCGGTATTTTCTTTTTTCAAATCCATCTTATTTTCTTCAGATTCCCTTTCCAAATCCATGATTTCAAACAAACGGTCGGCAGCTATCAAGGCGTTTTGAATGGTTTTATTCGCTCCGATCAGACTCGTAACCGGACCGGTAAAATAGCCTATTATCGTATAAAAGGACAGTAATACGCCCGGAGTAATCAGGTTATCAATTACAAAATAGGAACCGACCCAAAGTATGACAATAGAAAAAGTACGGTTAATAATTTCAGAGGTTTTCCCCGAAAAAAGAGCATTTAATCCCGATTTATAGATCGTTTGCATCATTTCGACAAAACGGAACTCCGTCTTCAAATTTGTAAAATCTTCAATCCCGAACTGCTTTATGGTTCTAACCGAATTCAGAGACTCAACCAACTGGCTTTCCAATGCCGCTGATTTTTCCATGATTTTCCGCTCCTGTTTTTTATTCAACCTGTCCATAACAAGATACAGAATACTGTACAGAGGAAGCGTAATAAGCATGATTAGAGCCAGTTTCCAACTGTAAATAAACATCAGGGAAAAAGAAACAAGGATTATAAAAAAATTAACAACCAGCGAAATGGAGACATCATTGATAAACACCCTTATCTTGACCGCATCATTGATCCTCGAAATAATTTCGCCGACCTGCATCGTATCGAAAAAACGTTGTGGAAGCTTAAGCAAATGTTTATAATACCCCAAAATCAGACGGGTATCTATCTGCATTCCGGTTTTAACCATAAACAGTGTCTGGAATACACTGATTAAAATCTGGAACAAAAGGATAAGGATCATCCCGACACTTAGCAAATTCAATAAGTTTGTATTACTATCAGGTAGTATCTGGTCGGTTATTTTCTGGACATAAATTGAACTCGAAAGTCCCAAAATCGTATAGACAGCCGCACCAAACAGACACTGCCAAAGAATATTTTTATGAGGTTGTAACAAATAAAAAAATCTTTTCACATTCGAAACTTTCCGATTACCTTTCTGAAATTCGTCCCCAGGCATTAACAGAACTAGTACTCCCGTCCATATTTTACAAAATTCATCAATGGATTTTTTATGTATTTCTCCATCGGCAGGATCCATATATTCCAGTTCCTCTCCCCTTACTTTATAAATGACTACATAATGGGTTAGTTTCTCTTATTTTAGGATTCATCCAATTGTCCACTTTATCAAAAATAAGTTGCCAAAGCGTTCTTTGGGTTAGATGAAAACGTGCGGTAACGGTCATTCCCTTTTTAATACAACCCTGATAACCGGTTTTCAACTCCAGGCAGGACGAATTCAACCGGCACCGTACACGAAAAGCCGGTTTTTCGGAAACATTCACCACATCGTGCAAAACTTCTGAAACACGGCCTTCAAGCATTCCCCATTCACGATAATCGAAGGCGTCCATCTGAAACACCACTTTCTGATTTTCGGAAATATATCCAATATCAGCCGGTGAAATATAACATTCGACCAAAAGGGAATCGGAAGCGGATATATAAGCAATGGCCTGACTGGGTATCACAGAAATACCCGGTTGAAAGCCGGTAACCTGAGTCAAAATTCCTGTAACCGGAGCGACCAATACGTAATTCCGTTTTTCTTTTTCCAACTGTCGTATTGAAGACAGAATCTGCTGGTTTTCGAGTTCCAGCCGGGTCAATTCATTTTGCCAGGATGTTTGAAATTCCTCCCGTAGGGAAGCAAGTAATCCGGCGGACTTTTCCCAATTATTCTTCTGCTGCAGGTATTCAAATTCGGAAATAATCTTTTTATCGTAAAGTTTCCGGGCTGTTTCGTATTCTTTCTTCAGGTAATCTTCTCCCACTTCCTGTTCTTTGATTTTGGAAAGATAACGATTGTATTCATTTCTGTATTTAGGCGTTTCAAAACTGCTCTTTTTATCCAATAACGCTCGTATATCCCGCATAAAAGCCCCATTATCCGTTTTCTTTTGAATTTCCAGATAAATTTGCTCGTTCAGCCGGTCGGTATTCAAAACCACCAAAGTATCACCGGCAAAAACCTGTTTGTTTTCATACATGGAAAACCTCATAATTTCGCCATAAATAGGAGACTGAATGATTATATTTTCTAAAGGAGAGCGAATTACTCCCCTACTCTGTGCGCTGATATCCACTTTTATAATCGGCAATGACAGAAGAATACCGAAAATAAAAAGCAACACGGAAAGATAAATTACCTTACTGCTGACACTGAGTCTGGAATAGTATGATTCGGCTGAGTAATTAATGATTTCAGGTGGGAAAAGAGACATGAATTAAATTTATTTTCAATTAAATCTATAAAGATACTTATAGCTACATTGAAGTTAGGTTAGATTAATAGATTAAATTTTCATTTTTTAAATAAAAATTCAGAATAATAAATATTACAAATAGAAAAATCGTCCCTATAATCTAATAAAATCTCTTTATCATTAACATATTTAATGGTAAATAAATTACAATTCCTTCATATGAAAGATATAATACAAAATTAGATAAGTAATAATACCACTGATAATCGTAGCCGCAATGTCAAATACATCAAAAGTTCCATGTAATCCTATTAATCCCATTAGCTCAAAAAGGATAAAAGCTATAACAACAGCCGGAATCGAACAATTTATTTTTGTTGTATTTTTTCGTATTCCACTTATGAAAAATAATGCAGCAGGAACTGCGAGAAGGTTTCCAAACGTATCTGCGAAATGAAAATCCGGCATCTTATTTTCATAAATATAATTACGGTATGTACCATTTAAGATTATTCCTATTTGAAATAATAAGATTGAAATTCCTATGAGAATTATCTTTTGTTTTGATTTTTTTTCAATCATTTTTCTAGAGAGTCAACATTAAAAATCCTTCTTTAAATACGAAGGATTTTTAATGTTAAAATTGAATCCATCCACCATTTGTGCTTTTCATTTCTTGGGAAGTCATTTCCTCTACGCTGTAAGCATTCAAATCTAAACTTTTCATGTTTTTCAATTTTACAAAATTAGGCATAATTTTTATTTTTTATAATTTTTTTCACGAATAAAATTACAATACAAAGCCAAGTTATTCATAAAGTCAGATTACTGAAAACTTTACACAAATATTTCAAGTTACAGTAAACGTAAAAATGATAAGCCATTACCAAATATTACATCTATAAAAAATCAATGATTTATCTGATATCATGACTAACTTTAGTTAATTAAAATAATCTATAAAATCACCTTCATTATATGAATAATTTACTATATTTATGAATAAAATATCCAAAAAATGAATATTGAAAGTCCTATTAAACAAATCAGGAAACTGAAGAACTTCTCACGGGAATACATGGCACAAGAGTTAGGAATAATGGGACTCAGCTGAGTTATTAATGATTTTAGGTAGGAAAAGCATTTTTTACTTATATGTTCCGGGTTTGTAAATATTTGTAAATCTTATAAATACAAACAGTTATGCCACCGCTTAATATTGTCGCTATAATATCCAGGTAATCAATTGTTGCAGAGAATATAAATTCAAAAATAATCAAACCTACAATCCCTGATAAAATTATTTTCTTGATTGAGTCTTTTCCCTTGGATACCCCCCACAGAAATAACGTACCGGCAGGAATAGCGAACCAATTAGGAATCGTATCTGCTAGATGAAAATCGTTTATGTGATTTTCATAAATGTAAAGCCGATAAGTTTTTAACAATACAGCACAAATCAATGCAACAATTAATCCTGCTATAATTGAGATAATATGTTTCTTGGCATAACCCATATCTTGTAACCATTTTTTGAAACAAAAAACAGGATAGAATAATTTTTACCTTCACTTATTATTAATTTTTATAGTCAAATAGGACATCCGTCCTTAAACATTAAAACGAAAATGCATAATATCTCCATCCTGTACAACATATTCCTTGCCTTCAATGTTCATTTTTCCGGCATCTTTACAGGCAGATTCGGATTTGTATTTGATATAATCTTCATATTTTATAACCTCTGCACGGATGAAACCTTTTTCAAAATCCGTATGAATAACACCGGCACACTGAGGAGCCTTACTTCCTTTCAGATAAGTCCAGGCCCGTACTTCCTGCACTCCTGCGGTTAAGAAAGTTTCCAGATTCAATAACCTGTAGGCTGCTTTAATTAAACGATTAACCCCGGACTCTTCCAATCCTAACTCAGAAAGAAACATTTCCCGCTCTTCATAGGTTTCAAATTCCGCAATTTCAGATTCGATTTTAGCAGCAACAATCAGTAATTCGGCATTTTCATCCTTGATTGCCCCGCGTACCATTTCGACATACTTATTCCCGGCAATAGCAGAAGTCTCATCGACATTACAAACATACAATACCGGTTTGTTAGTCAATAAAAAAAGCTCCCGGGCGAATTTTTCATCTTCTTTATTTTCCAATTTGACCGTACGGGCCGGCTTACCCTGTTCCAGAGCCTCCTTATAACGAACCAGCACATCATAAGCCAGCTTGGCCTGCTTATCCCCCCCAGTCTGCGCCTGCTTCTGTACCTTGGAGATACGGGCATCCACGCTTTCCAAATCTTTCAATTGAAGTTCGTAATCTATAATTTCCTTATCGCGGACCGGATTCACCGAACCATCGACATGAGTTACATTTTCGTCGTCAAAGCAACGTAAAACATGCAGGATAGCATCAGTTTCACGAATATTGGCTAAGAATTTATTTCCTAAACCTTCTCCTTTGCTGGCGCCTTTTACCAAACCTGCAATATCGACAATCTCGACCGTAGTAGGAACAATTCGTTGAGGATTGACCAGCTCTGCCAGTTTTGTAAGCCGTTCATCCGGAACCGTGATCACTCCGACATTGGGTTCTATGGTACAAAAAGGAAAGTTTGCCGCCTGCGCCTTTGCATTTGAAAGACAATTAAAAAGGGTTGATTTTCCAACGTTGGGAAGACCAACAATACCGCACTGTAATGCCATTTTAAATTGAAAATTAAAAATTGAAAATTGAAAAAGTATCAATAATAATATCGGGAACTATTATGATAAATTTCCTTTAAGGGTACAAAGGTAATAAAAATAAGTATTTATTTTAATGAGCTTCCAACCAGTTTTGACCGGCGCCACAGTCGACGACAACCGGAACCTGTAATTGGAATGCATTTTCCATTTCTTCGATGACTATTTTCCGGACAGTTTCCATTTCATCATTCAAAACATTGAAATTCAATTCGTCATGTACCTGCAAAATCATTTTCGATTGTATTTTTTCGGACTGGAACCGATTGTAAATCCGGACCATTGCCACTTTAATGATATCGGCGGCAGATCCCTGTATCGGAGCATTAATCGCCGTACGCTCAGCATACCCTCTAACAATAGCATTCCGGGAATTAATATCAGTCAGGTAACGTTTACGATGGAAAAGCGTTTCAACATAGCCGTTCCGGCGAGCCTTCTCAATGCTTTCATCCATATATTTCTTCACATCGGGATAGGTCTCAAAATAACCGTCAATTAATTCCTTTGCTTCCGAACGGGGGATAGAAAGCCGATCAGCCAAACCGAATACCGAAATCCCATAGATGATTCCGAAATTCGCTGTTTTTGCTTTTCTACGCATATCTCTTGTCACATCCCCGATGGGAATTTTATAGATTTTAGCCGCTGTAGCCGCATGAATGTCCTGTCCGCTATTGAATGCCTTAATCATATTCCGATCCTCGCTTAGATGAGCCATAATGCGCAATTCAATCTGGGAATAGTCGGCCGAAAAAAAGACACAATCATAATCCGGTATAAATGCACGCCGGATTTCTTTTCCTTCCGCATCACGGATAGGGATATTCTGTAAATTGGGATTAGTGGAACTTAAGCGGCCTGTTGATGTAACCGTCTGATTAAAAGTAGTGTGTATTTTTCCGTCATTTGGATTGATTAATGAAGGCAAAGCATCTATATAGGTACTTAAAAGTTTTTTTAATCCTCTGTATTCCAGCAATTTACCAACAATCGGATGTTTTGATCTCAGACTTTCAAGGACTTCTTCATTCGTAGTATATTGTCCTGTTTTGGTTTTTTTGGCCTTATCAATAATTTTCATCCGGTCGAACAAGACTTCTCCGACCTGTTTGGCAGAATTAATATTGAACACCATACCGGCCATTTTACATATTTCATTCTCCAGGTCAATCAATTGTGCCGTCAGTTCCTGTGACGATAGTTTCAAAGCCTCTGCATCAAGCCCCACTCCGGTAAATTCTATATCTGCCAAAACCTTCACCAGGGGCATTTCAATATCATAAAATAATTGTTTCAGATTATTTTCTTCTATTTTTTTCTCAAAAATATTTTTCAATTTTAAAGTAATATCCGCATCTTCAGACGCATAATCGGAAATTTCATTCAATGGTACCTGACGCATATTCAATTGATTTTTCCCTTTTGCACCTATTAATTCTTCAATATGAACAGTCTGATAACTAAGATAGGTTTCCGCCAGATAATCCATATTATGCCTTAATTCCGGATTTATCAGATAATGAGCAATCATCGTATCAAATAACGGACCTTTGACATCAATTCCATACTTCCTGAGGACAATAATATCATATTTGACATTCTGCCCTATTTTTAAAATCTTATCACTTTCAAGTACCTGCTTGAATTGTCCTACTAATTTTTTCGCCTCCTCAGGATTTTCCGGAACAGGCAGGTAAAAAGCTTCACCTTCGTCAACGGCAAAAGACATACCAACCAATTCGACAGTCAATGGGTCAATTCCCGTAGTCTCCGTGTCAAATGAGATCATTCGACGGGCATAAATTTTCCCGATTAAATCGTGTATTTCCGACTCATACAGAAGAGTTTTATAGGTATGAGACGTTGAATTTATGTCGCTGAGATTTGAATGAAATAAACCGGCCGGACCTTCGGCTTCAAATTCCGGAAAGAGAAGACCTTGAGCCGGACTAACTTTAGGGGAGGAGAGGGGTTGTTTTTTTTCTTCCCCTAAAATCCGAACGGCAAGATTCCGGAATTCCAATTCATTGAATAATTCTTTTAATCTTTCCTCATTAATTTTTTCCCGTTTCAAAGATTGGGAATCAAACTCTATCAGAACATCGGTTTTTATAGTTGCCAAAAACTTGGAAAAAAGAATCATGTCTTTATTTCCTTCCACTTTTTCCTTCAGAGCTCCTTTTAACTCATTGGTACGATTCAACAGACTTTCTATGGTACCGAAATCTTCAATAAGCTTCTGAGCGGTTTTTTCACCAACCCCGGGACATCCCGGAATATTATCCGACTTATCTCCCATCAAGCCCAACAAATCGATCATCTGTTCCGGAGATCGCAGTTCATATTTTTTCAAAACCTCTTTAATTCCTAAAATTTCAAACTCAGAACTTCCGTATTTCGGTTTATAAATAAAAACATGATCTTCTACAAGTTGAGCATAATCTTTATCCGGAGTCATCATATAAACTTCAAAACCTTCTTTTGACGCCTTCTTGGCCAAAGTACCAATGACATCATCGGCTTCAAAACCGGAAACTTCCAACAAAGGAATATTATAGGCTTTGATAATTTCTTTAATAACCGGAACCGACTCACGGATGACCTCCGGGGTTTCTTCCCTCAATGCTTTATATTCTTCGTATGCCTGATGGCGAAAAGTAGGCCCCGGAGGGTCAAAAGCCACTCCGATATGAGTTGGATTTTCTTTTTTCAAAACATCTTCCAAAGTATTTACAAATCCAAATATCGCAGAAGTATTTTGTCCTTTGGAATTTATCCTGGGATTTTTCATAAAAGCATAATACGACCTGTAAATCAATGCATAAGCATCTAAAAGAAAAAGTTTCATCAATAAAAAATTTAAACTATCAAACTGTAAAGATATGAAAAAACTTGTTACTCTTCGCTTATTCTATTCTTCTCTTAGATTTTATTTTTAACTTTGTACTTTATTTAAGAGAATTATGAGTAAGCGTAATGCGATCGTAAAACCTGTGGAAAAAGAGATGGAGGCTTTTAACCAACTATACAAAAAGGTTTTACAAGGACATTCTTCCGATTTTCAATCTATGATTGATTATGTTAATGAAGCGAACGGGAAAAGAATCCGTCCGCTTATTTCGTTACTTACAGCTAAAGTTTGCGGTGAAACAAATCAAAAAACCGTTGACTATGCTGTAGTATTAGAATTGTTACATACCGCTACACTTATTCACGACGACGTAGTTGACGACACTAAAATCCGTCGTGGCCGTCCCTCTGCAAATGCCCGTTACGACAACCGGGTAGCTGTTCTTTTAGGCGATTATATTCTTTCAATTGCTATTGTCCGGGCAGTAATGTCACAAAGCCTTCAAATATTAGGCATTATTTCCAATTTAGCACAAAATTTAGCAGAAGGAGAGTTGAGCCAGCTGATTTCTTCCGATGGAAAAATTATCAGTGAAGAACGGTATTTCGACATTATCCGTAAAAAGACTGCAGTATTACTATCTTCTTGTTCCGAAATGGGAGCATTATCCGTAGGTGCAAACAAACAAACCATTGAAAACTTCCGGTTATTCGGAGAATATTTAGGAATTTGTTTCCAAATCAGAGACGACATTTTCGATTATTTTGAGCAGGGCGATATAGGAAAACCTACGGGAAATGACATCCGGGAAGGAAAAGTAACTTTACCTTTAATACATGCTTTACATACAGCCCCCAAAGAAGAAGCCGCCAAGATGTTAAAATTAATCCGGGAAAGTAATTTTACCATAAATAATATTCAACTACTGATAAATTTCGCCAAAGAATTCAAGGGTATCGAATATGCTGAAACTAAAATGAAGAATATCAGACAACAAGCTCTTGCTCTGTTGGATGATTTTCCGGAAACAGAAGCAAAAAAAGCATTGATCGAATTAGTTGACTACGTTATAGAAAGAAGAAAATAATAGAAGTTATATTTCTTTCAATAAATTTTCAGCCAGGCTACTGGCGCCAATTCTAAAATATTCAGGAGTTAACCATTCATTACCAAGAATTTCTTTTACAATCGCATAATATTTCAAAGCATCTTCTTTGGTGCGAATTCCTCCTGAAACCTTCAACCCGATGCGACGGTTATGCAAGGCATGATATTCCTTAATTGCTTCACACATGACATAAGCAGCTTCGGGAGATGCGCCCGGATATACTTTTCCTGTGGATGTTTTAATGAAATCAGCGCCCGAATACATCGATAAAATCGCCGCTTTTTTAATATTAGAAGCCGTTT
Source organism: Bacteroidia bacterium (assembly GCA_025999255.1). Lineage (GTDB taxonomy): Bacteria > Bacteroidota > Bacteroidia > Bacteroidales > Azobacteroidaceae > BNXB01. Next base: position 49,781 of record BNXB01000001.1, on the reverse strand, counting down.
TCAGAAGACCCGTTTCAAGAATCACTTTCAAATGAGCGTCACGACAAGCCGCCTTAAGCTCCTCAATTTCAACACAAACTTCTTCCAAATCATCGTCAAGAAAATGTCCGACATTCAGGACTACATCAATTTCATCAGCTCCGTCGGTAACCGCCAATGAAGTTTCAGCTATTTTTACTTCAATGAACGTCTGGGAAGAAGGAAAACCGGCAGAAACAGCTGCAATTTTAACATTATCATCAGTCAAAGCTTCTCTCACTGTTTCCACAAAATTAGGAAATACGCAAATCGCGGCGACATTATTAACATCAGAGTGAGAACCGTCGAAAGAATTTACCTTCTCGACAAATTTCCAGATACTTTCTTTAGAATCTTCCGTATTTAATGAAGTCAAATCAATACAGGAATGCAAAAATTTCAAAACTTCCGGAGACCTGTAATCATCAACATTTTTTTCGATTAAACCGGTTACTTTTTGAGTTACGACTTCATCATTCAAGTTCAGATTAAACTTATTCAATACATCTTGATACTTGCTCATAATTACCTATTATTTATTTTAATTTTTCATTATTTTTATGTCTTTCGGAATCCCGGTTGTTTTTTTTCTCCATATTCTGTTGAAAAGCATCCGTCAAATCCACTCCCGTTTGATTAGCCAAACAGATTAGTACCCACAAAATATCGGCCATTTCATCGGCTATATTCTTATCTAAATCCGATTTTTTAAACGATTGCTCACCATAAGTCCTAGCCATTATTCTTGCTAATTCCCCAACTTCTTCCGTTAAAAGAGTCATATTGGTCAATTCATTAAAATACCGGACTCCAATCGTTTTAATCCAGTTATCTACTTGATTTTGAGCATCTTTAATAGTCATCTTATTCTTTATCTTTAGAGTCAATAATAATTGTCACCGGACCATCATTCAACAATTCAACCTTCATATCCGCACCAAACTTCCCTGTTTTAACCGGCTTTCCAAGTAATTCCTGTAACTCTTGACAAAATTTTTCATACACCGGAATAGCACGGTCCGGTTTGGATGCCCTGATATAAGAAGGCCGGTTTCCTTTCTTTGTAGAAGCATAGAGTGTAAATTGGCTCACGCAAAGTATTTCACCATCCACATCCAGAACAGAACGGTTCATCACACCATTTTCGTCATCAAAGATACGCAAATTTACTATCTTTCTACAAAGGAATGACATATCTTCCTCTGTATCAGAATTTTCAACTCCAAGAAGGACTAAAATACCATTAGAAATAGTTGATTTCAAGTACCCATCGATCGAAACAGATGCCCTTGTAACTCTTTGTAACACAACCCTCATAAAGAAAGACCTTTAAATAATAAATCAGCCCGGAATTTACCGATCAGTTCAGCAATTTCTTCCTTTGGAGCTTCCTTAATTTTTTTCACACTCTTATATTTTTTGAGCAACTTTTCTTTGGCAACCTTACCAATTCCTTTTACACTATCTAATTCAGAGACAAGCTGTTGCTTGCTTCTTTTTTGTCTGTGGAAACTGATACCAAAACGATGCGCCTCATCACGTAATTGTTGAATCAGTTTCAAACTTTCCGAATTTTTATCCAGATACAAGGGAACCGGATCATTAGGAAAATAAATTTCTTCCAATCTCTTCGCGATTCCTATTATTGGAATTTTTCCATATAATTCCAAATCGGTAAGAGCATCAGCGGCGGCACGAAGTTGCCCTTTTCCTCCATCAATTACAATCAATTGTGGGAATTCTTCTCTTTCGTACATTAATCTTCTATAACGTCTGGAGACTGTTTCATACATTGAAGAAAAATCGTCCGGGCCAACAACAGTCTTAATATTATAATGCCTGTAATCTTTTTTCGAAGGTTTACCCTTTTTAAACACGACACAAGCAGAAACCGGATTCGTTCCCTGGATATTTGAATTATCAAAACATTCAATATGTACCGGCAATTCTTTCAGGCGTAAATCATTTTGAAGCGTTTTAAGAATACGAATCCCTCTTTGTTCCGGATTCAATTTCTCAATTTGTTTCATTTGATCCAATTTATACTGCCTGACATTCTTCAGTGACAAATCCAGAAGTTTTTTCTTATCTCCCCGTTGAGGTACAATAAATTCAACTCCATTAAGATCAATATCAGGAGAAAAGGGGACAATGATTTCTTTTGCCTGGCTGTTGAACCGCGTTCTGAGTTCAGCGATACCCAATCCCAGAATTTCTTCTTTGGGCTCATCCATCCGCATCTTATATTCAATAGTATATCCCTGGACAATTGAACCGGATACGATGTGAAGGTAATTAATATAGACAGACTGTTCTCCTTCTTCAAAAGAAAACACATCGACGTTATTTAGATTCGGGCTTACGACTATTGATTTTGCCTTATAATGTTCCAGTAATTCGTATCTTTCCTTTACTTTTTGGGCTTCTTCAAATTTCAATTCTTCAGATAACTGCAACATTTCATTATATAATTTCCGGCTTATTTGTCCGAGATTCCCACTTAATATTTCACAGACAGCCTGGATATTTTGATTGTAATCTTCTTCCGAATGCAGACCTTCACAGGGTCCCAAACAATTTTTTATATGATATTGTAAACAAACTTTGAATTTTTTCTGAGAGATATTCTCTTTTGTCAACGGATAACCACAAGTACGTATCGGATATAAACTACTGATAAGCTTTAATATCATTTTCACAATCACACCGGAAGGGTAGGGGCCATAATAGACAGACTTATCCTTTACCATAGTCCTGGTTTGAAAAACACGTGGAAACCGTTCATTTTTCACAACAATCCAGGGGTAAGTCTTATCATCTTTCAATAAAATATTATATCGGGGCTGACGCTCTTTAATCATGTTATTTTCGAGCAACAAAGCATCTTCTTCAGATTCTACGACAATGTAGTGAATATCCCTTATTCGATTAACAAGGATTCTAGTCTTCGGATTTTCCTGATTTTTATTAAAATAAGATGAGACGCGTTTTTTTAAATTTTTGGCTTTCCCTATATAGATAATTGTACCATTTTCATCCAAATACATATAGCATCCCGGACTTTCGGGAATTACAGATATAATTGTAGAAAAATCAATAATATTTTTTTCAGAAGGCTCCATTAATATCTGATCAATTTTAAATATTATATTTGATTACGGAATCTACCCGGATATTTTTTTCAAACGTCAAACGACCTTTTAAATCTTCCAATTCAACAATAAAGTTTACAAGAATTTTTCGGGGATTGAATTTTTGCACCAATTTGCATGCAGCTAACATTGTTCCTCCGGTTGCCAACAAATCATCATGAAGTAATATTACATCATTCTCAGTCAAAGCATCTTTATGGATTTGTATCGTATCCAAACCATATTCTTTTTCATATGATTCTTCATAAACTGCGGCGGGTAATTTCCCAGACTTACGAATCGGAACAAATCCGACATGAAGACGAGTTGCAAGAATCGGCCCCATAATAAATCCACGGGATTCAATTCCAACCACTTTTGTTATTCCTGAATTCTTATACATTTCATACAATCCATCCGATAATTCAACCAGACAATCTGCATCTTTAAACAAAGTCGTTACATCTTTGAACTGAATCCCCGGAATTGGGAAATCCGAAACATTACGAATCGAGTGTTTAATTTTTTCAATATTCATTGCTTTATTTTCAGCAGAATCATCTGCTTTTTTTTAAAAAATTCGACTTATTTTATTTTCAAAACCAAATCAAGAGACACAAATTGTTCCACGTGGAACAAAAAAAAATCATCTTCCTGAAAGAACCAACAAAACATTAATATCATTAGGTGAAACTCCGGGAATTCGACTCGCTTGAGCAATTGTTTCCGGATCAATCAAAATTAACTTTTGTTTTGCTTCAGTAGATAAAGATTGAATAGCATTGTAATCAAATTTACCTCTGATTTTTACATTCTCTAAACGATTAATTTTCTCTGCAATAATTTTTTCACGAGCAATATACCCCTCGTATTTTATTAAAATCTCAGCAGCTTCAACAATTTCTTCTCTACGGCCGCCAGTGATTTCATCTAATTGAGCCTTAAAAGCCGGAATTAAATCGGCAACTTTCTGAATATTCAACTGAGGCCGCAAAATCAAATCAATCAATTTAACACCATGACGTAAAGGAGTTGTTCCATATTTTTCCAAATCGGGATTAACATATTCGGCTTTAACCGAATAATTTCGTGCAAAATCAACAATCCTATTTATCTGTTCCTTCTTTTCCATCATCAAACGATACCGACTCTCCTTAGCAAGACCCATGCGATAACTTTTTCCCGTCAACCTCATATCAGCATCATCCTGACGCAATAAAATACGATATTCAGCCCGGGAAGTGAACATACGATAAGGTTCATCAACCCCTTTTGTTATCAGATCGTCAATCAAAACACCAATATATGCCTCATCCCGTCCTAAAATAAATTCAGAACCTCCGTGTACGCAAACATGAGCATTGATACCGGCGACCAAACCCTGAGCTCCAGCTTCCTCATATCCCGTCGTTCCATTAATTTGTCCGGCAAAGAATAAATTACTGATTCTTTTAGTTTCCAATGTATGTTTCAATTGCGTAGGTTGAAAAAAATCATATTCAATGGCATAACCCGGCCTGTATATCTGAATATTACGAAAAGCAGGTATTGCCTGTAAAGCTTCAATTTGAATCCGGAGCGGGAGAGAGGATGAAAACCCATTCAAATAATATTCCTGCGTATTCTCACCTTCCGGCTCCAAAAACAATTGATGTTGAATTTTATCCGAAAATGTTACAATTTTTGTCTCAATACTGGGACAATAACGAGGTCCAATACTCCGTATCTGTCCATTATAAAGAGGAGAATCATCCAGACTGTTTCGAAGAATGTCATGACATTTTTCATTGGTATAAAGAGTCCAGCAACTCAATTGTTTCAAAGGACGCGGATTAAAATCCAAATAGGAAAATTTATGAAAATCATTTTCACCTTTCTGTTCCTCCATCAATGAGAAGTCAACACTACGACCATCGATCCGTACCGGGGTTCCGGTTTTCATACGGTCGGCTTCAAAACCCAATTCAATTAATTGCTCGGTGACACCATAGGATGCCGGTTCTGAAATCCGGCCACCACGAATTTGAGTTTTCCCGATATGTAACAGACCATTCAAAAATGTTCCAACAGTCAGTATGACAGACTTAGAATAAAATTCCACATCCATCGCCGTACGAACACCTTTTGCCTCACCATCTTCAATAATGAGACGATTAACTGTATCCTGCCATACAAACAAATTCGGGATATTATCAATTGTTTCCTTCCATTTATCAATAAATTTTACTCTATCGCTCTGAGCCCGGGGGCTCCACATAGCCGGGCCTTTCGAACGGTTCAACATCCGGAATTGAATCGCAGTCAAATCCGTAACGATACCCATCTGACCACCCAGTGCATCAATTTCACGGACAATCTGACCTTTTGCAATCCCTCCAACTGCCGGATTACAACTCATTTGAGCTATCTTATTCATATCCATCGTTATCAGCAGGGTTTTCGAACCCAGATTAGCTGCTGCAGCAGCTGCATCACAACCGGCATGTCCGGCCCCGACAACGATTACATCGTAATTAAAGTCCATATTTCATCTGGCTATAATTCAAAATAATAAACTATAGCTATTCTTTTAATAATCCGGATAATAATTTTAATGCCTCATTTTCTCTTTCCCTCATCAACTTCCTATCTTTCGATGTCTTATCTTCAAATCCACATAAATGAAGAATTCCATGAATCATCACACGATATAATTCTTCGTTGTAATCCGTTCCAAATTTTTCAGAATTACTTCTCACCGTTTCCAGAGAAATAAAAAGATCTCCGGCTATCACATTTCCTTCCGAATAATCAAAAGTAATGATATCTGTATAATAATCGTGATTCAAATATGTTTTATTAATGTCCAGAATTTTTTCATCCGAACAAAAAATATAAGTAATATCACCCGTTTTTTTTTGATAAAAACTTGCCACTGATTTAATCCAATTAGCTGTATATCTGCGCTTTATAATTGGTAATCTAATATCATCAGACTGGAAAGCAATTGCCATAACAATTGATGTAACTATTTTTCAATTCAAATTAACCTACAAAGGTACAAACTATTGTTCATACAGATTACACAGATTACACGATTTTTTTGTTAACTTTGAAAATTCAATTATGTAAGAAATAATTCCATGCCACAAGAAATAGAACGAAAATTTTTAGTAAAGAACCTTTCTTTCAAATTGCAGGCAGAAAAAAGCATCCGGATTATTCAGGGCTATCTATCTTCCGCCCGGGAAAGAACAGTACGCATACGTATTAATGAAGAAAAGGGCTACATTACCATCAAAGGTATTGGAAACGATTTGGGAGTCAGCCGTTATGAATGGGAAAAAGAAATTCCTTTGACCGATGCTAAAGACTTATTGAAAATTTGCGAACCCGGAATAATCGACAAAACCCGCTATTTGGTAAAAACCGGCCAATACACATTTGAAGTCGATGAATTCCACGGAGAGAACAAAGGTCTATACATTGCCGAAATCGAACTACCATCTGAAGATGCTGTTTTCGAACGTCCATCATTCCTCGGAGATGAAGTAACCGGAAATCCAAGGTATTATAATTCCATGTTGGTGAAAAAACCCTATAAAAACTGGTAAAACAAACAGAAATGATAGAAGAACACGTAAAAATACACGATCAATTTTCCCTTGAGTTCAAAATCGGCTTTACGGTACAAAAAAATCCGGATGAAAATGATTTTTCAATGAACATGTGGGTATTTATACCTAATTCGCTGTATATCAATCGATACACTTATTCAAAGACCGACTTTTACCGGGACGTACAATCCAATATACGTTTGATTACACCTATTTATTTACTCCGTGATATTACCAATCCGGAAGAACTACCATTCCGGCTCTTGGAAGAAGCATTCATTAAAATCGCCGGTAGCCCTAATCGCAACAACTTAGCGGATTACGAAAGTCACATCAAAATGTTTCAATCTATTCTCAAAAGTTCATTGCGTAACGAAATACTACACATCCAGAATTGCCAATCCAAGGAAGACAAAATATTTTTACTTTCTACCTACATAAAAAATTGCAGGAATATTGCAAAACTATACCGTTCACTACAAAAAATCATAAATACTCCCACAATTGATAAGAATACTTTCGAATATTTTCTTTTTGGGGATGAATTTATGAGTAATCTAATCGAACTACATACATTCAAAATCCTGAAGGATCTGGACTCCAAAGATAAAGAAAGCTACGAAAAAGAAAAAACAGAATTGCTGGAATTGATTGATTACGAGATACAATATAAGCAGAAAAAGGGTTATGCCGTCATCGACAAGGACAGTAAAGATAAAAATAAAGATGTCGTTTTCCGTTTGGGTGCATTGAAAAAATATATTGAAAGCCAATTGTTCCTGAAAATCAAAAAACGGGAAGACGGAGTTGTAGTCAAACAATTCTATTACAGTGTGGCTGCAGGTATATCCATGGTTTTTGCAACAATTATCGCTTTTGCTTTCCAAATCAAATATGGAAATTTTACACTTCCGCTCTTCATTGCATTAGTAGTAACATATATGCTCAAAGACCGAATCAAAGAACTTTCAAAATTCTATTTTTCTCATAAATTAAACAGTAAATACTTTGATAATAAGGTAGATATGAAAATAAATAACGACGACATCATCGGTATCTATAAAGAAAGCCAGACTTTTGTAAGTGAAAATAAAATTCCAAAAGAAGCAACCCAATTACGGAACCGATCTACCATTTTGGAAGCAGAAAACAGAATTAATGATGAAAAAATTCTTCTTTACCGCATTCAAATGTCATTAGACAGTAAAATTATCAATAAATCGAACCGTTATCCTATTTCCGGAGTAAACGATATTATCCGGTTCAATATATCACAATTCATCCATAAAATGGATAATGCTGAAGTTCCGATTTTTATCACGGACGACAAAACCGACTATAAAATCATCCCTGGAGAAAAAGTATATTATCTGAATTTTATCCTTCGTTTCCAGTATTCCGACCAAGTAGAATACAAACGTTACCTGGTAATGCTTAACCGGAACGGGATCAAAGAAATTAAATCAATTTGATTCATTTTATTTATCCAAAAAATAAATAACAAACAAAAATAGCCGTAATCACTCCGAAGAAGTCTGCAAGCAGTGCGCCGGTAACAGTATAACGTGTATTCCTGATGTTCACAGCGCCATAATATACTGCTACAACATAAAATGTAGTATCGGAAGAACTCTGAAATATACACGACAAGCGTCCTATAAATGAATCTACTCCGTAAGTCTGCATTGCATCCAGCATCATCCCACGAGCGGCATTACCACTCAGGGATCTCATAAAGGCAGTAGGAAGTGCAGGAACAAAATCGGTATTCAATCCGCATAAAGCAAGCAGCGAAGATATTCCTTCAACCAAAAAATCCAGGGCTCCTGAAGTACGAAAAAGAGCGATTCCGACCAACATAGCTACTAAATAAGGAATAATCATCACAGCAGTCTTAAAACCGTCTTTTGCGCCCTCAATAAAGGCATCATACACATTCACCTTTTTCCTGATTCCGGCTACAATAAACGAAACGATAATACATAACAGCAATGAATTGGCAGCCAATCCCGAATAAGTGGAAACCTGTTCCTGGGGTAAAGCATGAAACAACCAGACAATCAGGGCAATGAAAGCGATTAATCCTCCGAAAACGCTTAACAAAACTTTATCAAACAAATTTATTTTTTGTCTGATACACACGTAGATAGCTCCGGCCAATGTGGCAATAGTAGTGGCAATCATCAGAGGAATAAAAATATCGGAAGGATTAGCAGCGCCCATTTGCGCCCGGTAAACCATCAGCGTTACAGGGATAAGAATCAAACCGGAAGCATTGAAAACCAAAAACATAATCATCGGATTGGATGCCGTATCCTTATTTTTATTCAATTCCTGCATTTCATTCATCGCCTTCAATCCCAGAGGAGTTGCCGCATTATCAAGATTCAGCATATTGGCGGCAATGTTCATCATTATCGATCCCGTAGCCGGATGGCCTTTGGGAATCTCCGGAAATAAACGACTGAAAACAGGATACCCCATACGCGAAAGGAAATTAACCAAACCTCCCTTCTCTCCAATTTTCATGAAACCAAGCCAAAGCGACAACACTCCCGTCAAACCAAGAGAAATTTCAAAAGCATTTTTTGCCGAAGAGAACGAAGCATTCATCATCTCGGTAAAGACATTTAAATCGCCATAAAAAACGACTTTAAATAATCCTACGACAAAAGCGATCAGAAAAAACGCTATCCAGATATAATTTAAAATCATAATAAATATTCTACAAGGTACAAAAGTACACGAATATTTTAAAAAACCTCGCACGAATAGAATTCATTGATTACTTTTGTACTATGAATTCTTTCCATACCGTTATTTTTGATTTAGACGGAACATTGGTCGATTCTTTAGTTGATATTGCCGATGCCATGAACCGGACTCTTATCCGGTTCGGTTTCCCTACTTTTGATTACGAGTCCTATAAATATTTTGTCGGAAACGGCTTGAAAAACCTAGTATATCAATGCCTCCCGGACAATAAAAAACAGGAAACACAGGTAATGGAATGCCTGAAAGTGATGATGGAAGAATACGGAAAATCGTATGCAGAAAAAACCAGGTTATACGATGGTATTCCCGAACTACTGGATACATTGGCAAAAAGAAATCTGAAATTAGCTGTGTTGTCTAATAAGGCCGATGAGCTGACACAAAAAATAGGTTCCGATCTTCTGAATAAATGGCGTTTCGATATCATCCTGGGAGCGAATGAACGCTTTCCGCGTAAACCGGATCCGGAGTCGGCGTTATACATTTCAAAAGAGCTGAATGTTTCTCCCAAAAATGTCCTCTATTTAGGAGATACCAACATAGATATGAAAACAGCCAACGCCGCCGGAATGTTTGCAGTAGGGGTTACCTGGGGATTCAGAACCCGGGAAGAATTGTTGGAAAGCGGGGCAAAGGCAATTATTGATAATCCCCTGGAACTTTTGACATTTTTATGATTAACTGGATAAAAGACAATTACATTGAAGTTATCGGAGCATTTCTTGCTCTTGTTTACCTGATTCTGGAAGTCCGGCAAAAATGGACTATGTGGATCGTCGGGATTATCAGCTCCATTTTTTATACGTTTATTTTTTTCGAAGCCAAACTTTATGCAGAAACAGGAATGAATGCCTATTTTGCAGCGATGTCGGTTTATGGACTGTATTGTTGGAAATACGCAAAAAACAGCTCCAGCAGCCTGAAAATCACTCACATTGGCATAAAAACAACAGGATGGTTGTCCGGAATCGGAATTTTACTTTTTGCATTGATTGCATCGATACTTTCAAACTATACCGATTCATCTGTACCCTATGCGGATACATTGGTTACTGTCTTAAGCATCATTGCCACCTGGATGGTTGCGCACAAATTTGTCGAACACTGGTACTTATGGATTTTCACCAATTGTTTTGCTACCGGATTATATATTTACCTGGAACTCTATCCGACAGCTATACTTTACACCATTTATACCATAATGTCTTTAATCGGACTGATAGAATGGAAAAAAACAATGAAAAATGAAGAAATAAAAAATGGATAGAATTGCAATTATACAGGATTTCAAAACAATAATACTGGCAAACGGGACATTTCCGGAACATGAAATTCCTTTGTCTTTCCTGCAACACGCCGAAAGAATTATTTGTTGCGACGGGGGGACGGAGAACCTGTTGAAATCCGGTCTTGAGCCCAGTTTCATAGTCGGTGATTTAGACAGTCTTTCCGAAAATATAAAAACACATTATTCCCCTATTTTAAATCACGATCCTGACCAGGAAACCAACGACCTGACAAAAGCCGTTCATTTTTGTGTCAAAAACGGATGGAAAGAAATTACTATTCTCGGGGCAACCGGAAAAAGGGAAGATCATAGTTTAGGAAATATCTCGTTACTGGCCGATTACACAATGAAAGCAAGAGTCCAAATGCTTACGGATTACGGCGTCTTCACTTCAATGAACAGTTCGGCAACATTTGAAAGTTTCAGGGGACAGCAAATTTCGATATTCAGTCTTACCCCGCCCACCCTTTTTACTACATCCAACCTCCAATATCCATTAGACAAAAAGGAACTTACCTCATGGTGGCAAGGAACCTTGAACGAAGCAACCGAAGATCATTTCAATATTGAAATCAATCAGGGAAAAGTACTGATTTTCAGGGAATATCCCCATATACAAAAAAAATAAAAATCTAATTATCCGGATAACCAAAGAGAAAAAAGCCTATCTTTGCACTCTTAATTTTTAATTTACACATGATTACAGTAAGTAATTTAGCCATTCAATTCGGTAAAAGGGTTCTATTCCAAGACGTCAATCTCAAATTTACTCCCGGTAATTGTTACGGTATTATCGGAGCCAACGGAGCCGGTAAATCCACTTTTTTAAAAGCTCTCAGCGGAGATTTGGAGCCTAATGCCGGGACAGTTACTTTCGGGCCGGGAGAACGTCTTTCCGTACTCAAACAGGACCACTTCGCCTATGATGAATGTACCGTATTGGATACTGTTTTGCGAGGACATACCGTCCTTTGGGAAATCACCAATGAAAAGGACGCCTTATATTCCAAACCTGATTTCAGTGATGCCGACGGTGTAAAAGCTGCCGAATTGGAAGAAAAATTTGCCGAACTGGAAGGCTGGAATGCCGAAAGTGATGCTGCTAACCTGCTAAGCGGATTAGGTATCAAAGAAGAAATGCATCATATGATGATGAAAGATGTAAGCGGAAAAGAAAAGGTACGTATCCTGCTTGCCCAGGCTTTGTTTGGAAAGCCGGACAACTTATTGCTTGATGAGCCTACCAACGACCTGGATATTGAAACTGTCATGTGGTTGGAGAATTATCTCTCGGAATTTGAAAATACAGTATTGGTTGTATCTCACGACCGGCATTTCCTGGATTCAGTGTGTACGCACACGGTCGATATCGATTATGGCGAAATCAAGTTGTTTTCCGGGAATTACAATTTCTGGTACGAGTCCAGCCAATTGGCTTTACGCCAACAACAACAACAAAATAAAAAAGCGGAAGAAAAGAAAAAAGAGCTGGAAGAATTTATCCGTAGATTCAGCGCCAATGTGGCTAAATCAAAACAAACCACCAGCCGGAAAAAAATGCTGGAAAAACTCAATATAGAAGAAATACAACCCTCTTCAAGAAAATATCCCGGTATTATTTTCACTCCGGCACGCGAAACAGGGAACAAAATACTGGAAGTCAACGGACTTTCTGCAAATACAGACGGTAAAATACTGTTTAAAAGCGTTTCATTCAATGTGGAAAAAGACGATAAAATCGTTTTTTTGTCACGCGATCCACGTGCTACAACTGCTTTTTTTCAAATTATCAACGACGAACAAAAAGCCGGTGAAGGAACTTTCGAATGGGGACAAACCATTACTTCCGCCTATCTGCCCCTGGATAATTCGGATTTTTTCAATACAGACATGAATCTGGTGGACTGGATCGCCCAATTTTCGGAAGATACCCATGAAGTCTATCTGAAAGGATACCTGGGAAAAATGTTGTTTTCCGGAGAAGAAGTCCTCAAAAAAGCCAGCGTTCTTTCCGGAGGTGAAAAAATGCGCTGTATGATTGCCCGCATGATGTTAAAAAATGCTAATTGCATGGTATTGGATTCCCCTACCAACCATTTGGATCTCGAATCCATACAGGCTTTCAACAATACCCTGAAAAATTTCAAAGGTAATATACTTATGTCCAGCCATGACCACGAATTTATCCAAACAGTCTGTAACCGGGTAATTGAACTAACTCCCAATGGAATTATTGATAAAATAATGGATTACGATGACTATATTATTTCGGAAGACATCAAAGAATTAAGGAGAAAATTATACAAATAAAAAATAACGTTTTTACTTTTATCAAAAATTTATCACTTATGAAGAAGTTGCTTATATTACTATTCACGATTCTTTTAACAAATTCATGTATAGAAGAAACCCCAGTGGAAACTTACGAACAATATTTTACCATCAAACAATGGACTTGGAATCCGGAACATTTTTATTTTTATTGTGATGTGGATATTCCGGAACTTACAAAATATGTATTCGACCATGGGGTAATTAATACTTACTATGTCGCTTCAGTCAACGGAGATGAAGTTTTGTATCCTTTACCTTATGATTATTACGAAAGAGATGCAAGCGGCGCTTATCGTTGGACGGAACAATCTACTTGTGAAATTTATCCGGAAGTTATCCGTTTTATCACTCAATACAATGATTTCAGAAATCCGCCTGTACCTCCGGCATTGACATTCAGAGTTAAAATGATGTGGTAATTTATTCACAACATTAATTTAATTTCATGACCGCCGAATTTATTTTTCAGGAACTTTTTTCCGTAGCCAATCCGGAAAAAGCCAGGTTTTTACAAGGCTTTTTCAAAACCGGAAAAGGCCAATATGCAGAAGGCGATGTCTTTTTGGGAATTGTAGTTCCACAAGTTCGTGACATCGTAAAGAATAATAAAGGAATTTCTTTTCCCGAAATTCAAAAATTATTGGATTCGGAATATCATGAGGCTCGTTTGGCCGGTTTATTGTTTCTCGTTCAACAATTCAAAAAATCTAAAAAAGAGGAAGAACGGAAAAAGATATTCGATTTTTACCTTAAAAATGCACGGAAAGCCAATAATTGGGATTTAGTAGATGTCACCTGCAGGGATGTCATTGGAGGATACCTGTTAAACAAAGGAGATCGCGACATTCTCTATAAACTGGCTGAAAGCGATAATTTGTGGGAACAACGTATTGCAATTGTTTCTACCTGGATGTTCATCAAGCATAAAGATTATACGGAAACGTTGGCGCTTTCCGAAAAACTATTGAACCATAAACATGATTTAATGCATAAAGCCGTAGGATGGATGCTGCGTGAAGTCGGTAAAAAAGACAAGGAAACCCTGACGGATTTCCTTGAAATACATCATAAAAACATGCCCCGGACTTCTTTAAGATATGCCATTGAACATTTTTCTCCAGAAGAAAAAGCACATTTTATGAAGAAATAAGTAATCTAGGCTGATTCAGTAAATAAATAATTAAACCCAACTAATTCATTGCGAGTTAGTTGGGTTTTTACCGGAAACGGTGTCAGGTGATTCTCCGGGTTCTGGAATAGCAAGAGCAAATGCAGCAAACCCGTAAAAGCTGTCCCGACCGAATTGTGAGCATTGATAAGCATTATGTGCGTCCCATTGTCCGGGGAAAAGAAACCAAGGAGGTGGAGTTTGGCGCCAAAGCCAACCTGATACAGGTTGATGGAATCAATTTCATTGAGCATATTGATTTCAAAGCCTTCAATGAGGGAACCCGGGGGATCTCTTCTATCCAATACGCCCAACGCTTGATGCGAAAGAAAGTAACCCATTTTGCAGGCGATTGCATTTATGCCACCAATAAGACAAGAACGTATTGCTCCTCTCGTCAAACTCCAATCTATACCTGTTTCAAGCCCAAAGGAAAAAAAGCTAAAGATGAACCAGAGAGAAGAGTGATGCGTTCGATGATTTCCAACGAACGGTCAACCCGTTTAAAAGGAAGCTTTGGCACAGAGAAAGAACATTACAATCTAAGAAAGATTAAGGCTCGAACAAAAGAAACAGAAATCCTTTGGATTTTCTTTGGTGTTCACACCGCCAATGCTCTCAGGATGATACCCAAAATGGAACGAGCTGAGAAAGAAACAAGACAATCCGCTTAAGAAAAAAAAATACAAATCATATTTTAATCAACCTCATATCAATCAAATGATTGACAGGGAGACGCATGTCCGGAAAATCTAAAAATAAGCGCAAGGAAGGCTTTGACCCAAAAATATTAAAATATAAACTCCTTTATAAAAAAATCGGTTGCCGAATTTACTTCAACAACCGTTTTTCTTTCAATTTACTGAATATGCCAACATAAAATGGTAGGAATTTTGTCAATTTTTATGCCGGATTTCAGGTAGATACAGCGTAAAGGTTACAAATCAAATTTTAAAATGGCAAATAGGCAATATGAATCATTGATTCAATTCCCTTTTCATAAAGTTCTCCAGTACTTTCTTTTCAGGAAGTTTTACCAGATATTTGGATACAAATAATTGGTCATCCATCCCGGAAGTTGAATACCTTACCAAATCGTCATCTTTTTCATCGCAAAGAATAATACCGATTGGCGGATTATCACCTTCTGTCCTTTCGTTTTCCTTATAATAGTTGAGGTACAAATTCATTTGTCCGGCATCGGAATATTCGTATTCTCTTATTTTTAAGTCAATCAAAACATTGCATTTCAGTATTTTATGATAAAACACTAAATCAATGCGGTAATGCTTGTTGTTGAAAGTGATACGTTTTTGACGAGCCTCAAAGCAAAATCCTGTTCCAAGTTCTAACAAAAATTCCTGTAAATGGTTCAGTATTTGCTTTTCCATATCGGTTTCATTGTATTCCGGTTTTTCGTCCAAATCAAGAAATTCCAAGACGTACGGATTCCGGATAATTTCCGCATTGGTTTCCGGTTTAAGATTTTTGATTTTAGCAATTATGGCTTCCTTGTTTGTGGACATGACAGTGCGGAAAGCAAGCGAAGTATCAATAGCGCGTCTTAATTCTCTGATATTCCAATTGTTTTTAATTGCTTCAACTTCGTAGAACAATCTTTGCAAATCATCGTCCACACGGATTAGTTCAATAAAATGCGAAAATGTCAGTCTGGTCAGCAACAATTCAGGTGGCAAAACCATTTCTTCGTCAGATTTGGCTGACACTGTCAGCCGAATGTTGGTTTCATCTGCAAGTGCAGGCAAAACAGATAGTTGTTGGTCATTTCTCAATTTGGCTGACAGTGTCAGCCAAATTTGAGGATAAGTTGTATAGAACAGCCGACATGTATTTAACGCCCTTCGGTGCAATCCCTTTAATCCTCTTGATTTCAACCGCTTTGCTATTTCTTCCAACAAATTAGCTCCATATTGCGCCCTGTCTTCTCCATTTTGTTCAAACTCAACAATATGACAGCCGATAAGCCAATTTCTTACAGTCAAATTTAAATTAATAGCTCTAGTTGCATCAGCCTGCAAGATGCAATGTGTTTGATAAACATTGTTTATCAGTTCCTCAAAATTATCTTGCTTTATCAATGACATCTTTTTTATTAATTTAGCGACAGAAATACAATAAATATTTAGTAAATAAAAGCAATCGGAGCTATACTGTTAGTCCATCCAACTTATCCACCGCATCCCGCTTGCTTTTGTCAATGACTTTAGCATAAATCTATGTAGTCTTTATATCGGAATGTCCCAAAATCTTACTAACCGTTTTAATCGGCACTTCCAAGAATAAAAGCTAACGCTTTTTATCAATATATTTTTATTTATTTCATCTACTATTTCATATTTAGATTATTTGTTCTTTCATTTTTACAAAAGTAGATACTTGATTCCAAAAATCAAAGAATTAAGGAAAAAATAATATAAATAAAAAATAACTTTCTTACTTTTGTAAAAAATTAAAAATTTATCAATCATGAAGAAATTATTCATATTGCTATTCACGGTTCTTTTAACAAATTCATGTATAGAAGAAACCCCAGTGGAAACCTACGAACAATATTTTACCATCAGACAATGGACCTGGCATCCGGAACATTTTTATTTTTATTGTGATGTGGATATTCCGGAACTTACAAAATACGTATTCGACCATGGGGTAATTAATACTTACTATGTCGCTTCAGTCAACGGAGATGAAGTTTTGTATCCTTTACCTTATGATTATTACGAAAGAGATGCAAGCGGCGTTTATCGTTGGACGGAACAATCTACTTGTGAAATTTATCCGGGAGTCATCCGTTTTATCACTCAATACAATGATTTCAGAAATCCGCCTGTACCTCCGACATTGACATTCAGGGTTAAAATGATGTGGTAATTTATTCACAACATTAATTTAATTTCATGACCGCCGAATTTATTTTTCAGGAACTTTTTTCCGTAGCCAATCCGGAAAAAGCCAGGTTTTTACAAGGCTTTTTCAAAACCGGAAAAGGCCAATATGCAGAAGGCGATATCTTTTTGGGAATTGTAGTCCCACAAATTCGTGACATCGTAAAGAATAATAAAGGAATTTCTTTTCCTGAAATTCAAAAATTATTGGATTCGGAATATCATGAGGCTCGTTTGGCCGGTTTATTGTTTCTCGTTCAACAATTCAAAAAATCTAAAAAAGAGGAAGAACGGAAAAAGATATTCGATTTTTACCTTAAAAATGCACGGAAAGCCAATAATTGGGATTTAGTAGATGTCACCTGCAGGGATGTCATTGGAGGATACCTATTAGACAAAGGAGATCGCGACATTCTCTATAAACTGGCTGAAAGCGATAATTTGTGGGAACAACGTATTGCAATTGTTTCTACCTGGATGTTCATCAAGCATAAAGATTATACGGAAACGTTGGCGCTTTCCGAAAAACTACTGAATCATAAACATGACCTGATGCATAAAGCCGTAGGATGGATGCTGCGTGAAGTCGGTAAAAAAGACAAGGAAACCCTGACGGATTTCCTTGAAATACATCATAAAAACATGCCCCGGACTTCTTTAAGATATGCCATTGAACATTTTTCTCCGGAAGAAAAAGCACATTTTATGAAGAAATAAGTAATCTAACAATTGCTTTAGCTGGATTCTGATTGAACCCAGCCCAGCAAAATAGTTGTTAAATTTAAATTAAACCACATAACGGATCTAAAATCGTTCCGGTCGGATCATAAACAGTTCCACCTCCTTTAATATGACAAGTAATCTAATCATCCTCAGGCTGAGGAAACCATATTGAAAAATTCTCAGGATATCCTCATTGACGAAAACAAGTAAATGATTTTCAGACAACTATAAAGATTTAAAATATTCATCTTTTTCTATAAAAACAGATCCATATAATAAAAGTGGATATTAAAACGACTGAAATTTTCTGGATCCAAAAACCTCCCTGTTGTTCTGTATTCAAAATAGCAAGAATAACTCCTATACAGACAGCCAGTAGTGATTGGGTATGTGGTAATAATTTAAAATTGAAACAAACAACATTAATTCCATATAAAAGCGGAAGAAATAATGCCGAAGGGAACCATTCATAAACACCATGATTTTGCTTTTTTAAGTAAAAATTCAGAATAATAAATATTCCTAACAGAAAAATCGTCCCGATAATCCAATAAATTTTCTTCTTCATTGACCTATTCAAACAAATTAAATTTTTATGACAAATACTTGCAAAATAATGTATTGTTTATAAATTTGATAAGACAAAAATAATAAAAGAGACTCTTTCGGAGAGAAACAGTCCCTTTCCTTAATTTTGTCATATTAAGCCCCTACAAAGCATGAAGCATAATAATTAGGGTCTTTCATACTTTCAGATACATAACCTTCAATAAAACCCAAGAGTTTCCATAAATTAAATGCACCTCCTTTTATTTCTTCCAATTGTACTTCTTCTAATTCTTCTACTCCCAGAAGTTTAAAATCAATCGTATTCATATCATATCCTCCTTATTTAATGAGCGGCAGCTTTCCCGGCCGCACGTCCTTCTTTAAATGCGCTAATACAACCCTCAGGATCATCTATCAATTGATATAACATTCCTCCCAAAATAGCACCTGCCACAAAAGCCATTATCCATCCACCATTTTTATTCAACATTTCCTGTTGAGTCATTTCCATTACGCCATAAGCGTTCAAATCCAATGTGTTCATAACAATTACAAAATTAAATAATTAAACAATATAATAAGCAATTTTTACTTGCAAATCTCCCGAAATTCTTGCGTGCACTCAAAAAAGTAGTTTGATAATACAAATTTAGATGCGTTCACGGTACAAAAAAAGCCGTAAAGTAAAAATTTAAATAAAATATATTTCCTCCGTAGATATTTTCCTGTTCTTGCGCAGATAAACGCCTAAATATGCATGAAACTTTTATTTCAAACGGTTCGACATAATAATAGGTAATATTTTTTCGGGAATAATCAATCGGAGCGCCTAAATCTTTCATCTCATCTATAATTTTACGTAAATACCGCTCACTAATCCTCAACCGTCCGGCAAACTCGTATGGCGTACCCGTACAAGCAGCATCAATCAACTTATGGATGCGCTGCAATAATTCCATCTGTCTAAACAGTATCATACTCAATCTATTTTATCAAATTGTTCACTCCATAATTTATAGTAAATTCCGTTGCGCTCCAACAACTGCTGATGAGTCCCGGTTTCTACCACTTTACCTTCTTTCAGAACCACGATCGTATCAGCATTTTTAACGGTACTCAAACGGTGGGCGATTACGATAATCGTTTTCCCTTCTTTAGTCAAATCATTCAAGGTTTGCTTGACATACTTTTCCGAAACCGAATCCAGGGAAGAAGTCGCTTCATCGAAAATCAAAATTTCCGGGTCTTTATACAAAGCGCGGGCTATTGCAATCCGTTGCCGTTCACCTCCCGAAAGCGAAGCGCCGTGTTCGCCCACGAAGGTCATGTAGGAGTTCGGCAGTTTTTCAATAAATTCCCGGATACCTAATTGTTCACAGAGACCGACTACTTTCTTCATATCCGGCTCAAAATCTCCCAAAGCGATGTTCCCGGCAATCGTTCCGGCAAAAAGTTCGATTTGCTGGGGAACAGAACCAACCAACTGCCTCAGGCTTTCGTTCCCTACCTGTGCTATATTGTAATCGCCAATATGAATACTTCCCGATTGTAGCGGATAAAGATTCTGAAGTAATGATACCAAAGTTGTTTTTCCCGAACCACTTTCACCGACTATGGCGGTCGTTTCGCCCTTCCTGATATCCAGACTCAGGGATTCGAATACCTGTTTCCTGGAACCGTAACGAAAATCCACACTTTTGAACCGGATATCACCGATCATCTCCCGCTCCATCCGGATTTTTTGGGTATCATCTTCTTCCCGCTCTAAATCCAAAATCTGGAACAACCGATCGGATGCAATCAAGGCATCCTGTATTGTCTGGTTCGCGGAAATCAACCTGCCCACCGGACCTAAAACGTATCCAACCAAAGAATAGAACAACATCAACGTTCCGGGCGTCAGTTCCTGGTGAATCACAAACCGGCTTCCCGCCCACAATACGGCAATCGTAATACCCGACGAGACAAATTCTATTCCGCCGGAAGCCATAATCGAACCCCAGGCGCTTTGATAGGTATTACTCAACAATCCGACAAAACGGTTTTCCGTTTTCATATTGGAAAATTCCTCGATTCCAAACTGCTTGATTGTCGATACCGAGTTTAGGGATTCTACCAGATGAGCTTCCAGATCAGCCCCGCTTTCCATAATTTTCCGCTGGTATTTTTTATTTAACCGGTTGAATAAATAGTAAATTAAAAGAAATAACGGAGCTGAAAGGAGAGTAATGACCGCCAGTTTCCAAGAATAGGCCAGCATCAGGCAAAGGGTAAAGAGCAAAATCAGGATATTAACAATCAGGTCTAAAGACACATTATTGATAAACGTCCTGATTTTCACCGCGTCGTTGATACGGGAAATGATTTCTCCAACCCGCATGTTGTCAAAAAATTGTTGAGGTAAGGTAAGCAGGTGCTTGTAATAACCCAATATGAGGGAGGCGTCTATTTGTTGCCCTGTTTTCAGTGCCAAAACACTTTTCATCGCCCCGATAAACGTTTTCAGGAGAATAATTAAAATCATAATCACACTCATCAGGTTTAACAGGTTCATATTCTGGTCAACCAGTACATAATCGGTAATTTTTCCGATATATACTGAGGATGAAAGACCAAGGATACTGTAAATAACAGCTCCAAACAAAGCTTGCGACATCACGCTTCGATGGGGACGAATCAGGTTAAAGAAACTTTTAAGAGGACTTTTTTTGTAGTTTCCTTTTTCAAAAGTCCGGGTAGGAAGCATCAATATTAAAACGCCTGTCCATTCCTTTTTAAATTCTTCGTATGTTTTTTTGTGGAATTGTCCATCTGCCGGATCCATCACGGTTATCACGGTTTCCGTCACTTTCCGGATGACAACAAAATGCTGTAATTGTTGTTTGACCACTACATGCGCGACGGCAGGCTTTGGAATTTCCTTCAGACATTCCAAAGGTCCTTTTACGCCTTTAGCTTCAAATCCTAATTTTTGTGCAGCTTCTATCATTCCCAAAACATTCGTACCTCTTTTATCTGTAAAGGCATACTTACGAATATGAGCAAGTGGTAATTTCAGTCCATAGTGAGCGGCAATTGAGGCCAGGCAGGCGGCTCCACAATCGGAAATGTCATGTTGCTTTATTTTTATATCGTTTCTCATGATTACATTTTGTTTTTCATTATTACATTTTAGTAGCGGATTCAATCGGACGAATTTAACTCACTATTCGTCTGTACATTGTACTGTGTGGGATTAACCCAATCATCCATTTTTTGGTATAACAAATCAAAAAAAGAACGCCTGGTAATCATGAAATGCACCGAAATCGTCATCCCTTTTTTTAACAATCCTTTTACTTTATTCTTGCGCACCAAGTAACATCTATTTAGACTGCATTTTACTTTATAGCAAGCATTCTGACCGGAAGCGTCGGTCATAAAATCGGATGAAATTTCTTTCACACTTCCAGAAATACTGCCCCATTCATTGTAATTGAAAGAAGCGACTTGTATACTGACCGGCATATTGATGTGAATATACCCAATATTACGCGGAGAAACATAAACTTCGGCATACAGGGTGGAATCGGGACTAATTACTGCCAATAAACTACCGGACTGAACCAGGCTGCTTTTATAGATGCCATGAAACTGGTCCAGAGTGCCGTTAACCGGAGCAGTAACCACATACCTGTCTTTTTCCTTCAATTCATGATGAATCGCCGCCCTCAGTTCTTCCAATGAATTGGAACAGGTATTCAGGTCGTTCTGCCATTGCGAGAGTTGATTATTCTTCAGGGTAATCAGGGTGCTTTTTGCTTTGTTGTATTCGTATTGATAGTTCTCATATTCTTCACCGGATATAATACCTTTATCGTAAAGTGTCCGGTGACGTTTTAAATCGGTTTCGGCTTTTGAAAGGACGGTAGTACATTCCTGCACGCGCTGAATATGCAAGAAATATTCTTGTTTGCGTGTAGCAGAACGGAAAATTTTGGGAAGCAAACTTTTAACTAAAACTCGTAAATCTTCCAGATGTTCATTCAAATCTTCCAACCGCTTTTGTTGGTATTTTATCTGAAAATCCGGATTTGCCGGTACAAAAGTTAAAATAGTGTCGCCGGATTTCAGGCTTTCGCCCTCCCTGACATAGATGGAATCGACCCACTCCGTAATACTTGCCGTAATTTCCGTTTTTTCAGCCGCAGGGCGGATAATCCCCGATTCCCTGACAGAAACATCTACATAGATAAAAGGAAGTAATATCAATGTAAAAACAATAACGAACAATACAAGCAGATAGATATTCCGGGAGGTCACGGCATGTTTACTCAGGTAAATATCAATTCCATTTTTAATGAATTCGGAAGGTAAAATATTCATAAGTCATTTTTAATCGAACTTTCAAGCCCCGGGAAAGCGATTCTTTAAAATTACAAGGCGTGGGACTTAACTTTATTTGTACTTGAGGTCTTAGGATACCTTTACACCAAATAGAGTAGCCCACGCCGGTAAACGACGTGAGCGTTCAACTATCTACTCTTGGTGTAATCGAAATTTCCTAAGTTTCAAGTACAAGAATAAAAGCTAACGCTTTTTATCAATATGCCTTTATTTATTCAATTTATTCTTTCATATTTATATTATTTGTTCTTTTATTTTTACAAAAATAGATATTTTGCTTTTTAAAAGCAAAGGATTAAGAAAGAAATTATAAAACCTGCTTACAATACTTCCTTAATAATTTCTCCAACAGTAGGATGGGGAAAAACCATCGCTTTCAATTCATCCGCTTTCATTCCTTTTTCAATGGCAATACCGGCAATAACAATAATCTCAGAAGCCGGATTACCCAGAATATGAACACCCAGAATAGTATCATCATCAGCCAGAATTAATTTACAAGCGCCGCCCCCCTGCTCATTTTCAGCCACAAAACGACCGGAATAAGCCATAGGAAGTTGTTTCACATGATAAGAAATACCTTCCGATTGTAAGATTTCTTCCGTTTTTCCCACGCCTGCTATTTCCGGATTGGTATAAACAACTCCGGGAATAGCTTTATAACTCATTTTCCGATGATGACCCAAAATATGCTCAATAGCGATTTCGGCTTCACTAACGGCTGTATGCGCCAATAACGAAAATCCCGTTATATCTCCGCAAGCATAGATATCCGGATTAGATGTTTGCATGAATTCATTCACTTTCAAACCATTACGGAATTTTTCCAAATTCATGTTCTCAAGTCCGAATCCATCCAATACCGGACGACGACCAACACTCAATAATATTTTTTCACCTTCCAAAATTGATTTTTGTCCGTCTTTTTCAATTTCGACTTTGTTTCCATTCACTGAGGTCACCTTTGTACTCAAATGAAATTCAACACCTTTTTTGGAATATTCATTTCTGAGTTGAGCCGATAATTCCTTATCCATGCCACCTAGAATTTCATCCATCATTTCTACAACAATAACTTTTGTTCCTAAAGAATTGAAAAAAGAAGCAAACTCAATACCAATTACTCCTCCTCCGATAACTATCAGAGATTGTGGTAATTCCTTATTATCCAAAGCTTCACGACTGGTCCAATATTCAGTTTCACCAATACCGGGAATAGGAGGAACAACTACTTCAGAACCCGTACATAACAATAATTTATCAACAGTATAAACCTGATCATTACACGAAATCCAAATGCCATCGTTGTTTATCTTCGTTACAATAGCTTGTCCGACAACATTTTCAACTCCTGCATCCTGTATTTTCGCACGCACCCCCGCATTAAGTTTGCGCACTATTTTATTTTTTCTTGCAATAATTTTGGACAAATCAAAACCGACATTTTCACAACTGATAGCATATTTTGCCGATTCTTTTGCCGTATAATATACTTTAGCCGAATAAAGTAATGTTTTTGTCGGAATACAACCTTCATTCAGACAAACACCTCCCAAAACACTGTTTTTTTCAAACAAAATAGTCTTCAAACCATTCAAACCAGCTAATTCTGCTGCCGTATAACCGGCAGGACCACCACCAATAATTGCTAAATCGTACTTCATATATATTTTCTATTTTTAACTATAAACATAAATCAAAAACAAACTACCCCGTCGCAACAAAAGTAGTACTTTTTTAATTTTATAACCGAAAATCATCTACCTTTGTTTTATAAAAATAAATAGAAAATGACACACAAATTTGATTTTCTTGTTATCGGATCGGGGATTGCCGGAATGAGTTTTGCTTTGAAAGCAGCAGATAAGGGCAGGGTAGCTATTCTTTGTAAAACAACCCTGGAAGAGGCCAATACTTTTTATGCACAAGGAGGAATTGCTTCAGTAACAGCCCCCTTCGACGACTTTGAAAAACACATTAAAGACACTCTGATTGCCGGGGATGGTATTTGTGATCAGGAAGTCGTGGAAAAGGTAGTTAAAGAAGCTCCTGCTCAAATTGAGGAATTGATTAACTGGGGCGTCGATTTCGACAAGGATGACAAGGGAAACTTTGATCTTCACAAAGAAGGAGGACATTCCGAATTTCGTATTCTTCACCATAAAGACACTACCGGCGCGGAAATTCAAAAAAGTTTGATACAGAGTATTAAAAATCATCCGAACATCAAGGTTTTTGATCATCATTTTGCTATTGAAATCCTGACACAACACCATTTGGGAGAAACAATTACCAAACACACGGAAAATATCGAATGTTACGGAGCTTATGTTTTGAGCGAACGTACCCGTAATATCCACACTTTTCTATCAAAAGTAACTTTAATTGCCACCGGAGGTATCGGAAGCTCATATCAAACAACTACTAACCCTCTTGTTGCTACAGGTGACGGCATTGCTATGGTATATCGCGCCAAAGGATTGGTAAAAGATATGGAATTCATACAATTTCACCCCACTGCACTATACAATCCCAAAGAACGGCCCTCTTTCCTTATTACTGAGGCTATGAGAGGTTACGGAGCTATTCTAAAGACAATGAACGGAAAAGAGTTCATGCAAAAGTACGATGAACGCAAATCATTAGCTCCACGCGATATTGTCGCACGAGCTATTGATACGGAAATGAAAAACCGGGGAGATGATTATGTTTACCTGGATGTTACCCACAAGGATCCTGAAGAAACCAAAAAGCATTTTCCTAATATTTACGAAAAATGCCTGAGCGAAGGAATCGACATTACC
Source organism: Bacteroidia bacterium (assembly GCA_025999255.1). Classification (GTDB taxonomy): domain Bacteria; phylum Bacteroidota; class Bacteroidia; order Bacteroidales; family Azobacteroidaceae; genus BNXB01. The sequence goes on along the minus strand of BNXB01000001.1, from coordinate 24,103 downwards.
AAAGACTATATCCCGGTAGCGCCTGCAGCACATTACTTGTGCGGCGGAATTGCAGTAGATTTGAATGCACATACCAGCATAAACCGTTTGTATGCCTGTGGCGAATGTGCCTGTACAGGTTTACACGGGGCAAACAGACTGGCCTCCAATTCATTGATCGAAGCGGTCGTTTATGCCGATTCTGCTGCAAAACATGCCAAAGCAACTGTTAATAATTACAATTTCAACGAAAGAATTCCAGCCTGGAACGATGAAGGAACTTCTCTTCCGGAAGAAATGGTATTGATTACACAAAGTGTAAAAGAAGTAGGAGCAATTATGTCGAACTATGTAGGAATTGTCCGTTCAAACCTTCGTCTGAAACGTGCGTTCGATCGTTTGGAAATTTTATACCAGGAAACAGAAAATTTATTCCAACGTTCCATTGTTTCAAGGGACATCTGCGAACTTAGAAATATCATCAATGTAGGTTACCTGGTAATTAAACAAGCCATGGAACGTAAAGAAAGCAGGGGTTTACACTACACAATCGATTATCCCGAAAAAAATCATTTAAGATAACATTTCACACAAATTCCACAAACTTGCGAAATCTGTGGAATCTGTATGAGACATAATTATCAGAAAGCCGTAGGAATAGAGCGCATATTTTTCACAGGAAGTTTTTAATAATTTGTCTTTTTCGGCTCAAAATAAGATTGAGGATGTTCGCAGGCAGGACATACATTGGGTGCATTTTTACCTTTGTGAACGAAACCACAATTCCGGCACTGCCATTCTATTTCCTCTTCTTTTTTGAACACTTCTCCTGATTCAATATTTGCCAGAAGTTTGCGATAACGAGCTTCATGTTCAGCTTCTACGCGTGCAATCATACGAAAAGCAGTAGCAATCTGCGGAAATCCCTCTTCTTTTGCAACTTCTGCAAATTCTTTATAAAGTACATCCCATTCCTCCTGTTCTCCATCAGCAGCAGCCAGAAGATTTTGGGCCGTAGTCCCGATAATTCCTGCCGGATAAGTCGCCGTAATTTCCAGCATACCTCCTTCAAGAAATTTGAAAAAACGTTTAGCATGTTCTTTTTCCTGATCTGCAGTTTCCAGAAAAACACCTGCTATCTGTTCATACCCTTCTTTTTTTGCCTGACTGGCGAAAAAAGTGTACCTTGTTCTTGCCTGGCTTTCACCCGCAAAAGATTTCAACAAATTTTGTTCTGTTTTTGTTCCTTTGATACTCTTCTGTTCCATTTTAAAGATAGTTAAATTTAAAGATTATTATGTAATTTACCGTAAGCCTAGTTTGAAAACACACTCAATGACAAAATTGTTTATTTTTTAATCTTATATTAACTTTGTTTTATAACTTTGCACCTTTATTTTAAAATATGGATGCAATGTACAAAAAATTCTCACTAAAATGAAACTTTTTAATATAAATTTAGGTTCAGATTTTCAACCCAAACTGTTTAACTGTCTGAAAAACTACTCTAAAGAAAAATTTATATCCGACTTAATGGCCGGAATCATTGTAGGAATAGTAGCTCTGCCACTGGCTATTGCATTTGGTATCGCTTCGGGAGTAAGTCCGGAAAAAGGACTAATTACAGCAATAATCGCCGGATTTATTGTTTCATTTCTAGGTGGAAGTACAGTACAAATCGGAGGTCCTACCGGAGCTTTTATCATCATAGTATATGGCATTATACAAAAATTCGGTATTGAAGGATTAGCTATTGCTACAGTAGTTGCAGGCGTTATGCTCATCTTAATGGGTGTTTTGAAACTCGGAACCATCATTAAATTTATGCCCTATCCAATTATAGTCGGCTTCACAAGCGGGATAGCATTAACTATTTTTACAACCCAAATGAAAGATTTGTTCGGGTTAACAATGGAATATGTTCCGGCTGATTTTATTTCCAAATGGATCGAATACGGTAAATTCGTTTCAACCGTCAATATTTGGTCTCTGATAGTAGGAATTACCAGTATTCTAATAATTATTTTTTCTCCAAAACTGATAAAAAAAATACCCGGTTCATTGATAGCCATCATTGTGGTGACTGTTCTGGTTTATATCATGAAAAATTATTTAGGAATTACCGGTATTGAAACTATTGGAGATCGCTTTGAAATCAATGCCTCGCTTCCGGAACCCACTACAATTCCCATTAATCCGGAAACCATCAATTTACTACTTCCGGCCGCATTCACTATTGCAATGCTGGGAGCCATCGAATCGTTACTTTCAGCAACGGTTGCCGATGGAGTAACAGGAGATAAACACAATTCAAATACCGAATTAATTGCTCAGGGAGCTGCTAATATTATCACTCCGATTTTTGGAGGAATACCTGCCACAGGAGCCATTGCACGTACAATGACAAATATAAATAACGGAGGACGAACTCCGGTAGCCGGAATTATTCACGCAATAGTTCTACTCTTGATTTTATTATTCTTAGGCCCGTTAACAAAACATATTCCTATGGCTTGTCTGGCAGGAGTACTGATCATTGTATCATATAATATGAGCGAGTGGCGTACTTTTCGTTCTCTTCTGAAAAATCCAAAATCGGACGTAACCGTATTATTAGTCACTTTTTTCCTGACCGTCATCTTTGACCTGACTATTGCCATTGAAATCGGCTTACTAATTGCCATGCTTCTGTTCATGAGACGGGTAACAGAAACTTCTCATGTTTCCATCATTAAAGATGAACTGGACATGGAAACCGATGCGGAAAAAACTGCCGACAATGACAAACTTATTTTACCCAAAGGAGTTGAAGTATATGAAATTGATGGTCCGTTCTTTTTTGGTATAGCTAACAAGTTTGATGAAAGTATGAAACAATCGGGAGGAGAAAAATCAAAAATACGAATTATCCGAATGCGAAAAGTACCATTCATGGACTCTACAGGGCTCCATAACCTCGAAAGCCTATATCGCTTATCACAAAAAGAAAACATTCAGCTGGTATTGTCTGGAGTAAATGAAAAAATCCAGAACATGTTAACTAAATCCGGTTTCACTGAAAAAATAGGAGAAGAAAATATTTGTAGCGACATCAATAAAGCCTTATACAGAACAGAAGAATTGCTTAATAATAAAAATAATTAAAAAATAAAAGTAATAAAGAAAATATTTTAAAAATTTCTTTCATCATTTTCATTTTCTTCATTATCAAAGGTTTAGTTTTGCCGAAATCTCCAACATCCGTTCAATAGGTCTTACAGCTTTTTTTCGGATTTCTTCATCGACGAATATTTCCGGCATTTCATACTTAAGACAGTTGTACAACTTTTCCATTGTATTTAAACGCATGAAATTACATTCATTGCAAGCGCAAGTACTGTCATTCGGAGGTGCAGGAATGAAAGTCTTATCCGGACTTTTCTTCTGCATCTCGTGAAGAATCCCGGACTCTGTCGCAACAATAAACTCTTTATTGCCGGAATTTGTTGCAAACTTCAGCAATGAAGCAGTAGAACCAATATGATCGGCTAATTTCAGTATAACGCTTTTACATTCCGGATGAGCTAATAATAAAGCATTCGGATATTCTTTTTTCAACTTTATTATTTTTTCCAAAGAAAATTGTTCATGTACGTGACAAGCGCCATCCCAAAGCGCCATATTTCGCCCTGTAATACTATTAATATAATTTCCAAGATTCCTGTCCGGCCCGAATATGATCGGCGTTTCAGGAGGAAAACTTTCCACAATCTGACGGGCATTCGTAGAGGTAACAACCACATCGGTCAACGCTTTTACCGCAGCAGTTGTATTTACATAAGAAATAACTATGTGGCCGGGATGAGCTTTTATAAATTTCTCAAATTCATCTGCCGGACAGCTATCAGCCAAAGAACAACCCGCATTCAAATCAGGTACGAATACCCGTTTTTCAGGACATAGGATTTTGGCTGTTTCACCCATAAAATGTACTCCACATAAAACAATTACATCTGCAGTCGTTTTAGACGCCCATTGAGCCAAGGCAAGGCTGTCACCTACAAAATCAGCAATATCCTGGATTTCTCCGGTTTGGTAATAGTGAGCAAGAATAATTACATTCTTCTCCTTCCTCAAATCGGAAATTGCTTTTTTAATATCCAAATCCCTGGGTACCGGAATATTCAAAAATCCGGCTGGAGAAATGTTTTTAGTCATTGTTATATATTATTTATTTTAAAAGTTTAAAATTTAAAAATGATGAATATAATACTTTGTTGAAAAGTCTGAAAAAATAATGTTAAATAATTTGTTTTTTAAGTTATCAAAATATGATACGGTGTCCTGTTTGACTTATCAACAATGATATTTTTACAATTCGTTGAAAATAAATAAGTTTAATATTTTATCAACCTTCGTTGAAAAGTACAAAGTTAAAAACTTTCTTGCAGAAAAACCAGTTATTTTTGTGTAAAACTATGCTGATACTTCAACAACAAAATTCAATAACAAAAGGATCATTTTTCGGATTAATTAATATATACTTGATATTTGATGTTTGTCAAGAGGAATCTTTCAAAAGTAATCAATATTTTTCCACAGGTTATTAACGTGCGATTAACATATATCCAAAGCCATATTGTGTTTTAATTTTGATATTTTCTAAAGGAGACAAGATTTGTCTTATTTCTTTAATTGTATTCCTCAACATTTGTTCATTATTTGAAATATCATTTTTCCACACAAGAAGAAGTAATTCTTTTCTCTTCACTATACGACCATGATTCTCCAATAAGATCTTTAAGACTTCAAACTGTTTATCTTTTAGATAAACTGAGATCTCATCTTTAACAACCAATAATCGATCGCTTAACTTAAAAAAATATTTTCCTATTTGAAAATTTTCACTATTTATTCTATGATGTTCCTTAAAATTTAGCCAAACTTTCATCTTAGCAGCTATTTCATCTAAATGAAATAATTTTTCAATACAATCATAAGCGCCTAATTCATAAGCATTCAGTTTGTCTCTCATCTCCAATTCAGTTCCTGTGACAAATATTACAGGAATAATGGCATCTATTTTTCGTATTTTTCGCAACACCTCATATCCATTTTCTTCAGGCATACAGACATCTAATAATACGAGATCAAAGGATTCTGATTTAAACTTTTCAAGAGCATCGTTCCCATTGTTAACATATAAAATATTAAATTCAGGGTAATTTAATTCAAAACATTCAATAATAGTTTCAGAGAAAATATCATCATCATCTACCAGTAATATTCTGTATATTTTCATAATACATTTTTCACAAAAATATAAAAAATTATGGCATCCAACAAAAAAGTTATAATTGAGTTACAATTAATAGATATAAAATAATAAAAATAATTTTATATTTGTACAACAAACTATAATACAGTTAGCTATGATTAAACTCATGCTTAACATAATCAAAATATAAAATTTAAACAGTTACTGAATTTTTTAACGATGGGGCAACCCTTAATTCGCATAAATAACCGAAAGGAAAAAGGGCGGAAAATTGTCTTCTCTGCAAAAAACGGACAATACCCCCGCCCCAAACCTTTCCAAAAAAGAAAGGAGGCTACAAAAGTACGGAATTAAATTGAAAAACAGCCGCTCAAGGCTGAAAAATTAGAAAAGGCAGGAACTGCTTTGGTTCCATCGTTCCCGGCTTTACTTTGAGTAAAGTAACCTTGATGATTTTTAATCGGCTATATGTCGAATATAATTGACAAACCAGGTATTTATAACAAATTTCAATTTAGAAAAATTATGAAACTTAAAAAAATAAGTTTGAACCAAATCTCGGAAGCGAATTTGAATGAAAGAGAAATGTGCCGCCTGTTGGGTGGAGGTACTCCCGGATGTTGCCAGTGTGGATGTCATTATGCAGGTACCCCGGGAGGGGCTAGCACCAGCGCTAACACCAGTGCAAATAATGCAGAGGGAAAATATTCGGATTATCAGCCGCAATGTTCTGGTTGTAGCTGTTCAAGTTACCCGCCACTACCGCGTCCTCTACATGAGACCCCGTCGTGTTATAATCCACAAAGTACAACTTGTGGTTATTTTTGATTATTATCAGGATTGCTATTTTTAGCAATCCTGATTTAAATTGAATCAAATGATTTACCTTTTTTATAGACAACTATTTGTATCTAACGAAAGTCTATAAGTAATCCTGTTTACCGTTGGAAGAATGGTTTGTAAGATAATTGGATTTTTATATATAGAAATGAAACGTATGAAAACAAGTATTACAGAGCTAATGATTTGTACGACAATTATTTTTCTGTTTTCCTGTTCAAAGAAACAAGAGACAAGCGCTAATGACAAACGTATTTATTTTACCATTCCTGAAGAAGACAGAAAGATATTGATTCCTGTTCAACTTAATGATAGCGTAACAGTTAATTTGACATTTGATACGGGATGGGATCAACGTTGTATTGAATTGGATTCAACGATTTTTGCTTTATATCCGGAACTTATTCCTAAAATCATACCCGATACTCTCAGTGCTGGTGTTGCCTGGTCAAATTGGAGGTTACAAACGTTGCAATATAATACTCCGATATCGGTAAAAACAGGCAACACCGAGTTGCGATACGATAAGGTTAGAGTCCGGGATTGGAAACGTTATATGGGTAACGATACTTCAGACGGAATATTTAATATTCCTCGAGATGATACTGTCAACGTATGGGAGTTAAACTTTGAGCATAATTATTTGGAAATTCATTCGGTTGATAATTTCAGGATGCCTGATGATTGCTCTTTATTCCCTTTTTATCCTTATCTGTTTGGTGTTCAACTTCCAATGAAGTTACAAAGCAGTGATGGCGATACATTGACTATGAATCCTGATCATTATATTATAGATACGGGAATGTATTGGGATATCGCAGTAATGTATCAAACTCGGGAGTTGGAATTTTTCAGTAAAAAAGAGGATGCGGTATGGATAGAATATTTGGCCCGTTATTATCGTCATTACAGCGTTGAAGCAACCGTATTTGATAATTTTGTTATTGACTCGTTACGTATTTACACATTTGACTATCCTATGGAGATAGCTGGTAACGGCCATCTCATCGGGCAAGAGTTCCTCAGACATTTCAATGTGTTTTTTGATATGAAGAACAAACAATTAGGATTACAACCAATTAAAAACTACAAGAGGATAGTTAATCCCTTCGCTCGGCGGTTTCATTATGCAAGTCCGCCGGATAAAAACAGGAAATTTATAATCACAAAAATTAAGGACGATAAAGATTATTTTTACTTGGCCGGCTTACGGGAGGGCGATGAAATAGTAGCGATAAATGGAGTTCTCTCAAAATATTTTAATTCTTGGAAAACGCGGGAAGCTATTTTTTCAAGCGATACGCTGTATTATGATATTATCCGTAACGGAAAACCGTTAAAAATCATTGTTCCGGTAGATAAAACGGAGGAACGGGGAGATTGAAATGATAGCATCATTATAAATAAAACTTTAAATGCAAAAAACATGAAAAACCAGGTAAGCAGATATAATATAGAAGTGGAACATACTGATAATATGTTACTCTATAATGCATTAACCGATAAATTATTACCTGTCGGCTTTAAAGATTATGCGATAATAGAAACATTGATGGAGAATTTGGATGCGTTTTCGGAAAAATTTCCTGATTTGTATGCTGCATTTAGAAAGTCAGGATTCATTGTAGCGCCGGATTTTGATGAATTGGCATATATTAAACTGCAAAACAAAAGGAAGGTTTATGCCAATAATAATTATCGTATTACGATTAATCCCACACTGGATTGTAACCTTCGCTGCTGGTATTGTTCGGTAACCTGTGCCGGAGCGGATCATTACAAGGAAAGAATGAGTAGCGAAACCGTAGAAAGTATCAATAATCACATTCGTTATTTAGTCGAAAACAGGAAAGCCGGTTCGATACTTCTTGATTGGTTTGGAGGCGAACCGATGATGTATTATGATGAAGTGATACGAAAAATATCGGATTTTGCAAAAAAAATCGTGGAGGAACATCAGATTTTTTTTCAGCAACAGATGACTACTAATGCCACGTTATTCAACGAAAAACGCATCAGGGAAATGGCGGACTCCAAGTTTAATTTCTTTCAAATACCGATTGACGGGAATGAACGACACCATAATCTGATAAAGCGGTATCCCGACAAAAGCGGTTCCTACAGGGATGTAGTTAATAATGTTAACATGATTTCGGAAATGATACCGAATGTTTTTATTACTTTAAGAGTTAACTATGATAAACAAACTTTGAAGAACATAAAAGACATTGTTAATGATTTTAGCGAAACGGCTAAAAAACATATCTCAGTAGATTTTCAGCGAGTTTGGCAAATAAAATGTACCGATAAGGAAAGAGAATTGCTGAAAAAGAATAAGGAAGAATTTAAAGCGGAAGGCTTTAATTCCAGCTTTTGGGCCTATAAACCCTTGATGTTCCATCGTTGCTACGCCGACAATTATAATTATTACGTTATCCATTATAATGGTAAGATATTCAAGTGTACGGCTCGCGATTATGGCAATGAATCTGTTATCGGAAACCTTCAGAACGATGGAAGAATAATATGGAATGAAGGATTGTTAAGTAAACATTACGAAAAAGCCGGATTTGAAAACGAGCGATGTGAAAGTTGTAAAATGTTGCCTCTTTGTATGGGTCCATGTATCCAAAAAAATTATGAGGTACGAGTAAAAAATGCAGCTTTTCGATGTATGTACGACAATGTAGAATACAGTCTTTCGAATTATGTGATAGATTTGGCCAAACAGAGAAACTTGATTTGAAGATGGGAAAGGAGTACATTTCTGCGGAGGATATAAAATATCACTTATCCAATCTCAAGCAACTCACTTTTGAGGTAACCGACGCTTGCAATTTGAATTGTAAATATTGCGCTTATGGCGAATTCTATAATGATTACGACCATCGTAAGAATAAGAAAATAAGTCTGCCGGCAGCATTGAAACTGATAGATTATCTGGTAGAACTGTGGAATTCCGCACAAAATGTGTCCGCGAATCGGAATGTCTATGTCGGTTTCTATGGCGGTGAGCCGTTGTTGAATATGCCGTTTATAAAATCTATTGTGGACTATATTGACAACCTGCACTGTCCGCATAGAACTTTTATCTATACGATGACCACTAATGCATTGTTACTCGGTCGATATATGGATTACCTTGCAAACCATGATTTCAACCTGCTTATCAGTTTGGACGGAGACGAATACAATACGTCCTACAGGGTAAATAAATCAAATGAATCGGCTTATCCGCTTATTATAAAAAACGTGGATGCATTAAAAGAGAAATATCCCGGTTATTTCATGGAAAAAGTAAATTTCAACGCAGTACTCCACAACCGCAACTCAATCAACGAGATATACGAATTTTTCAAAACCCGATACAATAAAATTCCGAGTATAGGTGAATTAAACAATATGGGCATTCGACCGGACAAAGAGGACCTGTTTCAAAGAACTTACCGAAATTCGAGAGAAAGTTTGCGTCAATCCGAAAATTACGAAGCCATAGAGCAGGATATGTTCATGAAATCGGGAACGTATCAAAGCGCAACGACATTTTTACACCGGTATAGCGGTCATGTATATCACGATTATACCGAATTGCTATTTGGGCAAAAAGAAAAGACCATACCGACAGGAACATGCATCCCTTTCGGTAAAAAGATGTTCGTAACCGTGAACAGTAAAATCCTTCCTTGCGAAAAAATAGGACAGCAATACGCATTGGGAAGTGTGTCGAAAACAAGTGTAGAACTTGATTTTCAAGCAATTGCAGATAAATATAATGCTTATTATGCCAAATTGGAGCGGCAATGTTCCAAATGCCGTCGATATAACTCATGTCTGCAATGTATCTTCAATTTGAATAATTTGAATGAAACCCCTGTCTGTTATGGTTTTATGGACGAAAAAAGATTTCACGCATACCAAGCCGGACAAATAGATTTTTTGCGTAAACATCCTGAAGAATATTACAGGATTATGGAAAAAGTGACGGTAGAATAAATTAATCGTTTATTTTATGTTTGAAAAAGATAGAAATTATTGGCTGTATATTTCTCCGCATGTATATTGTAACCTGAAGGAAAGAAAGGCGTTGTTGTACAATACTCATACGGGAGAACGTATTGAAAGTGCGGATGATAAAATTCTTTCACTTTTGCATTTGTTGCACGAAAAGAAAAATTTGGGGGCGATAGAATGTAGGGGCGACTTACTTGAGCAAGAACCATATTACTCTTTTGTTACGAAATTTTGCGAAAAAGGAATGGGAAATGTTGTTGATAAGGAAAAAATGCCTGAAAGACCGATACAGTTAATGCCCGTCTTAAATTTGCAGCGCGATGTAGAGAAATTACAAAAAGAAAGAGACCGCCACACAGGCGAGGAAATATTGCATTATCTGCTTGAATTAAACGTATATCTTTATACTTCTTGCGAACAGCATTGCCCATTCTGTAACGATTATTTCCGGCAAAGTTTATGCTGCACGGCAAAGCATAGCGCTCAGTCGCCGGAAACATTGGATATTTCAACGTTACAAAATATTTTATTGCAAATCCGCTATGGAGCGGTGGGAAAAATAAACCTGCTGGGGGGTAATATATTAGAATATCCCTGCTATAAAAAATTGTTAACCCTATTAGCAGATTTTAAAGACCGGGTCCGTATATGGAATCATTATGCTAATTTTATTGACAATCAAATAGTTACTTCTGATTTTCTTTATGAGGTGCCGGTAACTTTTCCGGTGGATAAAAATACATGGAAATATTGTATAACATTATTAAAAGAGACAAAAGTACGGTATCATTTTTTTATTACCAGAGTGGAAGAATATGAAGAAACAAGCGTATTGATTGAAGAATACGGGATAAGCAATTTTGCCATACATCCGGTTTACACGGGAGCAAATCACCCCTTTTTTGAAGAATATGTTTATACCTGCTGCGAAGATATTTTTCGAGCAAAATTTTCTTTCCGTCAGCTATTTGTACATCAAAAGCTGAATACGCGCTTTTTCGGCTCATTAACGATATTCCCGGATGGAAACGTGCATGCCGATACACACAACCCTGCATTAGGAAATATTTCCACAGATACTTTACTGGATATTATTAATAAAGAAATGCTTAGAAATACTGCATGGCGAAAAATCCGGGATGAAAAGCCCTGTTCCGATTGTCTGTATCAATATCTTTGCCCTTCCCCTTCCAATTATGAGCTTGCTATCGGAAAACCGAATCTGTGTCATGTTATAAAATCATAAAACAATGAAAAAGAATAATCCATCCGAAACAATACTCCTGGGACGTATTGCCCGCTATTTGATGCTTCACGGCAGTTTCACGGACAACATTGGGTTATTGAATGGAAAGACGGGTTTCGCCCTGTTTTTCTACGAATATTCGCGATATACGGGGAAAAAACTGTATAAGGAATTTGCCAATGAATTGATAAAAGAAATATATCGAGAAATTAATGAGTTTACGTCGCTGAATTTCCGGGAGGGACTTTGTGGAATAGGTTGGGCGATAGAATATTTCCTGCGAAATCATCACGTGGAAGGCGAACCTGATAAAGTACTGGAAGAGTTCGACAAAAAAATAGTCGAATGGGACGTGAGGCGTATAACCGACCTTTCACTGGAAAAAGGACTCTGTGGCATTGCCTGTTATGTCGTAGCAAGATTGCAAAATAGAGAGAATACGCATCCGATCCTTACCGGTGATTATTGCAGCGACTTGCTGGTTTCCCTTGATAAAAACGGGAAAAAAGACAAAGAAGCGCTTGAATTGAGAGACGTGTTATTCCGGATTATAAACAGAGATGCAACTGAAACTTTTTACAATCCTGTTTATCAAAATGTTGAAAAAACAAAATTTGATATAGCAACCCTGTTTGAAAAAAAACGGCCTAAAGGCATTGCCAATAACGGTTATACCGGCATAGGTCTTAAACTTATTTTAACCTAAGGATGACAATCAGATGAAAAACCGGCAACTTTACATATTCAATTCTTCGAGCCGAGCGGCAAATTACGGTATAGGCACATATATCAACAATCTCGTTGTTGCACTAAGGAATTCGGACTTGGAGTTTGGAATAATATATTTGAGCGATCAAGGCGATGAGGTTGAAATAACGGAAAAGGACGGATATAAACAGATTTCTATTCCATTCTCCAATTCAAGACATGCAAATGTACAGGAATACTCCCACCGCAACGTGGTTTATTTACTAAAAGAATTGATTCCATATGACAAAAATATGGAATATATTTTCCACTTAAATTTCATGGGGAATGAAGTTTTGGCAAAAAACTTGAAAAAAATGTTCCGGTGTAAAATTATTTCGGTTGTCCACTATACCAACTGGAGTTTTGCACTTAACGGGGACTATTCGAAATTAAAGAAAATATATGCAACGAATTTGAAATCGTTGTCCCCTACGGATAAAAGCATTGTGAAGAACGTCAGGAATGATTTGAAAGCCCTTAACAAGGCCGATTGTATTATTTGTGTTTCAAAGCATACGCTTGACACTTACCGGAGTTTGGGTGGATTAAAGGACAAACGAGTGGAAATTGTAAACAATGCTTTGCAAGACGGTTATAGGATTTTGACTGAGAAAATGAAACAGAATCTGAGGGAAAAATACCGAATCAGTCGGCAGGAAAAAATAATTCTGTTTGCCGGTCGTTTGGATCCAATAAAGGGAATTAATAATTTGCTATCCGGATTCAAAAAAATATTGGAAAAATATCCCGATACCAGACTTTTTATTGCGGGCGACGGGAATTTTAGCGATGTAATGCAGGGTGCTACCGGATATTGGTCAAAAGTAAGCTTTACCGGCAGAATAGACAGGAAAAGGCTTTATGAACTCTACCGTTTGGCGGATATCGGCGTAGTCTGCTCTTTGTATGAAGAATTTGGTTTGGTCGCTATTGAAATGATGATGCACCAATTACCTGTCATTGTTACTAAAACCAGCGGGCTTGATGAGATAGTAGAAGATAATGTCAGCGGTTTGAAAGTTCCGGTTAGAACCCGAAGAGCGGGTCGAATGGTTGATGTGAAAATTCTATCAGAGAAGATGGTCTATTTACTTGATAATCACGATATTGCTATGGAGTTAGGAGGCAATGCCAGAAAATGGTTCCTTGAAAAATATGAACTGTCGTTATTTAGGGAAAAAATGTTGAATTTATATTCGGAGTTATTTCAAAAAGTAAATTGATGATCGAAGTTCCTGCCATATCGTTTTGTATTACCTGTAAAAACCGTTTTCACCAAATAAGTCAAACATTACGGAAAAATTTGGATGACAATTGTTTATTTCAGGACTTGATTGAATTCATATTAGTCGATTTTGGAAGTACCGACGGATTGCAGGAGTGGGTAAGAAGTAATTTTGAGAATGAGCTTCGGAATGGTTATCTAAAATATTATTATACGGAAGAATTGCTGTCATGGCATGCTTCTGTAGCTAAAAATACAGCCCATTTGTTAGCGAATAATGAAATTGTGGTAAATCTTGATTGTGATAATTATACCGGAAGTTTTGGAGGCCGTTTTCTGATGCGGCAATTTATTAAGAATCCGGGAAATTGTGTTGTTCACCAATACGGAGGAGATCCTTACGACGGATCTTTCGGACGCATCGGTATGAGGAGGACGCAATTCATTGAGATCGGGGGATATGACGAAGAATTTGAGCCCATGTTATATCAGGATCTGGACCTAATTAACAGGTTGAGGGTAAAAGGCTCTCCTTATATATTTGTTCCGGACTCAAGATATAATAGGGCCATTCGGAATACGAAAGAGGCAGGAATATCCCAGACAGATTCTAAACTTGGATGGTTTGATATGTATCAGATCAATATGAAACGATCTTTGGAAAATATTCGAAATGGAAAGTTAATCGCAAATCATGGAAACTGGGGTATAAGAAAAAATATTTATGATATTCATGAAAATCTTGTTAATGAATTTAAACTTATCCATACCCATGACAAGATTATTTAGTAATTTGACATGCAAATATATAATTATTTTTATGAAAACTATAATAACATTGATTTCCCTGAGCTAAAAAATCTTCGATAAAATGGTTTTGGTAGCTCCTATATTATTGTGAACGTATTTTCCGGCCTGTTTTCCTGCTTTTTCAAGAATTTCGTGGTAAGCTAGTAATTCGTTCATTTTTCCATCGAAAGACGATTGATCTTGTACGCAAAAAGCTCCATGGCAGGCAAGCAAATCGTTTGCTTCTTTGAACTTCTGATAATTCGGTCCGAAAATAACAGGAATACCATATACGGCAGCTTCCAGAGTGTTGTGAATCCCGACGCCGAATCCTCCACCGACATAAGCAATATCTCCATAACGATAAACAGAAGAAAGCATACCAAAACTATCGATGATCAGACAGTCGATGTTTTCTATTTCTTCTTCGGTAACTTTGGAATAAAGGGCATAAGGACGTTCTAATTTGGAAATAATAAATTGAAGATGTTCTTCGTGTATTTCGTGCGGAGCGATGATTAATTTGATTGCCGGGTGGTAATTGAAATAAGGAATGAATAATTCTTCGTCTTTCGGCCAGGAACTTCCGGCGATCAGAACTAAATCTTTCCTGCCATTATCTTGTATCCGGAGGAATTTTTCTATTAGTGGAAACGATTTCCGGTGTTCGAATATTTCAGCAACCCGGTCGAACCGGGTATCTCCCGAAATACTGACATTTGTAATCTTATGTTTATTCAATAAATCCATGGATTCCTGATCCTGCACAAAAAACCAGTTGAAATCTTTTAATACGGAACGATACCGGATTCCGTACCATTTGAAAAATATTTGTGAAGGCCGGAAAATAGCGGAGATGATATAAGTCGGAATATTTCTTTTGCGTAGTTGATTGAGGTAGTTCTGCCAAAATTCGTATTTAATGAAGATAGCCATTTCAGGATTGGCCAACTTAATAAATTTTTTAGCATTGTGATAAAAATCAAAAGGAAGGTAACAAATGATATCAGCTCCGTCATAATTTTTCCGGACTTCATATCCGGAAGGAGAAAAAAATGTCAATAAGATCTTGTATTCCGGATGCAATTCCCTGATTTTTTCCATCAAAGGACGTCCTTGTTCAAATTCTCCTAATGAAGCAGCATGAAACCAGATGTACCGGGCTTTCGGATCGATTTGTTTCCGTAATATATCAAAAGTTTGCTTTTGTCCTTTCACCATCAATCCGGCTTTTTTATGATAAGGTGAAATAATCCGGACAATAATAGCATAAAGTCCAATGACGAAGCTGTACATAGTATTATTTTAATGTTTCTATGGCTTTTTTCAATCTGTTTAAAACTTCCTCTTTTCCAAGGATATCGGTAATATCGAAGATATGAGGGCCTTTTGATTCTCCTACCAATGCCAAACGGAAAGCATTCATGATATTTCCGAGATGATATCCTTTGTTTTCAATCCATGATTTGACAATTTCTTCGGTATTGTGGGTGGAAAAATCCATGATTTTTTCCAAGATTCCGTAAAGCTCAGTCAACTCGGAGGCCGATTCGGGTTTCCAACGTTTGGCAACTGTTTTTTCATCGTAAGTGGTTGGCGCTATGAAGAAAAAAGAAGATTGTTCCCACAATTCTTTAATGAAATTTACACGCTCCTTCACTAGCCCTACCACTTTTTCTACTTTTTCCATTGATGGAAAAACCTTATTGTCTTCCAGTATCAGGAGGAACATTTTTGCGATTTCTTTATTTGATTTTAGTTGGATGTACTGGTGATTAAACCATTCTCCCTTTTTATAGTCGAATTTTGCACCGCTTTTGCTGCACTTTTCAAGGGAAAATAATTCTGTCAGTTCATTTATGTTTAATAGTTCCTGGTCATTACCTGGATTCCATCCGAGTAAAGCAAGGAAGTTAACCACAGCTTCCGGAAGATAGCCTGATTCACGATACCCTGATGAGGTTTCTCCTGTCTTCGGGTCTTTCCATTCGAGGGGGAATACCGGAAATCCCAGCCGGTCGCCGTCGCGTTTGCTCAGTTTTCCGTTTCCTTCGGGTTTCAATAACAACGGCAAGTGAGCGAATTGAGGAGTATTCCATCCGAAATAACGGTATAATAACACATGTAAAGGAGCCGAAGGGAGCCATTCTTCCCCACGAATTACATGGGTGATTTCCATCAGGTGGTCATCCACAATATTTGCAAGGTGATAGGTTGGTAATCCGTCGGAAGACTTGTACAGTACTTTATCATCTAGAACAGAAGAATTTATGATTACTTCACCACGAATCAGGTCATTTACCGTAATATTTTCATTGGGTTCTATTTTAATGCGAACAACATATGGAATTCCGGATTCAATTTTGTTTTTTATTTCTTCCGGAAACAAGGTTAATGAATTGGTCATAGACATCCTGGTAGATGCATCGTATTGAAAGTTGGCGATTTCCGTTCGTTTTGATTCCAATTGTTCCGGCGTATCAAAAGCAATGTATGCCAATCCTTTGTCATAAAGTTCGTCCACGTATTTTTTATAAATGTCCTTACGTTCCGATTGGCGGTAAGGGGCATGTTTTCCTCCTACGTGAGTGCCTTCATTGAAGGTAATGCCGAGCCAGTTGAATGCTTCAATAATGTATTCTTCTGCTCCGGGGACGAAACGTTGACTGTCTGTGTCCTCGATCCGGAGGATAAAATCTCCACTGTGTTTTTTAGCGAAAAGATAGTTGTACAAAGCAGTTCGGACACCTCCGATGTGTAATGGACCCGTTGGACTCGGGGCAAATCTGACTCTTACTTTTTGCTGTAACATAAACGGTTGTTTACTGAAATTTTCGCAAAAATACGCATATTTATTATTTTTTTAGTACTTTTCGGCAAAATTCAGTGGTTTTCAATGGATAATAAGTCATTTAAATTATCAGTTTACGTATTTTTCATACTCGTTGCTCTGTTGATCATCGTGTTGTTTCCGCGTGAAGGCAGGTTTCGTTATTCGTTTAATGAAGGTAAGCCCTGGAGGTATGGATTGGTTACCTCCCCGTTTGATTTTCCTGTTTTTAAGCCTGCAGAAGAATTAAAGCGGGAACAGGATAGTATATTAACGGATTTTCGTCCATATTTTCATAAGGATGAAGGAATAGCGGATTCCCAGATTAGAAAATTTGAAAACGATTATAGACAAAAATGGGATGGGATTTATGTAAATTATGTGACTGAGATTCTGCGCCGATTGTACAATGATGGAATTTTATTGGTAGATGATTATGATTTTCTCAAGGAAAACCGGTATGATCAGTTTAAGGTTTTTGACGAGGGTAATGTTGCTGTCGGTCACTCTGTTAAAGATGTCCATACGGTAAAATCAGCTTATTCATTTATTTTTGAAAACAGTCCTGCATATCTGAATCAACAGATTCTTAAATCCGGGAATCTGAATACATATCTGACCGAAAATCTGAGGTATGATATCGAAACTTCCGAAAAAGTAAAGAATGAAACTCTAAGCCGGATATCTCCTTCGAGTGGAATGGTTCAGGCCGGCGAGAGGATTGTCGATAGAGGAGAAATTATTGATAAGAAGACATTTGATATTTTATCTTCACTCAGGCAGGTTTCCGAAACACGAACAGGAAGCATGAATCAACAGGTACGTTACATGATTGGGATTATTATTCTGATAGCCGGCCTGATGGCTTGTTTCATGTTTTTCCTGCATTTTTTCCGGTCTAATATTTATCACAGACGTAAGCATGTAATTTTTATGTTGTCGTTGATTGCAGGTTTTACTCTGTTGACCGAAATGTGTATCAAATTTCAATTATTCAATATCTATATTATCCCGTTTGCCATCATTCCATTGGCTATCCGGACTTTTTTTGATTCCCGGACGGCTCAAATGACTCATAATATCACTGTTTTAATGTGCTCATTGATGGTGCCTTTTCCTTTCGAATTTATTATCCTGCAATTCATGACCTGCATGATGGTTATATTCATCCTGAAGGATCTTACTAAACGTTCCCAGTTGATTCAATGCTCTTTCTATGTTCTAATGACTTATATTGTTGTGTATATCGGACTTGTGATGATTCAGGAAGGGGATTGGACCAAAATTAACTGGAGGATGTTTACTTATTTTGGGATCAATTTTGTATTTCTGATGTTTACCTATGCCTTTATTTATATTATAGAAAAGACTTTTGGTTACATTTCCAATGTGACGCTGGTGGAATTGTCGGATATCAATACTCCGATTTTAAGGGAATTATCTGAAAAATGTCCGGGAACGTTCCAACATTCGTTACAGGTTTCGATGCTTGGAACGGCTGTTGCCGCCAAAGTCAGGGCTAATCCCCAATTGATACGGACGGGAGCGTTATATCATGATATAGGAAAAATGGTCAATCCGGCCTTCTTTATTGAAAATCAGATTGGGGGGATCAATCCTCACGATCGCTTGGATTTTGAAGAAAGCGCCCGGATTATTATCAGCCATGTCGAAGACGGCGTTAAAATTGCCCGGAAAAATAATTTGCCGGTCATGATCATTGATTTTATTCGTACACATCATGGAAGAGGAAAAACAAAATATTTTTATAATTCTTACAAAAACAAATACCCTGATAAACCGGTTGATGAGGCCGCATTTACTTATCCCGGACCAAATCCTTACACCCGGGAGACGGCTATTTTGATGATGGCCGATTCTGTAGAAGCTGCTTCCAGAAGCCTGAAAGAATATACGGAAGGAACCATTTCCAACTTGGTGAATAAAATTATTGATTCCCAAATACAAGATGGTTTATTAGCCCGTGTTCCATTGACTTTTCAGAACATTACCGATATTAAGGAAATATTTATTGATAAACTAGCTACGATGTATCATTCGCGGATTAGTTATCCGGATTTGAAAAAAGATGCAACATAAGAGATCAGATTATAATTTCCAATAGCCCGTCACAGGAATCTTCCAGTAAATCCAGTACCAGTTCAAAGCCGTTTGCACCTCCGTAATATGGGTCGGGAACATGATCGTTTGTGTACTTTTTGCAATAATCGGTCATTCTGTGAATTTTTTGTTGAGATTCCGGAGTGGGAGCTTTTTGCATCAGGTGACGGATATTGGAATCATCCATTCCGATAATCAGATCAAATTCCAAAAAATCATTGTATTTTACCGGTCTTGATCGGGAAGTAAGCTCATATCCCCTGCGTGCGGCATATGCCCTCATCCGTTGATCCGGTAGTTCTCCTTCATGATAACCGGTTATTCCGGCCGAATCGACTTCGATGAAATTTTCCAGTCCGGCCTCTTTCACTTTCTTTTTCATAATTCCTTCTGCGGCCGGTGAGCGACAGATGTTACCGAGACAAACAAATAGCAATTTTTTCTTTTCCATAAATCAAAATATAATAGCAAATATAAACATATATCCGGTCTATTTCAATCAATTCCTGACGGATTTTTGCGGGGAATAAAAACCTTGTCTATCGGATGTCTATCACTTTTTTTACTTGAATTTTTTAATCAATTGACTTATGGTTATTTATGAATTATTTAATACTTCAGTTTGTCTATCGGTTGGAGGGCGTTTTTCTTGGCGATAACCTTTTAGTTCATCTAACTTTGCTTCCGTGTTGCAACACTTTTTATTCATTTATTAAAAAACAAACAGTATGAGAACAAAATTCATTTTCTTACTTTTTTTTCTCCTATATCTTTCCTGTTTCCTCGGAATCCGGGCGCAGGAGAAAAAACACTCCCGGTTAGAGTTCATGGAAAAATGGGGGGAAGAACCCCGGAAAAGTGTTGTAGTCACAAAAAACGGTTCCGACGGAGATTCTTCCGTATTGGAGACCGGACGGAACCTGCCCCGTGCAGGCGATTCTCCGGTAATGTTGAAAGTTCCTTACGGCATTACCGGGTTGCCGGCGACTCCCTTTTGTTGGACGGGTATGAAGACCCCAAACATCTTGTCCGGCTGGAAAAATTCGACCTGGACACACCCGGGGAAATCACGACCGCTTATAGCGACATCCTCCTGCGTGTGAAACAGGATACGGTTTATACCATTACCGAAACCTACCGCTGGTATGCGGAAGGAAGCCGGTATCCGGTACTGGAAACGGAAAGCGTACAAAGGGTATCCGGAGACAATGTTTCCTTGCTATCGGAAAACACTTATGTCTTCCATCCCATTGACCAGGAAGGATTACCTGAAGATACGGCCAACCTGGCTCTCCGGAATAAAAAATCAGTCGTACAGAACATGGAGTATCCGGCAGGGAATGAAAACATTACCGTTGCCGGTGGTTTTACGGTAAAGATTTATCCCAATCCGGTAGTGAGCGACTTGCAAGTCAGTGTGCAGCTATCTCGTCCGGAACCGGTCGAAGTATCCCTATACAACCTTCAGGGACAGATACTGTACCGCCGGAGTTTTCCGGTACAGGGAGAAAGCGCTGTTGAAACGGTGAATATGAGCCGGTTTGGTAGGGGTAGTTATATCCTTAAAATTCAGGCCGGAGAAAAAAGTGAACGGAAAGTGATAATTAAACAGTAAAAATAAATGATGTACATTATGAGACGTATTATTTTCAGTGTTCTGATAGCCCTTTGTGGTTTACCGACGTTGAGCAACGCCCAGAGCGCAAATCATAACTACATCCGGACCAGGATCATGAAAAATAGCTCCGGATCCCAGAGTATGGATGTCGTACAATATTACGACGGTCTTGGCCGTTTTGAAGAAAACGTCCGGAAACAGGCGTCACCGCAGCAAAAGGATATCATTTCCAGGATCGAATATGATGCTTTTGGAAGGGAATGGAAATCCTGGTTACCAATTAAAGTCAACAAAAACGACGGTACTTACAACGGACAGTATGGCGCATCAGATTTTTATAAAAACGAAAGCGGCTATTTCGACGCTCCTGCATATTCGGAAAATATCTTCGAAACCTCTCCCCTGAACAGGATAATGCAACACTACGGTCCAGGCGGGGAATGGAGGAACAGCGATCGTTCGGTCAAAACCGAATTCCTCACCAACATCGCTTCCGGTAATATTGAGCTGGTTTGCGGAGATTACCGGGCTACCGGAACCGGATTGGTGAAAACCCTGGTCAAGAACGGGAATTGTGCCTCCAACCAGCTTTATGTTACAAAAACGACCGATGAGAACAACCATGTCGCTTACGAGTTTCGGGACAAGCTTGACCGGGTGGCGCTCCAACGCCAAATAAACGGAACAGGAAGCGACCGGTGCCATGATACCTACTTCGTTTACGACGACCAGGGAAACTTGTCATTCGTCCTGCCGCCTTTGGCTGCCGATGCTGATGGTACAGCAGAAGCGCTTGATAAATACGGGTATATCTATCGCTACGACCACCGAAACCGGTGCGTGGAGAAAAAATTGCCGGGAACGGACTGGCAATATTTCGTCTATGACCGGGCCGACCGGTTAATCTGGTCACAGGATGGGGTACAGCGCGAAAACAGCAAATGGATATATTATAAGTACGATAAACTCGGAAGATTAATCCTCTCCGGCATCAAGTCCATTTCGTCAACGAGAACCCAGCTGGAAACCCAGTACAAAGACCTGGTGATAGTGGAACAGTACGGGAATACAGGCATGTACAACTATACGGATAACAGCGGGTTATCCACTCAGTACGAAGAATTGCGGCTGGTGAACATCTACGATACCTACGACTGGCTGTACAACAGCAGTCTAGCGTACCAGGGCATGTCCGGGTATGACAGTCAGTACGGATCGGCCAAAGGGCTACTGACAACTTCACTGGTCAAGATGGCCGACAGTCCCTACAATGAAGTCGTTACGACCTTTTATTACGATCACAAGGGAAACGTCGTCCAGAAACGAACCCGGAATCATCTGGACGGCACCGATTGCGAGTATTTTGCATACAGCTTCACCAACAAGCCCCTGAAGAAGAAACTTACGCACACCAATCCGGGACAGGCAACAGTAGAAGAGGTCTATGATTACACTTATGACCACAGTGATCGCCTGACACAGGTCAGTCACACTCTCAACGGGGGAACGGCTAAAATCCTTGCATCGCTGGGTTACGACGAACTCGGACGGCTAGTCTCCAAAACAACAGGGCAAGTGGAAACGGCCAGCTGGGAATACAATATCCGCGGATGGCTGCGGAAGATCACAGGGAACAAATTTTCCGAGGATATCCGCTATACGACCCATCCACATTACGGAGCTACCTCCAATTATAACGGGAACATCAGCGCGGCATTCTGGACAGATCCTTTGCAGAGCGGGACAACCAAAGGCTTTACTTACCACTACGACGACTTGAACCGACTTCTCAATGCCTCCTATGGGGAAGGTACCGGTCTCTCGGATTTGGGTAATGCTTACGGGGAACACTTCGGCTATGACAAGCACGGGAACATGACCCATATCAACCGGCCCGGAAAACTAGCGTCGGGAAGCTACGGAAGTCTCGACCAGATTCAGTTTCAGGAGTATGACGGGAATAAAGTGAAGAATGTCCACGACTTCTCCGGAGACCAGGGAGGCTACGATATCATGGAATTTAAGAACGGTCCCTGGGACTACTCGGGATATACCTACGACGCCAACGGCAACTTGACCCAGAATTTGGACAAGGAGATTTCCTCGATTCAGTATAATTTCTTAAATTTGCCGAAACGGATTGATTTTCAGACCGGCGATTGGATCGAGTATCTTTACGATGCTAGCGGCGTGAAACTCAGGACAAGCCATTACACGGCTTCGACAGGAACAACCGTAAACCGGGATTATATCGGAAACAAGATCTACGAAAACAATGTCCTGAAAACGATCCTTACGGAAGAAGGTTATATGGAAAAGAACGGCAACACATTCAATTATTTCTTTTACCTGAAAGATCATTTGGGCAACAACCGGGTGGTTCTGAACAATTCGGGTGCCGCAGTGCAAGTGAATAATTACTATCCGTTCGGTCTTTCAATGTGGGAAGGAACGACTACCGGTCAGAACGCTCAACTGTATAAATACAACGGGAAAGAGTTGGACAGGATGCACGGATTAAACCTGTATGATTATGGAGCGAGGATGTATGACCCCGCAATCGGAAGGTTTACAACCATGGATCCAATGGCGGAAAAGTATTATTCGGTGAGTCCGTATGCGTATTGCCTGAACAATCCGGTAAATGCAGTGGATAGGGATGGTAGGCTTGTTATTTTTATAAACGGGATGCATACCGGAAGCGGAGGAACGTCTAAGTATTGGGAAAGAGAAAATTACTTAATTGGTTTTGACAATTCAGTAATGATTCGCCTGAATGATTTTAACGCTAAATATATAGACGGTTCAGTAGGAGGTTGGAGAAATTTTCCCAATAACAGAAATGCTGCTTATCGACACACAATGGGTTATAATCAAGGATGGGGTGATTTAAATGGTATCCTTAAACAAGTTCTTGACGACAATGGTAATATAAAAGAAACTATTAAGATTGTAACTCACAGTATGGGCGCTGCTTACGCGAAAGGATATGTACTGGCTATAATCCAGCGCATGAAAATGGGCGGGTATTCAGATGAATTTATCAAAAACCTAATTGAATTTGAAGCTGATTTTGCACCCTATCAACCAACCCGGCAGAAGGCTGTTGACGACGTTAAAACTTATCAATTTTCTCATAGTAAAGATTGGACTGCGGGAAATAAAAAAATGGAGGGATCAGAATATATGGATACAAGTTCTGATAAAAATCAAACTCATAGGATTCAAGATTTTATGAATCAAATACAGAATTTACCTGAAGGCAAGCACAAAATTGAAAATGGTAAGATTGTTCCATACTAATAAATTAATTTAACTTTCGCAAGCTTCTTTACCCCGCTTGCCTAAAGGAATTAAAATTTAACATTTTACTAAGTTTCTCATTTTCAGAGATTAAATTTTGCATTAACAATTCGGCATCTGTTTCTAAAAGTTCG